>DATNIT010000136.1:0-115460 GCA_035604335.1 Allostellaceae bacterium | reverse complement strand
GAAGCTGCAGGGGGATGTCATGCGGGGATCGGATCAGCGGGCGGGAAGCTTGTTTGCCTACGTGGATCTGGAGACGCGGATCGCCCAGGATCACCCGTTGCGCTTGATCCGAGAGATCGTGAACGAGGCGCTGGCTGGGCCGAACAAGGCCTTTGAGGGGCTCTACGCCCGAGAGGGTCGTCCGTCGATCCCACCCCAAAGCTGCTCGCCGCGCCAGCTTGAGCCCACTCGCTCCCGGTGCCTGGAGCCACACATCAAACTCGCCACCGCTCGCATCCCCAAAGAAAATCGCAATCAGTGCAGAGTTTTTCAGCAGCCTGTTAGAGCGATCTCAATCCAAGCTTGCCCGCGGGATAGCCGACCAATAGAGTTGATCCGGCACAATAATTCGACACGCCCGCCGTCCGGCAGAGGCGCGAAACATCGGGGGAGGATTGTCATGTCGGTCAATCGAGCGTGGTCGCTTCTGGGCGGCGTTCTGGCGGTCGCGGGCCTTGCGCTCGCGGCACCACCAGCCAACGCGCAGAGCGCAAAGCACTTCACCTTCGGCTACGACCAGCCGCACACCACCGCTTACGGGTTTGCGGGCGACACCTTCGCCGCCAAGCTGAACGAGCTCAGCAAGGGGACGATGATCATCGATCAGTTCCCCGGCGCGCAGCTCGGTCAAGAGCCGCAGATGTTGCAGAAGATCCGCACCGGCGACATCGACTTCATCATCACGGCGACAGCGAATGCCGCCACGGTGGCGCCCGAGGCCGGCGTGTTCTCGATCCATTTCATCTTCAAGAACGAGGATCATCTTAAAAAGGCGATCAGCGATCCCAAGGTGGTTGCGGCCTTCCGCAAGATGGTCAAGGAGAAGGTGCAGGGAGCCCAGACGCTGACCCTGATCACGCTCGGTCTGCGCGATTTCTACAGCAAGAAAGAGATCCACAGCATCGCAGATATCAAAGGGCTCAAGGTCCGCGTTCAGGCGACGCCGACGGAGGACACCATGTTCCCCGCCTATGGCGCCCAAGTGGTCCATATGCCCTTCGGCGACGTCTACACCTCGCTGCAGACCGGCGTCGTCGACGTGGCCGAGAACGGCGTCAACGTCTACTTGTCCAACAAGCACTATGAGGTCGCGCCGATCATGTCCATGTCGGAGCACGAGGCGAACATCAACTGCATCTGGGTCAGCGACAAGGCCTGGAACAGCTTCAGCGACGAGCAGAAGAAGTGGGTGCAGGCCGCGGCCGACGAGGTCAATCGCCTGGAGCCCACCTATGCGCTCGGCCTCGAGCATGATTCCATGGCCAAGCTCGAGAAGATCGGCGTCAAGTTCGTCAAGGACGTCGACAAGTCCGGCTTCGTCAAGATCGCGGAGCCCATTCAGGACAAGATCGCCAAGGAGCTCGGGCCCAATGCGGTCGAGCTCATGACGCTCGTCCGCGCGGTGAAGTGAGCGGGCGGATCCCCCCGGTGAGCTCTGAAAAGGCCGGCGCTCGCACCGGCCTTTTCTTTCCGGGCTCCCGATAGCGATCGCTCGATGAAACGACAGAGCCGCCTCGTTCTCGACTCGCAGCGCCACCTGAAGTGGCGGGCTCTCGACGGTCTCGAGGCCCTCATCATGGTGCTCTGCGGCATCTGCCTCGTGGGCTTCAGCACCTCGGTATTCTTCGACGTGCTCACGCGCACGATCGGCGCACCCTGGCTGTGGCTGCAGGAGGTCACCAGCACGTTCTTCGTCTACGGCATTTTCATCGGCGCCGCGGTGGCAACGCGGCGCAACGACCACCTCTACCTCTCCGCCATCACCGAAACCATGCACGGCACGGCGCGGCTTCTGGTCGAGACGTTCAACCGCTGCGTCGTGCTGGCGGTCGCGTTTTGCATGACCTACTTCGGCTACATCAATTTCCTGCAAGGGTTCGGCAACTTCCGCATGCCCTCGATGACGCCGCTCGCGTCCTACTACGCGGTGATCCCGATCGCGGGTGCGCTCATCATGCTGTTCACGATCGAGCAGCTCTGGAACGGCTGGCGCAACGGCTTCGAGTCAGCCGAGCCGGAGCCAGAGCATGCCCTAGGCTACGAGTAGCAGAGCCGGCGATGAGCAGCGGCGCGATCCTCCTGCTGATGGGATTTCTCTTCCTGGCGTTCGGGTACCTTGGCGTCCCCGTGGCGTTCAGCCTGATCGCCGGGGTTCTGATCGCCACGGCCCTCACGCCGATCAGCTTCCCCTCGATCATCGCGCAGCTGTTCAACGGCGTCGATTCCGAGGCGCTGCTGGCGGTGCCGTTCTTCCTGCTGGTTGGCGAGCTCATGACCTCGGCCAACGTGGTCGGCCGCATGATCAACCTCAGCCAGGCGATGATTGGCCATTTGCGCGGCGGCCTCGCGCAGGTGGTCACGCTCTTCAGCATGTTCTTCTCGGGCATCTCGGGCTCGTCCTCCGCGGATGTCGCCGTGCTCTCGCGCACGCTGGCACCTTCGATGGCGAAAGAGGGGTACGACGCCGGCTTCGTCGCAGCGCTGATCGCGTCCGCCTCCACCATGGCCAATCTGATCCCGCCCAGCATCATGGCGGTGGTTTATGGCGCGACCGGCAACGTCTCGATCGCGGGGCTGTTCCTGGGTGGCATCGTGCCGGGCGTGCTGGTCGGCATCGGCCTCATGATCTACAGCTACTTCTTCGGGCCGGTCGGGCACATGAAGCCGCGCTCGTCGTTCCTGGGGCTGTTCAATGCCGCCAAAGACGCGGTGCTGCCGCTGGTGATCCCGATCATCATCATGGGCGGCATCCTCACGGGCTGGTTCACGCCCACCGAGGCGGGCCTGGTCGCCGTCGTCTACATCCTCGTGGTCGCCATTCCATTCCTCAACTGGCGGCATGTGAGCGAGCTGCCCCTCGACTTCGTCAAGACGGGCCTCCTCTACTCGATCCCGCTCATCACGGTGGCGGGCGCCTCTGCCTTCGGCTGGATGCTCGCCTACCTCCGCGGTCCCGACCAAGTGTCCGACTGGATCACCAACACCGCCGGAACCGATCCCCGCACCATCATGTTTCTGCTGGTGGCGGCCTTCGTGATCATCGGCGATTTCGTCGACGCGATTCCCGCCATCATCATCTTCATGCCGATCATCAACAAGCTGACCGACCTCGGCGGCATCAATCCCGTGCACATGGGCGTGGTGATCATCACCACGCTCGCCTTTGGGCTGATCACGCCGCCCTACGGCCTTGCGCTGCTCATGGCGGCGAAGTTCGTCAACGTCCGCTTCTCGGTGGCGCTGGTACGCTCGCTGCCGCTCTACGTGGTGTTCTTCGCGGCGATCGCGTTCTGCATCTTCTTCCCGGACGTCGTGCTCTGGATCCCGAAGCATGTCCTGCCGGAGTCGGTCGGCTGCTTCAAGGCGCCGGGCGGCACTGGCTACATCTGCCCGAGCTGAGCGCGGCTCATCCCGAGAGCCCCCGGACGAACTTGGCGCGCGCCTGGGCGCCCTGCAGCACCAGGCTGAAATCGTTGCCGCCCAGCACGAAGCGCGTGCCCATGCCGATATATTGGCGCATGAGGTCCTCGGTATAGACGCCGCCGAGACCGGCATGCTTGCCGTGGCGCTTGCAAGCCGCGATCACCCGCTCGTAGGCGGCGACGATCTTGGGATCGCCGAGGCCGCCGGGTATGCCCAGCTCCATGGAGAGGTCGTTGGTGCCGATCAGCAGCACGTCGATGCCCGGCACCGCCGCGATCGCCTCGGCGTTCTCCACCGCGCGCGGCGTCTCGATCATCACGACGAGCAAGGTCTCGGCGTTGACGATGCGGGTCGCCTCGGCGAGCGGCAGCGGCCGGTAGCCCAGCTGCGTCATGGCACCGGCGACGGAGCGGTGGCCCTGGGGCGGGTATTTGAGCCGGTCGACGATCTCGCGGGCCTCCTCGGCGGTGTCAACGTGGGGGATCACGATCCCGGCGGCGCCGCCATCGAGGAGGCGCGTCGCGATCGAGAACTCGCCCGAGGGCACGCGCGGGATCGGGGCGATGCCCGCGTCGAGCGCCGCCACCGCCATCTGGCAGGCGATGTCGAGGTCGATCGAGCCGTGCTCCATGTCGATGAAGAGCCAGTCGTAGCCCGAGACCGCCATCACCTTGGCGATCTCCACCGTGCGCGCGAGCCGGACGCCGCAGCCGAGCGCAACCTCGCCCTTCCGGAGCCGCTCGCGCGCAGGATTCGTGAAACCGGTCATGCATGTCCTCCTATTTTTCGAGCCAATCCCTTTATAGCAGAACGCCTTTCTCAGTCGCCATGGCAGCGCTATCGTGCGTCCTTCGACGCGCTCGCTGTGCTCGCTTGCTCAGGATGAGGTTCATGGAGGATGCCGCGCAAAACAGCCCCTCATCCTGAGCAAGCGAAACGAGTCGAAGGACGCACCGCGGCCCTTGCGGCGTTTGGCCTCGTCCTCCTGCTGATTGCCGCCGCCATCGGCGGTTGGCTGTGGCTTCGGGCGCGCGGCGTCGATCTCGGCAGCATGAGCACGGCCGATGTCGAGGCGATGGTGCGGAGCTGGGCGCCCTGGTCGTGGCTCGGCTCGATCGCCCTGATGGTGCTGCACTCTTTCGTACCGCTGCCGGCGGAGATCATCGCGCTCGCGAACGGCATGCTGTTCGGACCGTGGTGGGGCGTGGCGGTGACCTGGGTCGGCGCCATGCTGGGAGCGATCCTCGCCTATGGCTTGGCGCGCGCCCTCGGGCGGCCGGCGGTGCGCGGTCTGATTCCGGCGCGGCATTGGACGAAGCTCGACGCGATCCCGATGCGGGCGGGGCCGTTGCTGGTGATCCGGCTGATGCCGGTGATCTCGTTCAACCTCGTGAACTACGCCGCCGGCCTCCTGGGCGTGCCCTGGTGGCGGTTTCTCTGGACCACCGCGATAGGCATCCTGCCCATCGTCGTCACCATGGTGGTCCTCGGCCGAGAGCTGATGGCGGCGCCCTGGTGGATCTGGGGCGCCTTCGCGCTCGTCTGCCTCGCGCTGCTGGGGTTGCTTCGTCTGATGAGACGCAATATCGGCGGCTAGTTTTTGGGTGTAAGCTTTCGGACATGAGCGAGGCTGAGGCGCTGTTTGCGGTCTTGCGGAAATCGGCCGATGCCGGTGCCGCAAGCGCGATCGAGGGGCTGGTCCAGGACGGCCGGGACCGCGAGCTTTGCCGCATCAACGCGCTGGCCTTCGCCGCCAAAGCCGGGATCGGCGAGGAGCGCGTCATCTCGACCTTCCTCCACGCCGCGCGGATCGGGCTCTTCGACCTTTCCTGGAACGTGCTCTGCCCCGGCTGCGGCGGCGTGCTCGAGGCGGGCGCCACGCTAAAGACCGTCAACCGGAGCGAATACAGCTGCGCCCTCTGTGCCGCGGGGTATGAACCCAACCTCGACGAGATGGTCGAAGTCACCTTCACGGTGAGCCCGCGGGTCCGCCGGATCGCCGCGCACAGTCCGCACGAGCTTCCCGCCGTCGAGTACTTCCGCCAGATCTTTTGGAGCTCGGGCGTCGATCTTCCGGAGGACTCGCTCGAACAGAAGATGGAGGAGATCACCCTCGAGCAGATCGAGCTGCCGCCGGGCGAGCGGGCGTTCCTGTCGTTGCAGCTGCCGGCGGAGTTCGTGATCGTGTTCGACCCGGTGACGCATGCCGCGCAGTTCGTGGACGTGAAGGGCGAGCCGACGCGCGAGCGGCAGAGCCTGTCGATGGTCTTCAACGCGGTGCGCGCGCCGACCGGAACCACGGAACTGCACCCGGGTCCACTCAGGCTCGCGCTCGAGAACCGCACGGACCTGCGGGTGCTGCCGGGCGTGTGGATCGCGGGAGACAACCTCCACGACCTCCTGGGCCGGCGCCGGCCGTTCCTGACCGCGAAGCGGCTGCTGACCAATCAGACCTTCCGCGACATCTACGGCACCGATACGCTCGATGTCGACCAGCGGCTGAAGATCACCAGCCTCACTTTTCTGTTCACCGACCTGAAAAGCTCGACCGAGCTCTACGAGCGGGTCGGCGATCTCGCCGCCTTCGACATCGTGAGGGCGCATTTCCGGGTGCTGAACGAGATCGTGGCCGCCGAAGCCGGCGCGGTGGTGAAGACCATCGGCGACGCGGTGATGGCGACGTTTCCGACGCCCGACCGGGCCGTCGCCGCGGCTCTCCGGATGCGCGAGGCGATGCACCGGCTCAACGATGAGCGTGGCCGCGAGGATCTCCTGCTCAAGATCGGCATCCATGAGGGACCTTGTCTCGCCGTCGTGCTCAACGACCACCAGGACTATTTCGGCCAGACCGTGAACCTTGCCGCGCGCGTGCAAGGCCTCGCGACGTCGCGCTCGATCTTCGTGACCTCACCGGTGGTGGTTTATCCGCAGACCTCGACCTTGCTGCAAGAGAGCGGCCTCAGTGCCGTCCGCCAGCAGCATGCGCTGCGCGGCATCGCCGACGAGGTGGAAGTCTACGAGATTCCCTGATCGTCAGCGCAGCACGTAGGCGGTGGCGACCTTGCGGCCTTTCTGCAGCTGGGCGAGGTAGCTCGCCGCCAAGCCCTGGGCCGAGGTCACCGTGCAGTCGGACTCGTTCTTCTTGATGAAGCCATAGCGCTGCATGTCCGCGGCGTCGAAGTCGTCGCAATCGACGTCGTACTCGTAAATCGTATTACCCTGGATGACGAGCAGGCCGTAGAGATAGCCGCCTTCCTGGCCCCCGGTCTGCGCGATGAACGCATTCGGCGCAATGCGCTTGAGGGTGAGCTCCATCTCATCGCCGTTCTCGCGGGTGACGACATAGCCGGACCCGGAACGGTAGGCGGTGTCATTCGCCTCGTGCGTCCACCCGTTGTTGCCATCGGGATGTAAGCGTTCAGCGGCCGCGCGGTCGGGCAGCGGAAAGGCGGCCTCGCTAGGCGCGATCAGCGGAGCTTCGCTGACGAGACAGCCGCTGAGGCCGAGCGTCAGCGCCGCCAGGATCGCGACGTGGCCGCCGCGCACCACGCGCAAGGCATCCTGAAATCTAAAACGATCCCCCACCCTGACCTCCCCCTCAAGGGGGAGGGGATCGGAATGCCCGTGCCCCTCCCCGGCCTCAGTCCTTCAAGACGGACGCGTATTCGTCAGCCACGGCACCAGCGGCCGCGACGAAGCCGTCGTAGTCCTTGGGCTCCAGCACGACCGAGAGCGCCATGTAGCCGCGCCGCGCGAGATAATAGCCGCGCTGCATCATCTCGAGATGGAACAGCGCGCGCTTCTCGTCCGCGGAGTCGACATCGGCGGGTCTCCGGATCGGTTTGCGTTGGAAGTGAATGCTGAGCAGCGAGCCGATGCCGGTCGCCTGCATCGCGACCTTCTTCTCCGCGAAAGCCGCGTTGAGGCGCTGCTTCAAACTCTCGCCGGCGGCGCTCAGCGCGCGGGCGGCTTCGGGCGTATAGACCTCGCGGAGACCCACCGCTCCCGCGGCCATGCTCAGGACGTTGTTGTTGAAGGTGCCGGCGTGGGCGAGGCTGCCGGGCTTGGTGGGATCGTACCGGTCCATGAGCCGGCGCGCGCCGCCGAAGGCGCCGAAGCTGAAGCCGCCGCCGATGTACTTTCCGAAACTCGTCATGTCCGGCCGGATGCCGTGCGCCTCCTGCAAGCCGCCGGGCGAGAGCCGCGACGTCATCACCTCGTCGAAGATCAGGACGATGCCGTGCTTGGCCGAGGCGTCGCGCAACGCCTGCAGGAAGGCGCGATCCGCCGCGATCGCGCCGCCGCCGCCCATCATCGGCTCCAGGATGATGGCGGCGAGCTCGCTCTTGTGCTTCTCGATCAAGGCCAGAGTGGCGTCGGTGTCGTTGTAGGTCGCCATCACCATGGGGAACGGCGCGTTGACCGCGGACGGTCCGCCCTTGAAGGCCAGCACGCCGCCGTGATAGCCGCCCTCGAAGGCCATGACGTGGCTCCGGCCGGTCGCCGCGCGCGCGGTGACCAGCGCCATCAGGTTCGCCTCGGTGCCGGAGTTGCAGAAGCGGATCAGGTCGACCGAGGGGAAGCGCGTCTTGACCAAGGCCGCGAGCTCCGCCTCGTATTCGTTGGGACCGCCCAGCACGATGCCGGATTTGAGCGCGCGCTCCGCCGCCGCCATGATCTTCGGGTGCGAATGACCGTAGAGGCCGGCCGAGTATTCGCCGAGGAAATCCGTGTAGACGTGCCCGTCGATGTCGGTGAGGCGCTGCGCCTCGCCCTTCTGGAAAGCGACCGGGAAGGGGCTGTAGTGGAGGACGGTGCGGGTGTTGCCGCCGGGCATCGACTCCGCGGCCTTGCGGAAGCGCTGCTCGCTTTTCGGATTGGCGGCGGTGTAGCGCCGCTCGCTGTCCTTGAGGGCGGTGGCGAGGTCGTAATTGACGCGCGTATCGGGCATGGGGCTCTCCCTGGCAGACCGGGAGATATTGAGCCAGCCCGACTGTTCGCGCAATGGCCGGCGGCTAGCGCCGCCGCTACTGCTTCTTCATCTCGCCGAGATAGGCCTGCTGGATCATCTCGTTGTCGCGCAGGCTCTGGGCCGAGCCGTGCAGCACCACCTCGCCGGTCTGCAGGACGTAGCCGTATGTCGCGATGGAGAGCGCCATGTTGGCGTTCTGCTCCACCATGAAGATGGTGGTGCCCTGCTTGTTGATGGCCTGGATCAAGTCGAAGACCTGCTCGACGTAGAGCGGCGACAGGCCCATGGAGGGCTCGTCCATGCAGAGGAGGCTCGGCCGCGCCATCAGCGCCCGCGCCATCGCCACCATCTGCTGCTCGCCGCCGGAGAGGGTTCCGGCGCTCTGGCCCAGCCGCTCCTTGACGCGCGGAAACAGTTCGAACACCCGGTCCATGTCGGACTCGATCTCCGCCTTGTCGGTGCGGATGAAGGCGCCCATCTCGAGGTTCTCGCGCACGGTCATGCGCGGGAACAGCCGGCGTGCCTCTGGCACCGGCGCGATCCCCCGCCGCACCCGCTCGGCCGTCGGCAGGTCGTTGATGGTCTCGCCGGCGTAAGTCACCGTGCCGTTCTTCGGCTTCACGATGCCGAGGATCGTCTTCATCGTGGTCGACTTGCCCGACGCGTTCCCGCCCAGCAGGCACACGATCTCGCCGGTGCCCACCCGGTAGTTCACGCCCTTGAGGACGTGCAACTCGCCGTAATAGGTGTCGACATCCTTGAACTCAAGAAGCGGCGGCCGCTCGGGCTGCTGCTGTGGCTGTGCGTCCGAGATAGGCACGGAGGACTTCCTCGTTGCGATGGACTTCTGCGGGGCTCCCCTCGGCGATCTTCTCGCCGTGGTCGAGCACGATCACCTTCTCGGCGATCTCGTTGACGACGTTGAGCTTGTGCTCGATCAGGAGAATGCTGATTCCGCGGTCTCTCAGGCCCCGGATCTGGTCGGTGAGCTCGAGCGTCTCGGTCGGGTTCATGCCGGCGGTCGGCTCGTCGAGGAGCAGCAGCATCGGCTCGGTGACGATCGCGCGGGCGATCTCGAGCCGGCGCCGGTTGGCATAGGAGAGCGTACGGGCCAAGTGCTCCCGCCGCGGCATCAGCCGGTTGCCAAAGATGCCGAGCACCTCGAGCGCGCGCTCGCGCGCCGCCGCCTCCTCGTGCCGGACGCCGGGCGTGCGGAGCACGGCGCCGACGGGGCCGGTGCTGGTACGCGTGTGCGTGCCGACCAGCAGGTTCTCCATCAGCGTCATGTTGGGGAAGAGCCGCAGGTTCTGGAAGGTGCGCGCGATCCCCTTCTCGACAATGACATGGGGGCCTTGGCCCGTGATGTCCTCGCCCGCCAGCGTGACCCTGCCGGCATCGGGACGGGTGAGGCCGGTCACCAGGTTGAAGAGGGTGGTCTTGCCGGAGCCGTTCGGGCCGATGACGGCAACGATGCTGCCGGGCATCATCGTGAGGTCGACGCTCTTGACGGCCTGGATACCGCCGAAGGCCTTGGCAAGCCCGCGGATCTGCAGGAGCGGCTGATTCGGGTCGACCGCCGTGCGGTGCAGCGGCTTGAGCTCGCCCTTGAGGCCGCCACGGGACGGCACCGCCGTCTGCTCTGCGTGCGTGAGCGCCGTCACCGCTCGCCGCTCGGGGATCAAGCCTTGTCGTCGGTAGAGCATCATCACCACGAGGATGACGCCGAAGATGAGCTCGATCGATTGCACGAGATCGACCCGCTCCAGGACGCCGATGCCGGTGACGCGGCCCAGCGCGTGGACCCACTGGGTCAGGTCCTGGAGGAACCAGGATTGCAGGAGCTGCAGGATCAGGGTGCCCACCACCACGCCCGCGACGCTCCCCATGCCGCCCAGCACGATCATCACCAGCAGCATGACCGAGACCGGGAAGGTGAACATCTCCGGCGTCGCGGTCTGCAGCTTCGCGACGTAGAAGGTGCCGGTCATGCCCGCGAAGCCCGCACCCACGGCGAAGGCCAGCAGCTTGAGCTTGGTGCGGTTGACGCCCATCGCCTCGGCGGCGATCTCGTCCTCGCGGATGGCGAGCCAGGCGCGGCCGATGCGGCTGTCCTTGAGCCGCATGCTCACGAAGATCAGGAACACGATGAGCCCGACGCCGAGGTAATAGAACGGCGTCGAGGCGACGCCGAAGCTGCCGTACCAGGGCAGGCTCGGGGGCAGCGCGCCGTTGAGGCCCTGGGCGCCGTTGGTGAGGTAGGGCGTGTTGCGCGCGACGATCGGCACGATCTCGCCGAACCCGAGCGTCACGATCGCGAGATAGTCGCCCTTGAGGCGCAGCGTCGGCGCGCCGAACAGCACGCCGAAGAAGGCCGCGACCACCGCCGAGACCGGCAGCATCAGCCAGAACGAGACCTGGAAATGCGCGTGATCGATGGGCACGCCCTCGACGTGCATGCGCGCCACCAGGCCCAGCCACTGGAAGGGCTCCCAGAAGCTGCTCCACTCCGGCTGGATCTGGTAGGACGAGAAGATGCCGTAGGTATAGGCGCCGATCGCGAAGAAGGCCGCGTAGCCGAGGTCCAGGAGGCCCGCGAAGCCCACCACGATGTTGAGGCCGAGCGCCAGGATCGCGAAGGCGGTGGCGTTGGCGGCGGCGTCGATATCGCCCTCGTTGCCGTCGATCAGCGGGAAGGCGATCGCAGCCGCCAGCAGCACCAGCGCAACCACGCGCTGGCGCTCCTTGCTGAGCACGTGCCCCCAAAACGTCCCGAAGACCCCGCGGGCTCCCTCTATGTTGGGTGTCGTCGCCATATCGTGCCGTCAGGATTTGCTGGGCGCCGCGCGCCCGAAGAGCCCGGCCGGGCGGAACACCAGCACGAGGACCAGAATCGAGAAGATGATCACGTCGGTCCAGCGCACCTCGAGGTATTGGCCCCCGAGAGATTCGATGAGGCCGATCAGCACGCCGCCCAGCATGGCGCCGGGGATGTTGCCGATGCCCCCCAACACCGCGGCGGTGAAGGCCCTGAGGCCCGCCGTATAGCCGATGATGAAGCTGGTGTAGTTGTAGTAGAGGCCGAAGATCATACCGGCGGCGCCCGCGAGCGCCGAGCCCAGGAAGAACGCCATGACCACGACGCGGTCCACGTCGACGCCCATCATGCGGGCGGCTTCCTGGTCCTGGGCGGTCGCCTGCATGGCCTTGCCCATCTTCGTGTAGCGCACGAAATAGTGCAGGCCCAGCATCAAGGCGAACGACACCACCCAGAGCAGCACCTCGCGCAGCCTGAGCGTCGCCTGGCCGATATCCCAGCTCACCTTCGGCAGCGGATTGGCATAGTTCAGCGTGTTGGCGCCGACCGTGAGCAGGACGAGGTTGAAGAGGATGTAGGAGACGCCGATGGTGGTGATCATCGGCGCCGTACCGGAGACGCCGCGCAACGGCCGCAGTGCGATCCGCTCGATGGCGACCCCGAGGAAACCGGTGGCCAGCATCACGACCACCAGCCCCGCCAGAAGCACGCCGATGAGGGGGAGGCCATAGAGCACTTCGGATTGCCCCGAGAACCCCATGGCCTCGAATACCCACAAGCCCACGAACGAGCCCACCATGAACACGTTGAAGTGGGCGAAGTTGATGAGCTCGATGATGCCGTAAACCATGGTGAACCCGAGCGCGAGGAGCGCGTACATCGCGCCCAGGCTCACCCCGTTGATGACCTGTTGGAGGAGGACGTCGAAGAAACCCATCTCGGATTAATCCTCCACCAACAGCAGTACCTGCAATGTCACGGACTTACGATTGCGGCGTCTCCGGCGCCACTCCGATGTATGGGGCCTGAACGTCCAAGTTGTCCGCCGGCCCCGCCTTGTTCTCGTGGTACTGGAAAACGCTCACGACCTTCGTGAGGAGGTCGCCGTTCGGGTCGAAGCTCAGCTCGCCCTGGATGGTCTTGACCTTGGCCGTCTGCATGGCGTCGCGCACGTTGTCCCGATTGGGCGCTGCGCCGGTCGCGACGACCCGCTTGATGGCGTCGATCACGACGAGCGCGGCGTCATAGGACGTGATGGTGTAGTCGTCGTAAGGCGCGTTGTTGAACTTCGCCTGGTACCTCTTCACCCAATCCGCCGCTTCTGGCGACTCGGTCGTATGCGGGGACGCATTGGTGCAGTACCAGCCCTCGACCGCCGGGAAGCCCACGCCTTTCAGGATGGCCTGACCCTGCATGCCGTCGCCGCCGGCCTTGATCATGTTCGGGACGACGTCATAGGCCTGCTTGGCGAGCTTGACGCCGGCTTGGCCGACGCCGCCGTAGTAGAGGGCGTCAGGCTTCAGCGCCTTGATCTTGGTGAGGACCGTCGTGTAATCGGCCTCCTTCGGATTGAGCTGATCGCGGCCCAAAATCTTGATGCCGATCTTCTCCGCCTGCTTCTGGAAGGAGTCCGCGATGCCGACGCCGTAGGCGCCGGAATCGTCGAGCACGTAGACCGACTTGATCTTGAGCTTGTCGTGCATCCAGTTGGCCATGTTCGGGCCCTGGTAGGCGTCCGTCGTCACCGTGCGGAAATAGATCGCCTTGCCCTTGGGCTTGAACTGCGCCGCCATCGCCGGGTTGGTGATGTCGGGATTGGTCGAGCTCGGCGTGATCGTGGCGAGGTTCGCCTCGCTCAGGATCGGCGCCATCGCCTTGCCTTCGCCGCTCATCTGCGGACCGACATTCGCGACCACCGCGGGGTCGGCAACGAGCTTCTTGGTGTTGGTGGCGGCCTGCGCCGGGTCGTACTGACCCGCGGTCGCCGTACCGCTGTCGTAGACCACGATGTCGATCTTGTAGCCTGGGATCGTACCGGCTGCATTGGCCTCGTCGAACGCCATCACGGCGCCATTCTTGATGTGAAGGGCGTCCTCCGCGTCGGCCCCCGTGAGCGGGAGCGATATACCGACCTTGACGGTCTTCTGGGCGTGCGCGGTGCCGAGACCAATAAGCCCCGTAAGCGCCGCTACCCCCAGTACGGCGACGGTCTTCAACCCGCCGCGCACAAACCTATATTGACTCATGACTTTAACCTCCCAAGTGGTGATCCTGCTCTCTGCCACCGCGCGGCCGTTCAGGGCGGTCGCGCTGTTTCATTGCAAAAACTCTACCATCCGCCATGCATGGGCGGAAGGTGCCATCAGCATTTTCGACTATTTCCAAAGGTGTGCGGATTCTCAAGCGCTTTTGCGTTGCCGGCGAACAGCGAGCGCCCCCGAGCGCCCGCCGGCCTGCCGCAATTCGCGCCACACGTCCGGCCAGTCTGCTGGAAGAAGGAGCATCAGTGCTGACGTGTTGCCGCCAATATTGATGTCGATCTCAGGCGCGGGCGGTCATCGACCGCCGGTCGCGCAGGATCTCGCGGGCGGCATTGTGACCGGGCACGGCGCCCACGCCGCCGCCCGGATGCGCCGAGGATCCGCACTGATAGAGGCCGCGGATCGGGCTGCGATAATCCGCGTAGTGCGGGACCGGCCGCTTGAAGAACAGCTGCTCGGCCGAGAGCTCGCCGTGGAAGATGTGGCCCTGGGGCGAGCCGATGATCCGCTCGATGTCCGGCGGCGTCAGTACCTGCATCCCGATGATGCCGTCGGAGAAGCCCGGCGCGTATTCGTCGACCTTGCGCAGCACGTTCTTCGCGAATGCGTCCTTCTCGGTCTCCCAGACCTTGTTCTTGAGCTTGTAGGGCGCGTGTCCCCCGAACAGGTGGACAACGTGCTTGCCGGGTGGCGCCACGGTGTCGTCGACGAAGCTCGGCGCCACCGGCGTGATGAAGGGGTCCTTCGACCAGTCGCCGTGCTTGGCCTCCTCGTAGGCGCGCTCGAGGTAATCGATATCGGGTCCGATGTGCGTGTAGGTGGGATAGGGGAAGCCGCAGGCGGCCGCGTCGAAGGCCTTGTATTGCGGCAAGCGCTCACAGGCGATGTTGATCTTGAAGGAGGTGGCGAAGGTCCGGTATCCGCGGATCTCCTGCACGAACTCGGCCGGCAGCACGCTCTCGGGCAGCAGCTTCAGGAACGTCACCTTGCAGCTCGCGTTGGAGGCCACGATCGGCGCCTCGTACCGCGCGCCATCGGAGGTGGTGACGCCGGTCACGCGGCCGTTGGCGGTGTCGATCGAGGCGACCTCGGCGTCCGTGCGGATCTTGAGACCGAATTTCTCGCCGGACCGCGCGATCGCCTTGGAGATCGAGCCCATGCCGCCGCGCACGAAGCCCCAGCCGCCGGCGCCGGCGTGCTCGCCCATGATGTGATGCATGATGATGTAGGCGGAGCCCGGCGTCTTCGGGCCCGCGAAGGTGCCGATGCCCGTGTAGTAGGCCAGCACCGCCTTCACCACATCGCTCTCGAACCAGCGCGAGAGATAGTCGTCGGCGCTCATGGTGAGGAGATCGATCAGGCGATAGAACTGGTCGCCGATCTTGCGGTACTTCCAGAAGAACTTCGCGTTCTCGCGGAACGAGCGCCAGTCGCGCTTGGTGGGATCGACCGGCGTCTCCAGCAGCATCTTGCGCACGAGGTTGGCGGATTCCGTGATGTAGCGGTCGAAGGCCGGATAGATCTCGGCGTCGTGCTTGGAGAACTGCGCGAAGCTCTTCTGCGACTTCGCGACGCTGTCGGAGAAGATGACGTGGCGCCCGTCCGGCAGCGGGCTGAACATGTCGGAGGCCGGCAGCACCTCGAAGCCGTGGCTCCTGAGATCGAGATCGGCGATCACCTTCAGGTGCAGCAGACTCATGAGATAGGAGAACACCGAGAAGGTGAAACCCGGCACGATCTCCTGCGAGACCGCGGCGCCGCCGATCACCTCGCGCCGCTCCAGCACCAGGGTGTTGAGCCCGGCCTTGGCGAGATAGGCGCCGCAGGTGAGCCCGTTGTGCCCGCCGCCGATCACGATCGCGTCGTATTTTTCCGCCATCCCCAGCCCCCCAGCGCCCGGCCCCCACAGCCGGGAGCGTCGTTATAGGCGGGACTGGCGCGCGGGCGCAACGGGCGCGGCGACGCAACCCAATGCCGCCCTGTGCTATGATCGTCGGCGGGGGTATGACCATCGAAATCGCGCGCACAGCGGCCACGGAATCGCTCGTCCTGTCGCGTTGGCAGCGCACGGGTGCGCCGACCTGGATCGTTGCCGCTCTCGCCTGTGGCGGGTGGATCCCCCTCACGCTCGGTTACCATGCGCTGCCGTTGGGGGCGCTCCTGCCATTGGCGGCCTTCGTGATGGCGCTCTACGGCTCGCTCCAGCACGAGACCATCCATGGCCATCCCACGCGGTGGCGCTGGGTGAACGAGGCGCTCGGCTGGGCGCCGCTCTGGCTGTGGCTGCCCTACCCCATTTACCGCGACGAGCATCGCGCGCACCACGACGACGCGATTCTCACCGATCCGCTCGCCGATCCCGAATCAAAATACGCGTCGCCTGCGGACTGGCCGCGCTTCGGCCGGCTCCGCCGCGCCGCGCTCCGTTTCAATACGACTCTGCTCGGCCGGCTGACGATCGGCCCGGCGTTGACCATGGCCGACTTTCTGCGGCGCGAGCTCCGCACGGTGATCGCGGGCGAGCCGGGCCGCCGCCGGATCTGGGCGCTGCACGCGTTCGCTCTGGTGCCGGTGCTCGCATGGCTGTGGGCTTGCGAGATACCGCTCTGGGCTTACGCACTGCTCTTCGTCCATCCCGGCCTGTCGCTGACCTTGCTGCGCTCCTTCGCGGAGCACATCGCCTCTGCCGAGCCCGAGGCGCGCACCGTGACGGTCGAGGCCGGGCCGTTCTTCTCGCTCCTCTTCCTCAACAACAACCTGCACGCGCTCCATCACGCGCGGCCGGAGTTGCCGTGGTTCGCACTGCCGCGCCTCGCCCGCCGGCTCCCGCGACCGGCGCTGCGCTACGGTGGCTACAGCGAGATCGCGCGGCGGTTCCTCCTGCACCCGATCCACGCGCCCGTGCATCCGCTCGCCGGATTGCACGCCCTCATACCTTGAACGCGCTCGCGACCTCCTGCGGAAACAGGTCTTCCGGTTTCAGCAGTCGATGGCAGACGCCTTGCTCGTGCGCGTAGCTCAAGAAGGCCTCGAGCGTGACGCGGTTGGGCTCGATGCCGTAGGGCCAGTAGTCTCCGCCGAAGAGTGGCGCCGCCAAGCCCGCGCGCTCGTGGCTCCAGGGGATCGGGAAGCGCGAGGCGGTCGCCTCGAAGGCGCGGGCGACGCTGCGGCACTTGGCGGCCTCGAAGGCCGTGAGCAGGTTCATGGCGATCCAGGGATGCACCTCGAGGACGCGGGCCTGGATCGCGATGCAATGCATGATCGGAAAGATGCCGGTCTCGCGCCAGTAGGCGAGCTCGACCGGCATGAAATCCGCGAAGAGCCGCGTGACGCGGGGATCGCCAGCCTCGAAGGCGGCGGGCGCGTGCGCGGTCATGACCGCGTCGAGCTCGCCCGCGAGCAGCATGCCGTTCAACGACTTCTCCGCGGGACGCTCGACGGTGACGCCGGGCGGAAGCTTCAGCGCCACTTTCTCCGTGCGGCCGGGCTCGTTGACGCCCGCCTGCACCCATGCGATCTCCGCGAGATTGAGCCCGTATTGATGCGTGAGCAGCCCGCGGCTGTAGATCGCCGCGGTCTGCGCCCATTCGGGAATGCCGACGCGTCGGCCCTTGAGGTCCGCGGGCGCCTGCACGGGCCCGTCGCTCCGGACGTAGATCGAGGAGTGCCGGAACATGCGCGACGGAAACACGGGGATCGCGGTCAGCGACGTGTCGCCTTGCGAGCGCAGCGACACGTATTTTCCCATCGCCATCTCCGAGGCATCCCATTCGCGGTAGACCGTGAAGCGGTAGAAGATCTCCTCGATCGGCATGACCAGCGCCGTCAGATCGATGCCCTCGGGCTTGACCCGGCCCGAGACCAGATCCCGCACATGGTCGTACTCGCTGATGGCGAGGGTGAGCGGGAGCGGCGGCATGTCAGTCCTTGGCGGCTTGGCGGCTTCGTGGTTCAAAGGTTACCCGCCAAACCGCCAAGACACCAAGGCGCATCGAATGCTTGGCAGCGCATCATGATCGATCATGTCTCAATCGCCGTGCGCGACCTCGCGGCGAGCGCGGTTATCTATGAGAGATTCCTGACGCCGCTGGGGATGAAGCGCGTGGTGGAGCGCGCGGACAGCGTGGGGTTCGGCAAGACCTATCCAGAGCTCTGGCTCAACGCACGGCCCGCGGGCCCGCGCCTGCCCGCGGACACCGGCCACCACGTCTGCCTGCGCGCGCCCGACGAGGCCGCGATCAAGGCCTTCCACAAGATCGCGCTCGAGCACGGCTGCACGGACGCCGGCGCGCCGGGCCCGCGCCAAGGCGCGATGACCGGGTATTACGGCGCCTTCATCCAGGACAAGGATGGCAACAAGATCGAGGCGGCGACGTTTCCGAGGAAAGCGTGAGCGTCCTCAGTCCACGTCGAATTCCTCGCTCCAGGCGCGGCGCACGCCGGCCTCGTTCATCTCGCTGAAGGCGCGGGCGAGCGAGCCCTCGAGGTCGATGGCGCGGCAGGCGTCCTCGACGACCACGACGTCGAAGCCCTCGCGCCGCGCGTCGAGCGCGGAGTAGTGCACGCAGTAGTCCGTGGCGAGGCCCGCCAGGAACACGCGCCGGAACTCGCGCTCGCGCAGATAGCCTGCGAGACCCGTGGGCGTGCGCTTGTCGTTCTCGTAGAAGGCGGAATAGGAGTCGATCTCCTGCCGGAACCCCTTGCGGACCACGAGTTCCACCGGCCGGAGGTCGAGACCCCGGTGGAACTCGGCGCCCGGCGTCCCCTGGACGCAGTGGTCGGGCCAGAGCGTCTGCCCACCGTAGAACACCTCGATGCGCTCGAAGGGCTTGCGCCCCTCGTGGCTGCTCGCGAAGGAGAGATGGCCCGGCGGATGCCAGTCCTGGGTCGCGAGCACGTGGGCGAAGTGGCCGGCGACGCGGTTCGCCACCGGCATGATCGCCTCGCCCTGCGGCACGCCGAGCGCGCCGCCGGAGCAGAAGTCGTTCTGCGCGTCGACGATGATGAGCACGTCGTGCCGGGAGATGTGCACGTGCATCGGCATCGGAATTGGCGCTTCCCTACTGCGCCGCCGCCGACCGGTCCTCGGCCATCAGCGCGCGCAGCTCGTCCTCGACCAAGGTTTCCTTCTCCAGCAGCAGTCGCGCGCCGCGCTCGAGGATCGGGCGACGGCTCTTGAGGATCGCCTGCGTGCGGTTGTAGGCGGCCTCCACCAGCGCCTTCACGGCCTGGTCGATCTCCCGCGCGGTGGTCTCGCTGTAGGTCCGCTCGTGCCAGCCCGCGGGCGCGGGCCCCCCGAGGAAGGTGCCGTTCTCCGCCTCGTAAGTGATGTTGCCGAGCCCCTCGACCATGCCATAACGCGTCACCATGCTCCGAGCGATGTTGGTGACCTTCTGGATGTCATCGGCGGCGCCGGTGGAGATCTCGCCGAAGATCAGCTGCTCCGCCGCGCGCCCGCCCAGCAGCACCGACATCTTGTTCTCGAGCTCGGCCCGGGTCATCAGGAAGCGATCCTCGGTCGGCCGCTGGATCGTGTAGCCGAGCGAGCCGATGCCTCTCGGGATGATCGAGACCTTGTGCACGGCGTCGGAGCCGGGCAGCGACAGCGCTACCAACGTGTGGCCCATCTCGTGATAGGCCACCACCTCGCGCTCGTGCGGCACCAGCAGGCGGTTCTTCTTCTCGAGACCCGCGACGATGCGCTCCACCGCCACGGTGAAATCCTCGAGCGTCACGGACTCGGCGCCGCGCCGGGTGGCGACCAGCGCCGCCTCGTTGACGAGGTTGGCGAGGTCGGCGCCGGTGAAGCCCGGCGTCAGCGCCGCGATCTTCTCGGGATCGACGTCGCTCGCGAGCTTCGCCTTCTTCAGATGCACTCCGAGGATCTGGATGCGGCCCACTTTGTCCGGCCGGTCCACCAGGACCTGGCGGTCGAAGCGGCCCGCGCGCAGCAGCGCGGGGTCCAGGATCTCTGGGCGATTTGTGGCGGCGAGCAACACCAGGCCCGATTTGGCATCGAAGCCGTCGAGCTCGACCAGGAGCTGGTTCAGCGTCTGCTCCTTCTCGTCGTGGCCGCCGCCCATGGGAAAGGCACCGCGCGCGCGGCCGAGCGCATCGAGCTCGTCGATGAAGATGATCGCGGGCGCTTGCTTGCGCGCCTGCTCGAAGAGGTCGCGCACGCGCGCGGCACCCACGCCCACGAACATCTCCACGAACTCCGAGCCGCTGATCGAGAAGAACGGCACGCTCGCCTCGCCCGCGACCGCGCGCGCGAGCAGCGTCTTGCCGGTGCCGGGCGGCCCCACCAGCAGAATCCCCTTGGGGACGCGTCCGCCGAGCCGCCCATAGTGCTCGGGGTCTTTCAGAAAGCCGATGACTTCCTTCAGCTCCTCCTTCGCCTCGTCGACGCCGGCGACATCCTCGAATGTCACCTTGGTGTCGGTCTCCACGTAGACCTTGGCCTTGCTACGGCCGATCGACATGAGCCCGCCGCCGCCGAAGCCTTGCTTCTCCGCAAACCGGCGGAACACGAAGAACCACACGCCCAGGAAGAGGGCCGTAGGCACGATCCAGGACAGGAGCGTGCTCAGGAAGTTGCTCTCCACCTCGCCCGCGAACTTCACGTGATACTTGTCGAGATCGGCGGCGATGTCGGAGGGCACCCGCGTGGTGACGAACAGGGTCTGGCCCTTCGCGTTCGGCTGATTGAGCGTGCCCTGGATGTACTTGTCGCTGACCCGGACCTCCGCGACCTTGCCCGCCTGCAGGTCCTGCTGGAATTCGCTATAGGGGATGACGTCGATCTTCTGGCTCTGGCTCCAGAGCTGCTGGATCAGCATGATCGCGAACATCGCCGCGATGAAGTACCAGGCGTGATACTGGGTTTTCTTGTCCATGGCTGTCTCCTGGGCCCGCCTGGCCTGGCGCCCCGTTATGACACATGGGCACGCTCGCTCAGTGCCGCAACCGAGGGTGGCTCAGGGCTTGGCGCTCGGCCCGTACCGCAGAACTTGTACTTTCTCCAATGTTACCAAGCCGCTACCGATCATGGTGTCGAGCACCGGCAGGAAGTCGGTGATCTTGGCCTCGCTGTCGACGATCTCGACAACCATCGGCAGATCCTGGGAGAGCCGCAGCACCTTGGTCGTGTGGATGCGGCTCGAATGGCCGAACCCCAACGGGCCCCGGAGCACGGTCGCGCCGGCGAGGTGGTGCTCGCGCGCCTTCATGACGATCGCCTCGTAGAGCGGCTGATGCTCGTGGCGCTCGTCCTGGCCGAGGAAGATCCGCAACAGCATGGCGTTTTCGGGCAGCTGCATGGGCCTAGGCTCCCTTGAGACCATTGAGCATGAGCGCGGCGACGTGGCCCAGCCACACCGCCAGCAGGCATAGCACCACCGAAAACACAATGTTGGCCCCCGCCCAAAGCCATTCGCCATCCTGCGCCAGGGTCAAGGTCTGCAAGCTGAACGAGGAGAAGGTGGTGTAGCCGCCGCAGATCCCGATCATGACGAACTGCCTCGCCGTGCTGCCGACCAGCAGCCGTCCGTCCGGTCCGGTGAGCGTGCCGAAGAACCCGATCACGAAGGATCCCGTCACGTTGACGATGATCGTGCCCCAGGGAAACGTCTCGCCGATCCGGTCGGCGATAAAACCCGAGAGCCAAAATCGCGCGACGCCGCCCAGTGCGCTGCCGGCGGCGATCCAGAGATAAATGAGCACTCTTGCCTCGAGCGGCTTGGACGACGATGCCTCATCCTTGAGGACTCGGGCGCGCTGGTCAATCCGGGCCTTTCCCGCGGTTCCCGCTTCCAAGCCGGCGGCGCGCCTTGTATAAGGGACCTGTTCCTCAACCATTGAAAGGAGGTGATCCAGTGTCTCATTGTCTCACGCTGCGGTCGTCAGAGGCTCGAGCCTGGATCCTCGCCGCTGTCGAGGTCCACTCCGCCTGACCTGGCGTTTATCCGGTCAGAAGCCGGAACGCGGTCCGACAATGGAAGGGCTGCTCGCGAGAGCAGCCCTTCTTGTTTCTGGCATCATTTTGGCGATAGAAGGGACGGGCTCGCGAGGTAGCGATCAGCGGAATTTCCGGCATGGCGACCGAAACCCGGACCATCACCTTCACCAATGCCGAGATCAAACAGGCGATCGTCCGCTATTGCGTGAAAACCGGCCGCATGGGCTCCGATCGCGGCGCCATCACCGGACTCATGTTCTCCAATGAAGGCGGTCTCAGCGCCAGCTTCGAGCCCGCGCCCGGCATCCCGAGGGTGACGTTCCAGGAGAGCGAGATCGCCGCCGCAATCATCCTGCACTGCAAGGACCGGGGCATCCCGATCGCCCGCCGCTCGATCAAATCCCTGCAGGTGTCCAAGGACGCGGTGTCGTTCACGCTCACGACGCCCGCCTGACGCTCCGGAGATCGACGGCGGTTTGCCGTCTCTGCGCGACGTGCTAAATCACTCGGTGTCCGCACGGACTCGATCCCCGGAGGAGGCCTCATGCCGAAGATCAGGCACATCGCGCTCGCGACCAACGACCCCGTCAAGACCGCCGAGTTCTACAAGAAAGCGTTCGGCTTCAAGGAAGTCGGCCGCGCCGGCAGCCCCGACAATCCCAAGGCGATCGCCTGGGGATTCTACCTGAGCGACGGCACGCTCAACCTCGCGATCCTGAAATTCCAGAACGTCGACCAACTCGGCCGCGGCCTCGACTACGTCGGCGTGCATCACTTCGGCATCCTCGTGGACGACATCGAGGAGTACGAGAAGAAGCTCGAGGAGATGGGCGCGCCCTGCTTCATGAAGGCGGACCCGCACACCGCGAATTCCTACTACGAGACCAAGTTCCGCGGTCCCGACGGCGTGGTGTTCGACCTCGCCGATCATCCCTGGGTGGGTGCCGCGCCCGCGGGCGTCGCCGAGGTGACGGTGCCCGAGCGCAAGGTCAAGGCGACCGAGCCCGCGAAGTAGCGCCGAGACGAGGCCGCGCCCATGGTGCGCGTCGTCGGCATCGACCATCTGGTGATCCGCGTATCCGACTTCGCGAAGTCGAAGCGGTTCTACGACGACGTCCTGGGTTTTCTGGGCTTCAAGCTCAAGTACGACTACGCCGACGCCGCCGGTTGGAGCAACGGCAAGACGCTGTTCTGGATCGGGCAGGCGGACCGCGTAGGCAAGCGCCACAAGCACCGCATCGGCAACATCGGCTTCCACCATTACGCCTTCGAGCTCGGCAAGCGCCAGGACGTGTTCGACCTCGAGGCGTTTCTGAAAAAGAAGAAGATCACCATCGTGGATCCCGCCGCCGAGTATTACTCGGGCGGCTACTACGCCGTCTTCTTCCTCGACCCCGACGGGCTCAAGCTCGAGGGCATGCACTATCCCACGCGGCCAAAGCGGAAGAAAAAGAGCTGAGGCTCAGAGGCCCGCGAGGGCGCGCTCGTAGTAGGAGAGATCGAGGTATGTCTCGGGCGGCCGGGGCGCGCCGCCGTTCGTCTCGGCGCGGAGCTTGAGCGTGTTGCGGAAGCCCTCGAGATCGAGGCGCGCGTCGACCGCGAGACCGCCGCCAGGCGCCAGCGCGCGCTCGAGCGCGGCGGCGGCCAGGTCCGGTTCGATCTTGAGATGACGCGCCAAGATCGCGGCCGCTTCCGCTCGGCTTGACGTCTCGCGCGCCCAGCGCAAGCCCTCGACCGTCGACTGCAGGTACCGGACGAGCGTGTCGGCATGGGCCGCGGCCCAGTCGCGCCGCACCCAGATGCCGGTGCCCTGATAGGGGCCGAGCACCTCAATCGCGTTGCCAAGGCTGTGAAAGCCGGCTTTCTCGGCGGCGATGTTCCAGGGCAAGTTCAGCATGGTCGCGGCGTTGGTCTGGTCCTCCTTGAGCGCCGCCAGGCGCTGCGGCATGCCGCCCTTGGGCACCACCGTGTAGTCGGCGCGCTTCACGCCGTTCAACTCCAGCATCTTGTAGAGCTGAAAGGCGAAGGCCGTGTCGGGCGCGTCGACCAGCACCGTCTTGCCTCGGAGATCCGCATAGGAACGGATCTCCGGCCGCACGATCAGTTGGGTCATGCCATCGTCGCCGCCGGCGACGATGGCTACATCGGCCTTGCCGGTGTCGACCATATAGACGGCGTTGTCGACGCCGGACGAGGCGATCTCGAAGCTGCCGTTGGCCATGCCGTCGCGCAGCGACTGGGAACTGGACGTGAAACTCACCTCGACGGCGAGCCCGCGCTGGGCATAGAAGCCCTTCTCTTGCGCCACGAACACCGCGAGGTCCTGCGGCCCCGAGAACATGTTGACGCGGAGCGGCGTGGCGTCGGCAGCGGCGGGCGAGGCAAGGCCGAGCGCCATCGCCACCAACCCAGCCGCCGCGGCCAGCGACAGAAGGATGGTTGCGAGTGCTTGAGTGAGGTCTTGCATTGCGATCCTTCCTGCCAAAGCCAAGTTCGGCAAACGCCGGGCGTCGAGCTGGATTGCGCGGGGCGCGAGCTCGACGGCGGTATTGCGGCATCGGGTGCCGCTGTCAACGCTGCCGGGCGGCTAATAGCAGTCGTCATCGACATCAGCCAGTGGCAATCCACGAGCAACAATTCAACTGAGCCTAGACCTGGCACCGTGCTTCGATTTCGCGAATGCTCGCAGTTTATGAACGCTCGCAGTAATATTTGAGCATTGGGCCGAGAAAAAGGGAGCGCATCCGCAGGCGATGTCGAGGGTCAGCGACTGGTTGGACGCCGTGGGTCTCGGTGAGCACGCCGATGCATTCGAGCACCATGCCATCGATCTAGACCAACTCGGCGACCTCACCGATAAGGATCTGCAGGAGCTTGGCCTGCCGATCGGTCACCGCAAACGCTTCCTACACGCCCGCATCGAGTCCCCTGCAACAGCTGCCGCTCAGGCGACGGGCGGCAGTCGGGAGCGACGGCACATCACGGTGATGTTTTGCGACCTCGTGGGCTCGGTTGAGCTCGGGGAACGGCTGGAAGCCGAGGATCTGCTGACAGTGCTGCGGCGATACCACGATATTTGCCGCGATGCTGTCGGCCGCTATGGCGGTTTGGTGGCCCGGTTCGTGGGCGACGGGGTCATGTCATATTTCGGCCATCCCGTTGCACACGAGAACGACGCCGAGCGGGCGGTTCGGGCGGCGCTCGAGATCCTCCGCGGCATCGGCGACCGTGTGGCGTCCCCACCGGATGCAAAGCTGCGAGCCCGCATCGGCATCGCCAGCGGGCTCGTTCTGGTGGGTGACCTCTTCGAGGCCGGCGTTGATGCACAGAACGCGATTGTCGGCACGGTGCCCAATCACGCCGCACGCATCCAGGTGCTGGCACCGCCAAATGGCGTCGTGCTGGCACACGAGACATGGCGGCTGGTGCGTCACATGTTCGATTTCCAGGACTTAGGGCTACAGCCGCTCCGCGGCATCACGGAGCCGGTCCGTCTTTGGCTGGTGACCGGCGAGCGGGCGGATAAGGATCGGCCTCCTGGCGTGCGCCCGATGGCCGTCTGGACGCCGATGGTGAACCGCAAAGCCGAACTGGGACTGCTGGACGATTTCTGGGAAACGGCGCGGCAGGGCCGCGGCCAAGCTCTGCTGCTGCGCGGCGAGGCCGGCATAGGCAAATCACGCCTTGTGGCGCAGTTTCTCGCCGATCTCAATCCGCCTGCTCGGACCGCGCAATTCTCCTGCTCGCCATTCCTGAGCTCGAGCCTCTTGGGACCGCTGGTCGGCTATCTCTCTCGCCTTGCGCACATCGAACGCGATGATCCGCTGGAGAGCAAGCAGGCCAAACTCGAACGCGTGGCTCTCGGCACGCCGAGCGAACGCAAGGCGGCCATATCGACATTCGACTGGCTGCTCTCGTTGCCCGATCCCCATGCCGACGAGGTGCAAGCAACACCGCGCCAGCGCCGCGCGCGGGCGCTCGCCGTGCTGACTCAGCAGTTAGTGCGCTCCGCCGAGACGGGCCCCTTCATTGCTGTTATGGAGGATCTGCAATGGGCTGATCCCACGACCCTTGAGCTCATCGAGCGGGTGCTGGACGAGCTTTCGGGCCGGCCGATCCTGGCGATCCTGACCAGCCGCGAGGATTTCACCGTGCCGTGGCGGGCGCGCCCCGGCCTCACCGTCACCGAGCTTGCGCGCCTGCCGCCGGATGATTGCACCTCGCTTATGCGGCAGCTCGTCGGCTCCGAGGCGCTGGGCCAGCCGATCATGCGGGAAATCCTGCGCAAGACCGACGGTATCCCGCTTTTTGTCGAAGAGTTCACGCGCTCCGCAATCGAGGCGCTGCAAACGCCGAGCGGAGCCGTCGCTGCGGAGCCGGTCCGGATCCCAGCGACGCTGTACGAATCCCTGCTGGTGCGCCTCGATCGCGCCGGACCCGGCAAGGGATTGGCCCAACTTTGCGCCGTTGTCGGGCGCTCCGCCAGCCGCGATTTCATCCAGGGTATCGCGCGGATGAGCACTGCTGACCTCGAGCGCGCCCGCGACGCGCTTACCCGTGCCGGCATCCTTTATGTCGAGGTCGATCGCAGGGGGGTAGAGAACTACGTCTTCAAGCATGCATTGGTTCAGGAAGCCGCCTATGCCAGCTTGGTACGCGAGCGGCGGCAGGAGGCGCACTGCGCGGTCGCCGACGCACTGTCGAAGGTGTCGCCTGATGTTGTCGAGCTGCATCCGGAGCTCCTGGCACATCACCTGACCGAGGGCGGGCGCGTCGAGGTGGCGATACAATTCTGGTTGAAGGCCGCCCGGCGGGGTCTGCAGCGGTCCGGCAATCTTGAGGCAACGATCCAGCTTCGCCGAGGATTGCAGCTCCTCGATCGGCCGGAGATGCCCCCGCACCCGGCGATGCGCCTGGAATTCCTAACGCTGCTGGCCTCTGCGCTGATCTCGGTAAAGGGGCCGGGCACCGCGGAAGTAGAGCGGCTCTATGCCGAGGCGATCGAGATCTGTCGGTCGATACCCGAGGCGCCCGGGCACTTTCCGGTCTATTGGGGCTGGTGGCGGATCTCGCGCGACTTCTTCGTCATGCAGCGGCGCGCCGACGATCTGCTGACGCGGGCCAAGGCACGCCGAGACGACGCGCTCCTGTTGCAGGCGCATCACTGCCAGTGGGCAAGTCACTTCAACACCGGCGACTTCGCCGCCTCTGCCGGCCATATCGATCTGGGACTTCGGATCTATGCCGCTGGCGACTACGTCAGCCACGCCTCACTCTATGGCAACCACGATGCCAAGGTCTGCGGTCACGGCGAGCTCGCGCTGATACTCTGGCTCACCGGCCACCCTAACCGCGCTTTGGAAGAGGAGCAGGTATCGCTCGGATGGGCGGAGCGAATCGCTCACGCCGGCAGCCGCAGTCACGCGCTCGATATCGCACTCACTCACGGCGTTTATCGTCGCGACGCTCGGCGCGTCCTGGAACTCGCGGAATCGACCATCCGCTTTGCCGAGGACCAGGGCTTCTCCAACTCCGAGGCCAAGGGCTTCATATACCGCGGCTGGGCCAAGGCCCTGCTGGGAGATTCCGCCGGGGGTCTGCGAGAGCTCGAGGCCGGCATCCAGCGGCAGCGCGATATCGGCACGACAGAAGATTTTCCGATCTATTACTCCATGTTAGCCGAAGCGCTGATGCTCGCTGGCCGCGTCGATGCAGCGATGGATTGCGTCCAGGGCGCGCGCAAAGACGCGGCGAATACCGGACTGGCGATCTGGATGCCGGAGCTTTGGCGCTGGTCCGGCGTGCTCGTCCGGCGTATAGGATCGGACGCGATCGCCGAGGCCGACCTGCGCCAGGCCCTCGAGATATCGCGGCAGCAAGGTGCCCGCGCCCTCGAGCTCCGCGCCGCCATCGATCTAGCGGATCTCAAGCGCGCTCAGGGCGACATTTCCGGCGCGCTCGCGCTATTGGAGCCGTTGCACCATGCCTGCGCCGAGGGCGGTGAGACCAGCGATCTTTCTCAAGTGGCGGCCCTCATCAAGGAGTTTCGTGACGCCGGCCGCCACTGATATCCCGCCGGGCCTGCGCGCAGCAGGCTCGGCCGTTAAGGTGTTCCACGCCGGGACCCATCGTATCCGCACTCCGGAGGCGACACTGGCGCACGTGCTGCCGCTGGCGACGCGCATGGGGATCACCCGCATCGGCACGCTCACCGGCCTCGACATCCTCGGCATTCCCGTCTGCATGGCCTGCCGGCCGAATTCCCGATCCCTAGCGGTCTTCCAGGGCAAAGGGCTTTCGCTGGCGGCCGCCAAGGTCTCGGCGCTGATGGAAGCCGCCGAGACCTATCATGCCGAGACCATCGAGCAGCCGCTGCGGCTCGCCGATTACGAGGAAATCCGCGCTCACGGTGCCGCGGTCGATCCGGGCCTGTTGCCACGCCAAGCGCTGGCCCAGGCGGATCCCTATGGCCGGCTGCTCTGGATCGAGGGCCGTGATCTCGCCAGCGGTGTCCCGGTCTGGGTACCCTACGAGACGGTCGGCGCCGACTACGTGCTTCCGCTGCCCCACGGCACCGATGTCTTCGCCGCTTCCACGAACGGCCTCGGCGCCGGCAATCACATCCTGGAGGCGGTGGCGCATGGCCTGTACGAGGCGATCGAGCGCGACGCGGTCGCGCTCTGGCGTCTCGGTGGTGCCACGGCTCGCGCGGCGGGCCGGCTCGATCCCGTCAGCATCACCTCGGCGCCGGCGCAGGACCTCATCACCCGCTTCGAGCGGGCGGGAATCCGTCTGGCGCTCTGGGACGCGACCAGCGATATCGAGATCCCTGTCTTCGTGTGCCTGGCCATCGACGACATCGTTGCGGGCGGCGCCGGCACCGATCCCGAGTTCGGCACCGGCTGTCACCCCGATCGCGAGGTGGCGCTGCTGCGCGCCATCACCGAGGCGGCGCAGGCGCGCACCACTTTCATAAGCGGCGCCAGGGACGATTTCGAGCCCACCGCCTATGACGGCGAGGCGCGCCGCACCCGCGCCGAGGTGGCGCGCCGCTGGTCCGCCGGACCCACAAGCCGAGACTGGCGCGCGACGCCCTCCTTCGCCGGCGAGGAGATTGAGCATGATCTGGCGGAAGTGCTGGCGCGGCTCCGCCGACGCGGCATCGATCGCGTGGTCTGGGTCGATCTCACCAAGCCGGAGCTGGGCCTGCCGGCGGCTCGGGTGGTGGTGCCCGGCCTGGAACCGCCGCATCAGATCAGCGCTGTTCCCGGCCTGCGCGCGCGCCGCGTGACCGAGGCGGCGGCGCCGCAGCGCCAGCCACTGATGCCCGACACCTCTCGCCTCGGGCGGGCCAGCCGATGAGCGGTCCGGCGGTCATCTTCCTTGGACCGAGCTTGGCGGTGGCGGAGGCGCGTCAGCAACTCGACGCCGTCTTCCTCCCGCCGGTGCGCCAGGGCGACGTCTACCGCACGGTGCAGCAGCTCAAGCCGGCGGTGATCGGCATTGTCGACGGCTATTTTCACCAGACCCCGGCAGTCTGGCATCGCGAGATCCTGTGGGCGATGACGGCGGGCGTGCATGTCCTCGGTGCCGCCAGCATGGGGGCGCTGCGCGCGGCGGAACTCGCGCCCTTCGGCATGTGTGGCGTCGGCCGCATCTTCGAGGCCTATCGCGACGGCTACTACACGCCGTTCGACGATCCCTTCGAGGATGACGACGAGGTTGCCGTCATCCATGGCCCGGCCGAGCTGGGCTTCGTCGCTGTCTCCGAGGCGATGGTGGATATTCGCGACGTGCTGGCACGCGCAGGCGAAGCCGGTGTTATCGACGCCGCGTTTCGCGACCGGCTCGCCGGAATCGGCAAGGCGATGCCCTATCGCGAGCGCACTCTTGCCCACATTCTCAAATATGCCGCGGCGGACGGCGCCGATGCCGGTGCTCTCGGGCGACTGAGAGCTTGGTTGCCGGGCCAGCGGACCTCGCGCAAGCGGCTCGATGCCGAGCTGCTGCTGCGGGAAGCGCACAAGCTGCGCCAGGATTATCCTGGTCCGATGACGGCGCAGTTCCGCTTCGAGCCCGCGGCCGTCTGGTGCAAATACGTCGCCGAGAGCGCCAGCCCGCAGCTCGATCTCTCTGATCTCGAGCAGGCCGCGCTCGACGAGCTGCGGCTGCGGCCCAGCGAATGGCAGGCACATCGCCGTCGCGCCCTGATGCGCCGTGCCGGGATCGAGCGCGGCCGCGGCGCAGGCGAGCCCGGCGATCGCGCGGTGCGCGCCAGCCTCGATCGTCTGCGCCGCGAGCGCGGCCTGACAACGCGCGCCCTGCTGGACGCCTGGATGCGGGAGAACGGACTCGACGGGCCCAACCTGTTGCGCCTCATGGCGGAGGAGGCGGCGCTCGACACGCTGCCGCGACAGCCCGGCCGCATCGCCGGCGCGGTCGCCGACGAGTTGCGCCTGACGGGACGCTTCAGCGAGCTCGCCACGCGCGGCACCGCCAAGCGACGCTGGGCCGAGGCGGCTGGCGTCGCCGGCCGGCGCCCGTCGGAGCTCGAGCTCAGCGATCTGCTGGACTGGTTCACCGCCGACCGGCTCGGCAGTCCTCTTGACAAGGCGCCGCCAGCGGCGGAGCTGGCGGTGCGGCTCGGATTTTCCGACATCGATGAATTCGCGGCCGCGCTCTGGCTCGAATGGGCTTACACTTGCCGGCCCGATGGCGCACCGCCGCCGGACGCAGCGATCAGGGTCAGGAGATGATACGGCACTGGCGCGACGGCACGCGGTTTCGGCTCTATCCGAAGGCGCATGAGGGGTTCCTCGCGCCGGAGACCGTCTGGGTGTCGCCGCTGCCTGGCACCATCGGGCCCGGCCCTACCGATTCTCGCATCCACGTGATCGACGCTTTCGGCAAGGTCGGGCCCTATGCACCGCCAGGCTGGGAGCCGCCCTATCCCGGCCCCATCGGGCCGCCGGCGGTTCCCGACCGCGAGGGTCATTTCGACAGCATCCCTATCGACGACCGCACCTTCCTCTCGGCGCATATGTATGGCTGCGTACGCCGTGTCCTCGACGTCTGGGAGGCGATGCTGAGGCGGCCGATCCTGTGGTGGCACGCCGCTCGGCATCCCTCGCTAGAGCTCATTCCGCTCGTTCAATGGGACAACGCGCAATCCGGTGATGGCTTCATCGAGATGGGTGCCCGGCGCAACGATCTCGGCGAGCTGCAGCTCTTCAGCCTCAATTTCGAGATCGTGGGCCACGAGACTGGCCATGCGATCCTCTTCTCGGAGGTGGGCGTGCCGGATCCGGACCGCCTCACGCCGCAGTATCTTGCGTTCCAGGAATCCTTCGCGGACCTCATTGCCCTCATCTCCGTTATGTTCTTTGATTCCGTGGTCGAGCGGTTTCTGGAGCAGACCCTTGGCAATCTCTATGTGCTCAATCTCATTAACCGCATCGGCGAGCTGTCGCAGACCCAGCAGATCCGTATCGCCGACAACACCACACGGATGCGCGATCTCGACGGGCTGGAGCTCGATGCGTCCGGTGAGTGGATCGATCTCACGGGCGCACATCGCAATGCCCATGATCTCGCGCAGCCCTTGACCGGAGCCATATTCGACATTCTCGTCGAGATCTATCAGGACCGGCTGGTGGCACGCGGCATCATCGCACCCGACGACGACGCCCGCGGTTGGACCCGCCAAGAGGTCGAGGCGGCGATGGCCGATTTCGAGGCCCACTGGGGCGCGGCATTCTCCCGTTTCCGCCCGGTATTCAAGGAGGCGCTGCTGGAGGCGCGCGACGTGGTTGCACAGGCACTGGCCCTGACCATCGATCGCGTGGACGCTAACGACCTCAGCTTCTCCCACGTGGGCTCGCTTTTCACCGACGCCTGCCTCGATCTTGGCCAGACCCACCACGCGGAGGCGATCCGCGAGAATTTTCTTGAGCGCGATATTCCACTGGCGCCGCCTTCGCCCTTCGCCGCTCGCACGGCGATGCTCGATACGCGCCAGCGCCCCCTCCGGCCGCCCGCCGTCGCCTGCCTCCGGGACCGGGTGGCGGCGCAGCGGCGCGCCCGCGACCTGTCGCTGCGCCGGCGGGCGAGCGAGGTGGTGGCGCATCGCCGCACACAGACGATCGATCGTCTCATGCGCACCGAGCATCGCGGCGCCGGGTCGCGGGTGTGAATTACATCACTGGATACGGGATGACGCCGCTGCTACTGTAGGTTAGCTTTGTCCGGAGATGCAGCGCAAACGGCCGCGATGGGCGCATCAAGGGGAATGGCGCAATGTCAAACGGGAAAGATCCACGCCTGGGCGAGACGATCCTAGCACCCACGATGATCCGAATGTTCGGGCGTCTGTTTGGAGCCCTGACGCTCGATCCAGCGGCGCTGAAGGTGGTGGCGACGGGGAGCGCACCGGCCCCCTTCACCAATCCGCTCACCGACAAGTTCGTGGCAAAGCTGGACCCGAAGCTGGCGCGCATCTTCGGCTTCAGCTACGAGGGCCACTATTACAAGCTACCGGACCCGCGCGTGTTCCTGGTGCATGGCGATGGCACTCCGGTGGACCCAGGCTCTGAGGCGGCGGTCGAGCTCGGCGACCTGGGCGTCGAGTACCACGCGCAGTTCTTCGCTGCCGGCGTCAGCATGTGGGCCTATGACAAGCTCGATATGTCGCTGCGCATCGACATCAGCTCCGGCTGGCTCGAGGACATCCTGTTCGGGCTAATCACCGACGGCGACGCCACCAGTCGCGCCGATGTGTTGGGCCGCGCTGATGCTCTGGGCCGCGCGGATGCGCTTGGCCGCGCCGATGCGCTCGGTCGTGCCGATGCGCTCGGTCGCTATCGCCGCTAAAGCGTTTCGCCGCTCTAGATCAATCTCTGGAATCCGGCGCTGGCGCAAAACCGCGGCGGCGCGGGCCGGATCAAGCTCGATCCGCTCGTTCTGCTCCGGCGATAGCGGTCGACGCGATTGCGCATCCAATGAAATGACGAAACCCAGGGATTGCGAGGCGCAATGCTGCACATGAGGGAGATCGAGCAGGGCCTGCTCGTGGGCGCGGTGCGCCTGCTGCAGCGCGCGGCCCGCGGCGAGGACATTCGTGCGGAGGCGGAGCGGTTCCTGGGCGGCCTCGAAGTGCGCGCCTCCGGCGAGACCGATCAGAGGGGCAAGCCGGTGGATCGGGTCTATCTCACGCGGCCGGCATGAGCCGCCTCAGACCGGCGCGCTGGAGCGTTGCATATTGACGAGGCGCCGTGTCATCACCGCGGCGCGGCCGTCCTCGAACAAGACCTCGGCGACCTTGATAATGGCGGCGAGCTGCGCCGCCGCCGCCTCATGGGTCGGGTGCTGCGCCAGCTCGTCGTAGAGCTTGGCGGCCCGGTTGTTGATCTCGATGCCGAGCTCGTCGATCGTGATGCGAGCGGGGCTGGAAAGCCCGTGCCGGCCGCCTTTCTGCATGAGCAGCACCAGAAGGCGCGCGGCGCGCAAGCCCTGCTCGATCACCTCGGGCGTTGGTGCGGTTTCGAGATCGGGATCGTCGCTCGCGAGCCCGCGGGCGGAGACTCCCCGTCTCTGCGGCAACAGCGCAAGCGGAGCTTCCGCCACCAACGCCAGCCGGTCCTGACCGAGCGTTCGGCTCAGCGCGGCGCGCGTCTCCAGGATCTGCTCGCCCCAATCGGAGTCCCGACGGAAGCCGAACTCGCTCAGCATGCCCTCGGAATTCTCGATGTAGCGGCTCATGGCCTGATGGAGCCGTCCGTAGTCGACCGCCTGCGGGCCGCGGCCTCGTCGCGAGGGCATCAGTCCCTCGATCTCGCGGGCGAGCACCTCGATATCGTGAATCAGTCGCTGGCCGATGATGCCGAGCTCGGTGTCATGCAGCAGCGCGTCGGTCGGCTTCCACGAGAGCGCCCGCCCGAGCCGCAGCACGTACCAGGGACGCTCTAGGCGATTCATCAGACCGAGGGCGAAGTAGCGGGAATCGAAACCCGCGACCTCCGCGACGTGAAGATACTGCTGCTTCGCCGCGGTGACGGCATCGGCGGTGAAATCGAGGATGCGCCGTCCCTGTGTCTGGCCGCTGCGGACGGCGACGGCGAGCACGGCGTCGAGCGCTTTGCGGAGCGGCTCGGCGATGGCGAGGATGCGAGCGATCTCCGCGAAATCCGCCTGTAGGCCGATATCTCCGAGGTGCTTGCGGGTGACGGAGTCCGCGAGCTTGCGGCTCTGGAAGGCGGCCATGACCGCATCGGTCCAGCCGCGCGCGGCGTTTCGGACGCGCTCGCCAAGCCGATCGAGAGCCGGCCAGTCGCTGGCACCCACAAGGCGCGCAAACTCCTCGGAGAAGATCCTGAGCTCCTGCGGCGCCATCCGCTCGAGCGCCTGCCACCACGGAGCGATGGCGGAGCGCGGGATCAGGCCGGGCAAGCGCGGGTCATCCACGCGATCGACCAAGAAGTCCTCGAAGCCGGCGCAAGCGAGCCGGCACAGAGTCGGGACCCGCTGCGGCCGCACGCGGCGGAGCTGCGGGCGCAGGAAGGAGAGAACGGCCTCGGCCGGCAACGTCTCCTGGCCAAGCGCCCGTTGCGTTTCCAGCTTGCGCGCGAGCGAGACCGCCTCGTTGGTCGGCAGCGCGTTCAGCAGGCCTTTCAGCTGCTCGGATTTCTGATCCATGCTCCCCGTATTAAGGGGGCTCGGTCTGAAAGAATCGTTAACCCTCGCTTGCTAGGCTCATCAACAGCTTATGGACGGCGGCCCGCGCCACCGCAATGGCGCTTGCGCGCGGTCCGCCGGCCGACCGATACTCGCGGACCCATCCGCGACACCCAGGGAGCAAGCGGCTTGCGCGGTCATCACGACATGGGCGGGCTTCCCGCAGGCCCGATCGAGCCCCGCGAGCACGACTACGCGCACTGGGAGAAGCGCGTGGACGCGCTGATGGTGCTGCTCTCCGCGCCCGAGCGCCGGCTGCTGCGGGTCGACGAGCTGCGCCGGCAGATCGAGGGCCTGGGACCCGACGCCTACGATGCCATGAGCTATTACGAGCGCTGGATCGCCGCGATCACCCGCGTGCTGCTGGAGCGCGGCGTGCTCACCGCGGACGAGCTCGGCCGCAAGATGGAAGCCGTGAAGGCGCGCGAGGCGAGCGAATGACCGCACCCGAGGCGGCGGCCCCGCGCTTCCGGCCCGGCGATCCCGTCCGCGTGCGGTTCGCGGATCCGCCCGGCCACATCCGCACGCCCTGGTACATCCGCGGACACGCGGGCGTCGTCGAGCGGCTCTGCGGGACCTTCGGCAATCCCGAGGAGCTCGCCTACAACAGGCCCGGCACGCCGCGCCAGCCGCTCTATCGGGTGCGCTTCCGGCAAGATCAGCTCTGGCGGGATTACCGCGGGCCCGCTTCCGACACCGTCGAGGTCGAGATCTTTCAGCATTGGCTCGAGCCTGGAGACGCACGATGACCGCACCCGCCGAGCCGCACGGCCACGACCACCCGCACGAGCACGGCCACGCCCCGCATCCGCCGGCGCGGCCCGATACCGACGATACCCTCACCTATTACAAGGCGATGGAAGTCGCCGTCCGCGAATTGCTGATCGAGAAGGGCGTGATCAGCGCCGACGACGTGCGCCGCGCCATCGAGGCGATGGACGCGCGGAGCCCCGCGCAGGGGGCGCGCATCGTGGCGCGCGCCTGGACCGACCCCGCCTACAAGGCTCGGCTCCTCGCCGATCCCAATGCGGCGATCCTCGAGCTCGGTATCGAGCCCGGCGTCTACAAGCTGGTCGTGCTGGAGAATACGCCGCGCGTGCACAATCTGGTGGTCTGCACGCTCTGCTCCTGCTATCCGCGCGGCGTGCTGGGCCTGCCGCCCGATTGGTACAAGAGCCGCGCCTATCGGAGCCGCGCCGTCCATGAGCCCCGCGCCGTGCTGCGCGAGTTCGGCACCGAGGTTCTCGATAGTGTCGAGGTGCGCGTGCACGATTCGACCGCGGACATGCGCTATCTCGTGCTGCCGGAGCGGCCCGCCGGCACCGAGGACCTGAGCGCGAGCGAGCTCGCCGAGTTGGTCACCCGCGACAGCATGATCGGGGTCGCGCGCGTCCGCGCGCCCTCCCGAGGAGGCGCTTGATGGCCGTCAATCCCCAGCTGGCCACGGTCGGCGGTCACGCGCTGCCGCCGGACGTGCTGCAGAGCATCCGCTCGGCGAGCGCCACGACCGGCGTCGATTTCAAGTTCCTGCTGGCGCAGGCCTCGCTCGAGAGCGGCTTCCAGTCGGATGTGCGCTCGAAGCGCTCGAGCGCCGCCGGCCTCTTCCAGTTCACGAGCCAGACCTGGCTCAACATGATGCGCGACCATGGCCAGAAATACGGCCAGGGCGCGCTCGCGAGCGCGATCACCACGCAGCCCAACGGCAAGCTCGGCGTCGACGACAAGGCGGTGGAGAAGCAGATCCTAGACCTCCGCAAGGACGCCGATCTCTCGGCCCACATGGCGGCCGAGCTCACCAAGAGCAATGCCGCGCAGCTCGAAAAAGCGCTGGGACGCAAGCCCAGCGCCGCGGACTTGCACCTGTCCTTGCTGCTGGGCGCAACGGGCGCCGTGCGGTTCCTGAAGGCGCACCAGTCCGATGCGGCGACCTCCGCCGCCGAGCTGGTGCCGGCGGCGGCGCGGCAGAACCCGACGATCTTCTATGATAGCGGCCACACGCCCAAGACCGTGGCCGCGGTCTATCAGCGGATCGAGGAGAGCCTCGTCGCGCCCATGCGCCAGGTCGCCGCGCTCGAGCGCGCCGCGGGCGCGCAATCCGCGCCCGCGCAGACCGCGGAAACACCGCCGTTGACACCGGAGCCGACCATCCCGCTCAAGCCCGGCGTCGGCCTCATCGCGTCGCTCTCGACCACTCCGCCCGCGAGAAAGGGGTAGCTCCGGCCGGCCCCGCCTGCCGTGACGAAACTCCACGTGCTCCTTCTGATGGACGTCGCGCTGGCAGCTCTCGTGAGCGTCGACCTCGCGCGAACGCTTCGAACCGGCCGGGCTCGCAGCCGGCTCGGCACCATCACAAGGGAAATGCGCCCGGAGAGATTCTGGCGCTACATCTACGCGAGCCACGTGGTCCTGGCCGCCTGCGCCGGCCTCTTTCTCCGGATCGTGATCGCGCCGCAGACGCTGTGCGGCGACGGATCGATACGTCCTACGGCTGTGCGTAGGCCTCCGGATCCAGCGTGAACAGCTCCTGCGGGCGGCCGACACCGCGGAGAGCGAAGCGGCCGACCGAGACCACGCGGCGGGGGTCGTCGAGCGCCTGGGCGAAGGCGGCGGACATCAGGATCCGCTGATCGGCCGACCGGCACATGGCGGCGATGCGGCTGGTCTCGTTGACTGCCGGGCCCACCACGGTGAAGTCGAGCCGGTCCTTGCTGCCGATGTTGCCGAAGAACACCTCGCCGATATGGAGCCCCAAGTACATGTGCGTGGTCGGCAGGCTCTCGGCCGCGCGGCGGCGGTTCAGCGCCTCGATGCGCTCGGCGGCGTTGGTGGCGGCGGCGACCGCGGCGCGGCAGGCGAGCACGCCGTCCTCGGACCGAAAGATCGCGAGCACGCCGTCACCGATCAGCTTCAGGACGTCGCCGCCGCGACCGTGGATCGCCGAGACCACCGCGTCGGCATAGTCGTTCAGGAGCGGGATGATCTGCTCGGGCGCCGCCGTGTCGGTGATCGTGGTGTAGCCGCGGAGGTCGCTGAACCACAGCGCGGCACCGATCCGGTCGGCGACGCCGCGCGCGATCCGGCCGCCCAGCACCATGCGGCCAGCATCGCGGCCAAGGTAGGTCTCGACCAAAGTTTCTGCGATGCGGCCAAGCGCGATGCATTTTATCGCGAGCGCCAGGAACGGCGTGAGCCGTTTCAACGCGGCCACCTCGCGGTCACTGAAGCCCTCTGGCCGGTCCGTACCCCATGCCGAGTAGACGCAGTCCATCTCGCCGATGATGCCCTCGGCGGCGAACCGGTTCACCATCACGACCACCTCGGTCATGCCCTCTACGTGCTTCGAGTTGAAGAAATGGGAGCCCGCCTCCGCTTCGGCGCGGACGCGGTGCCGGCTGAGCTTCTCGTCGCTCTTGACCAGCAGATAAAACGGCGACGTGCGCCAATTCTCTGCAGCCTCGCCCTCGTTCGTGCGGCCGTACTCGAGGAACTCCGTCTCCCTATCCTTGGCCCGATACCAGCGCACCGCGCGTCCCTCGTGGACGGGGTGCAGCGTGTCGATGATCATGAGGCCGCTCGCGAGCGGCAGACCCGCGGCGACCGCGCGCTCGCAGAAGCCGGTCATCATCTCGGCCTCGGTCGAGCCGACCAGGCCCTCACCGGTGACCCATTCCGCAAGCTCCGCGAATTGCGCCTCGTCCATCGCTCTCAATCTGCCCCGTCCAAGAGTGCGCACCGATCAAGGGCGGCCACGAGCCGCCGCGGCGCTTGTCTCAGGCCGCCAGCTTTCGGAACACGTCGATGAAGCGGTCGATGTCGGTCTCGTCGTTGTAGACGTGCGGGCTGATGCGGATGCGGCCGAGGCGAGGGGCCACGTAGACGCGTTCCGCAGCAAGGCGCTCGATCAACCCCTCCGGGATGCCGCGCGGGAACTTCAGGCTGAGGATATGCGGCACGCGCAGGCGGCGCTCGGCCAGGACGACGCCGGCGTTGCGCAGCCCATCGGCCAGGCGATCGGTCAGCATCAGCAGGCGCTCCTGGATCGCCTGCTGGCCCCACGCCGCCATCATCTCCATGCCGATCGAGGCCATCTCCAGAGAGACGAAATGGTCGCGCTCGCCCATGTCGAAGCGCCGCGCGTCGGCGACGTAGCGGGTGTCGCGCATGTATTCGGTGCTCTCCGAGCCGATCGCCCGCCGGCCGTAGGAGGTCTGCTCCAGCGGCACGCCCTCCTGGCGGCGTTTGGGGACATAGAGGAAAGCGCGGCCATAGGGACCGAGCACCCACTTGTAGGTCGGGAACACCAGGAAATCCGGATCGAGCGCCGCGACGTCGAGCTGCATGACGCCGGCGCCGTGGGTGGCGTCGACCAGGAAGGCGGCGCCCTGGCGGCGCAACGCATGCCCGACCCGGTCGAGATCGACCGCGCCAGCGTCCGACCAGTGCACCGAGGAGATCGAGGCGAGCCCGACCGGCGGCGCGCCAGGACGCTCGATCGACGCGAGGAGCGCCGAGGTCCAGTCGCTATCCCCGGGCTGCGGCACCACCTCGACGGTGAAGCCCTCCGCGGGCGCGCGGCTCATCCACTCCAGGACCGGCGAGGTGTGATCATTCTCCAGCAGGAGCACACGCGCGCCCTTGGGGACGCGCAGCAGCTTGCCCGCGGTGGCGACGCCATAGCCCACGGACGAGATCAGCGCGACATCGGTGGGCGCCGCGTTGATGAGCCGCGCCGCCGCGGCTCGCGCGCGCTCGTATTGCTGCCCCGCGAAGGCGGGATCGAGCGTCCAGGGCTGGCCCTTGCGCGCGACGCCGGCGCGTCCGGCCTCCTGGGTCGCGAGCGGCAGAGGACTCCAGGCCGCGGCGTTGAGGTAACAGACCTCGCGGGGAATATCGAAGAGATGGCGTTGCGACGGCAACATAGGAACGAACTCCTCCTTCAGGGCGCGCTCTTCGGGCGCCATTCGATGATCCGGACCGGCGTGGGGTTCCAGCCGTTGCAGGGATTGTAGAGCTGCGGACAGTTGGAGATGACCGCCAGCACGTCGCGCTCCGCGCGCAGATCGACGTAGTCGCCGGGCTCGGAGCGGCCGTCGACGATCTCGGTCGTGCCGTCGAGCTTCACCGGCACGTACATGAACCAGTTGATGTTGGCGGGAATGTCCCGCCCGTCCATGCCGTGCTCCGCGAGCGCCGCGATGAAATTGCCGCGGCAGCTCGCCGTGCCCTTGATGCCGTAGCGCGCGTAGTTGCTCTCCGCGCTGCAGCAGCCGCCGATGGTGTCGTGGCGGCCGACGGTGTCCTCGGCCACGGTCATCAGGATATCGCCGAGATCGGAATAGAGCTTGAAGCCCGCGCCGACATAGATCGAGCGGTTGAGCTTGATCGTGTTGGCGGCGTTGTAGCGGTTCGCGTGGTCAGCGGCGTCATAGACCAGGAAGTCGACGGCCTGCTGCCCCTCGAGATCGATGATCCGCAAGTGATCGCCGGCGCGGATGACGCGGGTGTAGGGGCCAGGCTCCACCACGCGGTCGCTGAGCGTCGTGCCCGGAAATTGGAGCGCGCGGCCGAGCTTCGCACCGCCCACGCGCGCCTTGACCTCGGCCATGCGCTTCATCGCCTCCGCGCGCTTCTCCGACGCGAGCGCGCGCGAGCGCTCCGCGCGCTCCTCATCCGTGACGCCATCGCCGTCCAGCACGATCCCCGCCATGAGCCGAAGCCTCCCTGAGCCCGCGCTCAGGGTAGGGTCTCGCGCCGCGGCTCGCAATGTTCCCAATGAGAACCGCGGATGTGATCCCCCTCACACGCCAATGCGTGCCGCCAGGCGCATGCTCGCGGTGTCCCAAACTCGATGGAGAGACCGCCATGGAACACGACATCGATAAACTCGCGACCCAGATCCGCGGCCTTCAGCAAGCGATCGCGAAGCTCGCGACCGACAACCAGACCGAGGAGCTCATGCGCGTCATTCATAAGCCCGGCTGGACCACGCCGGCCGAGTTCCTGTTCATGACGGCCGGGCTCGAGACCGCGCAAAGCCAGGCCGAGGCGCTGACGAGGCAACTGCGCGGGCTCGCCGCCGGGGCGCGTCAGGTCGGCTAACGTCTCCGGCGCAGACGGTGCCAGCTCGGCCGATCGCTTGAGCCAAATTCCGCGGCCCCGAAAACAGGACAGCGGAGCCCAGCCGGCTGGCACCGTCGGGTGACCTTTTTCAGACACACTTGATTTCAACCAGCCAACGAATAAGTTTGTCCGCACGTCACCTATAGGATCATCCGGTGCGGAGGCGAACATGAAAATCTCAATGGTTGCCGCGTCCGTGGGTCTCTCGCTTGCGCTCGCGGCCTGCGGCGAAACCCAGGGCGAGCGCGGGTTGAGCGGGGCGGCGATCGGCGCGGGCGCGGGGGCGGTCATTGGCGCGGTGACCCCCATCGGTCCCGCGGGCGGCGCCTTGATCGGCGGCGCCGCAGGTGCCGCCACGGGCGTCCTGACCACGCCCAGCCAAGTCAATGTCGGCAAGCCCGTCTACAAGAGCAGCACCGGCGGCTCCGCCGGCAACGCCACCGTGCGCGACATCCAGACCGGCTTGCAGCACCTGGGCTACAGCCCCGGCGCGGCGGACGGCCGGATGGGTCCCAAGACCGCGGCCGCGATCCGCAAATACCAGCAGGACAACGGCATGACGGTCGACGGCCAGCCCTCGCAAGCGGTCTTGGACAGCATTCGCGCCAAGGGTTGATCACCCACGCGATCATCCACGGCTAACTCACTGGGTGCGCGGACTCGCCGGCACCGGCGACGGTCGCAGAACGGAGTCCTCGGCGCGGGGAAACGGCCGCACGTCACTGAACTGAGTAGCCGAGAGCCGCGGCGACTTCCTGCGTGATCCGGCCGAACGGGTGAGGTGGCAAGGTACGCCGCCACTCCGACGCCAGCTCCGCTTCTATTTCGGAATGAGTGAAGAAGCCCGGGTCTCCCGCCCTGAGATCTTCGGTGCCGCCAAGAGACGCATCGAGGCCGGCATAGGGCTGGAGCGGACCCGCATCGAACGGGATCCCCAGAAAGTGGCAGATGCCGGTGATGACCGCAGCGGGGTCGGCGACGAGCGATTCATAAGAGTCTCTGAGCTGACGGTTCGGGTCCACGCCCTGGAGAAAGCGCAGGACGTGCAGGTTTGCGCTGGTCCAGACCTTCTCGCCGAGGATCCAGGGATTCTCGTCCCAGCCCGGTCCGCCCCGCTCGAAGAGGCGGTGGAACCTCATTCGTACGAACGATTCGATGACGGCGCCCGGATGCCTCGTCGGGTGAATGTATCGCGGAGACCGAAATAGGCGCTCGGCGTTAACGAGCGAATCCGGGCGCAGGACATATATAGGGCTCTTGTCGACCAGGATCCGGTCCTCCGCGAGCTCCTGCAATCGGGCATAAACGGTGGACACCGCGATGGCGCGCTCCTCCAGCCTCGCGTACTTCTGCGTGGCCTGCTCGCTCGTCATGCCCGTGAGGTCTTTGATCGCGGAAAACAGCCCGAGCCGCTTCCACGGATGGCCGTCCAAGTCGAATTGCCGCCCTCGCGCGCCCATGGAGTCGAACGGCAAGAGACTCAGCTCCAACGCTCCGTAGAGCTTGGGATGTCTTGCGAGCATGGCGCACAGCAAGGTCGATCCCGAGCGCGGCGGCGACAGCAGGAACACCATCGGCCGATCGAGCACCGTATCGAAACGCCGCTGGGAGACCTCCGAAACCTTTGTGCCCTCCTCGTAGAGATCGCCCATCGGTGCAGTCGGTGGGGGGGAGAGGCACCTCGCCCGCCAGATGCTCGGCGAGATCGACGATCGAGTGGCAATGCGGGAGGTCGCATTGGCGGAGAGAAAACCCGAGCTCCCGAACGGCCTGGGCCTCGAGCAGCACGAAGAGCGGCAACGGATCCGGATTCACAAAATCCACCCGGATATCGCCGGGGCGCAGCCCGAGCGCCGAGGCGGTCGCCGCCTGCAGGCGCTCCACCAAGGCTTCGCGCAACGCTGGACCGGACAGCCGCGAGAGCTCGGCTCGCCAGTGCCTTGCGCTGGACTTGGCGTCCATCCGATCGCCCTCCGCCCGTCCGCGTGAGCCGAGGTGAACCGGTGCTCTAGGCCGGAAGGGGCGGTCCCTCGGCGCTCCACGCCGGGCGGGCGAAGACGCGGCGCACGATCGGCTCGAAATCCCTGAGCGGCATGGTGTCGTAGTTGGGATCGAACGCCGTCTGATCCCACTTGGCGCAGAACTCTATGGTCTTCTCGAAGGCGGGATGGCCGCGGAACTGCTCGCGGGCGTTCCGGTCCTTGCCGTAGTGATGAAAGTAGTAGTAGCCCTGGAAGATGCCATGGTGCTTCACGATCCAATGGGTCGTGCGGCTGACGTAAGGCTGCAGGAGCGCGGCCGCGAAGTCCGAGTGGTTCTCCGGCGCCAGCATGTCGCCGATGTCGTGCAGCAGCGCCGCCACGACGACTTCGTCCTCGGCGCCGTCGCGCAGCGCGCGCGTCGCGGTCTGCAGCGAATGCTCGTAACGGTCGACCCGGTCGCCCTCGTAGCTGTGGCGGAGCTGCGGAAGGTAGCCCAGCACGCGATCCGCGGTCGCCGCGACGAAGGGCTTCGCCAGCTCCGCCACCATGGCGTAGTCCTCGGCGGTGCCGTCCTCCATCCGGATATAGCTCACGGTGCGTTTCGCGGGGGCGAGGCGGTTGGACATGGGTGACGATTCCTTTCTCGGGCGACCGGCCTAGCCGCGGGCTTGGGCCTCGACATGCTTGGCACGGGAGATATCGAGCCGCGCCTCAATATACTCGACGAACTTCGCCGTGGGATAGCTGATCAGGAAGTAGATCACGGCCACCTCGGCGAAGATCTCGAAGTGCTTGAAGGTGGCGGCGGCCAGGATCTCACCGGAAAACATGAGGTCCTTCATGGTGATGACCGAGACCAGCGCGGAATCCTTGAAGATCGAGACGAAGAAGTTGCCGATCGCGGGCACTACGATCCGCAGCGCCTGGGGCAGGATGATGCGCCGCAGGAGCAACCGGCGCGACATGCCGACCGAGAGGCCGGCCTCCCACTGGCCCTTGGGGATCGCGAGGATGCCGCCGCGGAACACCTCGGCCATGTAGGCGCTGTAATTGAGGGTTAGGCCCCAGACCGCCGACGTGAACGGCAACAGGACGAGGCCGGCATAGGGCAGCACGTAGTAGATGAAGAAGAGCTGCAGCAGCAGGGGCGTGCCGCGGATGAACTGCACGTAGGGCGTGGCGAGCGCGCGCAGCGGCCAGAACCGCGAGATGCGCGCGATGCCGACGAGGAGCCCGACGATGATCGCGAGGCCGAAGGAGAGCAGCGAGACCAAGATCGTGAGCTCGGCCTCGACAAGGCGTTCTTCGCACCCCGATACACAAAGCCCCTGCAGCGCACGCAGATCATCTACTACCCGCCGCAGCCGCCCGCGAGCGACGCCGACCAGTTCGGCGTGGCTCCGCACTCCGACTACGGCTGCATCACGCTGCTCTGGCAGGACGACAACGGCGGCCTGCAGGTGAAGAGTCTCGCGAGCAACAGCTGGATCGACGCGCGCCCGATCCCGGACACGCTGGTGATCAACGTCGGCGACCTGCTGGCGCGCTGGACCAACGGCCGGTTCAGCTCGACCCAGCACCGCGTGATCAATCGCTCCGGGAACGAGCGCCACTCCATCGCGACCTTCTTCGACCCGAATTTCGCGACCGTGGTCGATCCCCGCGAGCTCGGCACCGCCGAGGCGGACTGCCGCTACGAGCCCGTGCGGGCCGGCGACTACATCCTCGGCCGCTTCGATCAATCCTTTGGCTACCGCAAGAAGCTGGCGGCACCGGCCGACTAGGCGCGAGCGCGGGCGAAAGCCGTCACGCAGGGGTCATTGGCCAGAGGCTAAGCTCCCTTGATATAATCGCCCCTCGTCTTTCGTCCGTGGCACGCTCTCGCACCCGACACCCATCTCAAGGGGGAGCCACCCATGTTCAACCCGACCGCGCTCGTGATCGACAGCTTCGTCCAAGAGCTGCAGACCATGTATCAACGGGTCTATGGGCTGCTGGAGCCCGGCTATCCCGGCATCATCGGCTTCATCGGCCGGGTGGCACTGGAGAACATCGCGAACTCCGACGCGCCCTACCACGACGTCAACCACACCATCATGGTGACGCTGGTGGGCCAGGAGATCCTGCGCGGCAAGCACATCGCCCAGGGCGGCGTCACGCCGCGGGACTGGCTGCATTTCATGGTGTCGCTGCTCTGCCATGACATCGGCTACGTCCGCGGCGTCTGCCATGGCGACGGCGATGGCCGCTACGTCATGAATGCCAAGGGCGAGACCACCGAGCTGCCGCCGGGCGCCACCGACGCCGCGCTCACGCCCTATCACGTCAACCGCTCCAAGCTGTTCGTGCGCGAGCGCTTCGGCAAGGTCAGCCTGACGCCGATCGACACTCTGGTGATCGAGGGGAACATCGAGCATACGCGGTTTCCCGTCCCGACGGACGACGAGCATTCGAACCGTGCGGATTATCCGGGCTTGGTGCGCGCCGCCGACCTCATCGGCCAGCTCGCGGACACCAACTATATCCGCAAGATCCCCGCGCTCTTCGCGGAGTTCAGCGAGACCGGCACCAGCGAGAAGCTGGGCTATCGCAATGCCGGCGATCTGCGCGCGGCCTATCCGGGTTTCTTCTGGAAGGCGGTCACACCCTATATCGTCGATGGCCTGCGTTATCTGCGCGTGACGCAGGAAGGCAAGCAGTGGATCGCCAATCTCTACGCCCACGTCTTCGCGGAGGAGCATCACGGCGCGCTCTGACGTGAGCGACCGCCTGCGCCTCGCGCTTCTGCTTTCGATCCTCGCGTTGGCTGTGGACGCGCCCGCCGGGGCCAATGCGGCCGAGCCTATGAGCGTGCTCTGGCCCATCGTGCAGTACTGCATGGCACCCCAGCATGATGCGGGCGATCCCGCGTGCTTCCTCACGGACAGGGCGCGCGGTTACGCGCTGCTCAAGGACATCCGAGGCCCCACGCAGGTGCTGCTGGTGGCGACCGACCGGCGTTGGGGCATGGAGGACCCGCGCATCGAGGCGCCGGACGCGCCGAACTATTTCGCGGCGGCCTGGGCCGCGCGGCGCTGCGTCTCGAGGCTCGCCGGCCGCGAGATTCCCGACGGCGAGATTTCGCTCGCCATCAATTCGATGCGCGGGCGCAGCGACGGCCAATTGCACATCCATATCGACCGCGTCCGGCCGGAGGTCGAGGCGAAGCTCGCTCCCGGCGCGTCCGAGCTGACGTATTCCGGCCACCGCTACGCCGTGCGCCACATCGATCGGCTCAGCGGCATGAACCTGTTTGCCGCGGAAGCGGCGCGGGCGGAGGGGGCGATCGGCGAGGAGACCATCGTGGTGGCTGGCGATCCCCGCGGCGGCTTCTATGTGCTCACGGACCACGTCGGCGGGATGGACCGCGCGAGCGGCGAAGAGCTGCAGGTAGAGCACCCCAAGCTCTCGCCCGACCAGCTCCGCGCCATCTCGATCGCCGGCTGCGCGGAGGCGCCCTCTTAAAAGCGAGGCTCGAGTAGCTGGAAACATCCCCCTCACCCAGCTTCGGCTAAGCTCGCTCTCGCTCGCTAAGCCTCCGCAACCCTCTCCCCGACGGGGAGAGGGGAGGGTGAGGGGGCGCTTCTCAATCCAAATAAGAAAGCGTTACGGGCCGCCGGACGCCTGCGCGAGCGCGTTGCGGAGCGCGTCGGCGCCGGGATTCTTGGCGGTTAGCCCGAGCACGATGTCCTCCGCCTTCACGGTCGGACCATAGTACTCGTGATCATAGACCACCCGCGGCTTGATGATGCCGCCCTGGAGCGCGATGCCGCCGAACAAGCCCATTGACTGGGCGAAGGCATAGATATCGCCGCCGGCGGCGCTGGTGGTGGAGGCCTCGGCGCCGGCGCCGATGGTGACGATCGCGATCCCCGCCTCGGCGCCGACCTTGAACTCGTCGGACATCAGGGCGTTGAGCGCCTTGTCGTTCATGACGATGAACACGATCTTCGACATCTCGATGCCGGCCTGCAGCCCGAAGGAGCCCGCGCCGAACACATAGAACGCCGGATAGCTCCAGGTGTTGGTCGCGGGGTCGCGGCTCAAGAGCACGCCGCTGCCGCCCTGGGCGCCGAAGATGAAGCCGGCCTTCACCAGCTCGGGGAAGATCATGATGCCGCGCGCCTTGTGCAGGAGCTCGCCCATGTTGGGCGGGGCGCCGGGTCCGGTGCGCAGCGACTCGACAGCGGCTGCCGCGCGGTCGACGGCGGCCTGCTCGCTGCTGGCCTGGGCCCACGCCATCTGCGGCACCGCGAGCGCCAACGCCGCGATAATGATCGTCAGAATGCGCCTCATGGATCCCCCTCCTTAACTGTTGGTTCGAAGTCTCGGCCAGCGCCTCGGCACGTGACCCCATCATCCCTGGATTGCCATCATCAATGCAATATGGGCCGGAGTCGATGACAAACAGGCTTATGAAACCGCTGTCATCGACCGCATCCGCGTGACCCAGTACCGGCTGGTAAGCCGGTCCGGCGAGGCAGAGCCGACGGTCGGCGCCGACAACCAGCGGGCCAGATTGCCGGCGGTGACGTCGCTCCACCTCGTCACCGGCACCACGCGAAGTCCGTCGAAAAGTGGGTCGACCGAGGAAGACGGCACCACGACGAGATGGCCGAGCGCCAGGGCTTCCCAGGTCCGATGGCAGTCGAGGCCGCCGCCGTGCGGGCTCAGCACCGCCGCATACTGGCCCCGGCGGCGCCACATCTCGCCGCGTGGCAACGGCGCCTCCTGGCAGACCACGCTCTCCTGCCGGCGGAGCGTCTTCACGATGGCGCGGCGGCTCTCGGGCAGCCGCGCGGCCGCGGGCGCGGGATAGCGCCGGATGGGTTTGCTCCAGGCAAAATCGATGTAGACGCGAGGGATGCGCCGCTCCAGCGGCGGCAACGCGCCACGGATCGCCTCCAGCGCGGCTTCCTGCCGGCTCGGCGAGGCGATGCTCTCGCCCCAAATGGGCTGCTCGGACACGGAATGAAAGTCGATGCCGATCGGGAGGGGCGCCATCCGCTCGGGCGCCGCGCCGTCGTGGTTCTGCGTAAACCACCGGATCACGTGAGGCGAGGCGAGGATCGGCCGAGCCAGCTCCGGAAGCTCCGCGGGCACGCTGCTGTCGGAATCGCCCGTCGCCAGCACGAAGCGCGCGCGGACCAGCGGCAACACTTGGCGCACGAAAGCCGGCAGCCAGGAGAGCCGCACCCAGACGATCTCGCCGTCGCGGATGTCGGCATACCGCTCGGGATCGGCGATCACGTCGGCGGGCAGGTCCGACGAGATCCGCGCGCCCGCGAGCGCGGGCACGGGCGTGTAGGTGAGTCCGTCGGGAAACTCGTCGGGAATCCGGCGGTCGCAGAGCCGAGCGATGCCCTTGTTCCAGACCAGCTCGACGGGCTTCTCCGTCACCGGAGGCACCCGCCGGCGGCCGCCACGCTCAGAACTCCCGGCCGATCCAGCGGTCGACCGAGTAGCGCCCGCCGCCCCGCAAGCAGATCGCAAGAGCGACCGCGCCCCAGAGCAGCGTGAACGTGTATGCACGGCCGCTCGGGATGTCCACCACGAAGGTGATCACCATCATCTCGACCGCGATCATCAGAGCGATCGGCCGCGTGAGCAGGCCGATCGCAAGGAAGGCCCCGCCGAGGAGCTCGAGCCCCGTGATGAACCACATGATCGGCACCGCGGGCTCGAAACCCAACTGGTGGAAGAGCTGCACGTCGCTGTCGAAGAGCGGGCCGGTCAGCTTGCGCCAGCCGAGCGGCAGCAGCATGAGGCCGCAGACGATCCGGAGCAGCAGGTCGCCGCAGCCGCCGAGCGCGCGATAGCGCGGCGCCAGCGCGGGAATGATCAGGCGAGGCTCGGCCATGCTCACAGCTGCCTGCGATAAACGATGAAGCCCGGGCGCTCGGCCAACTGGTCGTAAAGCTTCCGCGCGGTCGCGTTGGTCTCGTGGGTGAGCCAGTAGACGCGGGTACAGCCGGCGCCCTTCGCGCGCTCATAGACGGCCTCGATGAGCGCGCGGCCGACGCCCCGGCCGCGGGCCCGCTCGTCGGTGAAGAGATCCTGCAGATAGCAGGTGGGCTCGATCATGGTGGTGCTGCGATGAAAGAGGTAGTGGACGACCCCGACAAGCCCGCCCTCGGTCTCCGCGACCAGGGCATGGACGGGCTCATAGGCATCGAAGAAGCGCGCCCAGGTCCGCGCCGTGATCTCGGCCGGCAGCGCCGTCGCGCCGAAGCGGCCGTAGAACTTGTTGTAGCCGTCCCAGAGCGGCAGCCACGCGGCGTAATCCGCGCGGGCGACGGGACGAACGATTGGGGCTGCGGGCATTCGGTTATCCGCGCTGCTGCAAGACGCGCAGCCTAGTAAGAAGCGGGCGGCCTCACAAGCGACCCTCGCGCCGCGGCCTCGGACGCGGCATAGTAGGTGTGCGGCTCGACCGCCCCAGAAACCAGAGAGAGCACGACGATGACCGCAATCCCCGACAAGTTTCTCGATCTGGTGAAGGACAAGAAAGCCTTCGCCCATCTCGCCACCCTGATGCCGGACGGCACGCCCCAGGTGACGCCGGTCTGGTTCGATTACGTCAACGGCATGCTGCGGGTAAACACCGCCAAGGGCCGGGTCAAGGCGCGCAACATGACGAACGGCGCGCCGGTCGCGCTGTCGATCATGGACCCCGACAACGCCTATCGGTATCTCCAGGTCCGCGGCCGGGTGAAGCGCATGACCGAGCAGGGCGCCGACGCGCACATCGACTTGCTTGCCAAGAAATACATCGGACAGGACAAGTACCCCTGGCGCCGGGCCGGCGAGGTCCGGCAGATCTACGAGATCGAGCCCACGCAGACGAGCGCCATGGACTGAAGCACGGCCGCGCGGCTCGCTCTTACGAGCCGCGCTTGCCCGCGACCGTCGCGCGAAGCCAGCGCTCGACCTCGTCGAGCACGCGCGCGTGGACCTGGGCCTGCGGCGTGCCCGCGCTCTTCGGCACCTTGAAGGAGTGGTCGCCGGCGTCGACGACATAGAGCTGCGGCTTCGCCTTGAGGCCGCGCAGGACGGGACCGAGCTCGTCGGGCGTGCCGAAGGCATCGCGCTCGCCCTGGACGATCAGCATCGGTACGGAGATCGCCGGCAGGTGCTTGGTGCGCAGCTGGTCCGGCCGGCCCGGCGGATGCAAGGGATAGCCCAGCAGCACCAGGCCCGCGATTCCCTCGGCATCGACCGCCGCCACCTGCGAGGCGATGCGCCCGCCCATGGACTTGCCGCCGATCGCGAGCGCGCTCCGCGCGAGCGAGGGCTCGAGCGCGCCCGACCGCGCCGCCGCGATCACCGCGCGATAGCACGCCTCGAGCTTGTCGTTCCGGTCCGGCAGCCGCCGCTTCTGCTCGCTGTAGACGAAGTTGAAGGTGACCGCGTCGATGCCCCGCTCCGCGAGCCCGCTCGCGAACTCCACCATGAACGGGCTCAGCTGATTGCCGCCCGCGCCGTGCGCGAGGAGCACGGCGATGCCGGCGCGCGTCCGCGCCGCCGCTGGGTAAGCGACCGCTGTCACGTACTCGGAGGGGGTGATCTCGATGCGGGCGTGCGCCGCCATGGTGTTCCGCTCGATGCGTTGAGGGGCACACGTCCGCCCGCGAGTAGCCGCGTTATGACGGCGACGCGCCCTGCCGCGCGCTTGCGCTCACCGCGTCGGGACTCCGATCGGCGGATCTGGGTTCAATTCCTTGGCGCGGGCGATGTCGTCACGGCCGCTTCCGTCACCCTTCGCAAGCTTGGCGCCCTCCCGCAGAAAAGCGAGCGAGGCATCGTTCGGCTTCAACCGCAACGCTCGATCGTAGTCCGCGATGGCGCGGTCGAACTCGTGCAGCGTATCGAAGGCGATGGCGCGGTCCTCGTAGGCATCGGCGAAGTCGGGCTTCAGCCGGATCGCGCGGTCATAGTCCCAGACCGCGTGCCGCCATCTATTCTTCTGGGCCAGGATCTCGCCGCGTCCGAGCAGCGCTTCCGGGTAGTTCGGCTTGAGCCGGATGGCACGCTCGAAGTCGGCGAGCGCGCGAATTGGCTGGCTCTTTTCCGCATAGGCATGGCCGCGGTTGTAATAGGCCGAAGGGAGCTGTGCCTTGGCCGCATGGCGCGAGTTGATCACCGCCGTGCAGGCCGCTATCTGCAGATCGCGCGAGATGCCGGCGCCGTCCGCACACTCCCTCCACGGGCCGAGCGTGCCCGCCAGCGAAGGCTCGACCACGCTCAGAGCCGCAATCGCCGCCATCAGAGCCAAGCGCCGCCAGCAATTCATATTGCCCCACCCACTGTGCGTCGCGGGCGGCAGTCTGCGACGAGTCACCATGCATCGGCAACAGCTGTGTCGGAGCGACGGCTAAGTCGTTATCTTGCTGATGGAAACTCGGAGCGGCCGATATCGGACATGTTTGCAAGAAGCTCGCCTGGCACCACACCGGTGCGCACGCCGCTCGAGCCATCGAGTTCCCCGTCATGAGTGACCGGGCACTTGTATTGTTCTCCGGCGGCCAGGATTCGACGACGTGTCTCGCCTGGGCATTGTCCCGCTTCGAGCATGTGGAGACCGTCGGCTTCGACTACCGCCAGCGCCACCGCGTCGAGTTGGAGTGCCGCGGCACCGTCCTCGCCGCCCTGCGGACGGCCTTTCCGGACTGGGCCGCTCGTCTCGGCGAGGACCGCCTCGTCGATCTCGGCATTGTCGGCGAGATCAGCGAGACCGCGCTCACTCGCGACGTCGAGCTCGACATGCAGGAGAACGGGCTGCCGAACACCTTCGTGCCCGGCCGGAATATCCTGTTCATGACGGTTGCCGGCGCGATCGCCTATCGGCGCGACCTCAAGCGCCTCATCGGCGGAATGTGCGAAACGGATTTCTCCGGCTATCCCGACTGCCGCGACGACACCCTGAAGGCACTCCAGGCCACGCTCAACCTCGGGATGGCGAGCCGCCTAGTCATCGACACGCCCCTCATGTGGCTCGACAAGGCCGCGACCTGGGCTCTCGCGATGGAACTCGGCGGAACTCCGCTGGTCCGCATCATCCGCCGCGAGACGCACACGTGCTATCAAGGCGATCGCGAGCACCTGCACGAGTGGGGCTACGGCTGCGGCAGATGCCCGGCGTGCAACCTCCGGGGAAAGGGCTATCGAGAGTTTGCCGCGACGTGCTGATTGCCGGATTGCGTCAGCGGCCGCGGCCGCCCTGCGTCGTTGACGGCGACGAAGGTGAACTCGGCGTCGGTCACCTTGACGCGCTCGCCCTGGCCCTGCCGCAGCACCCAGACCTCGACCGAGAGGGTGAGCGACGTCCGGCCGATGCGAACGACGTCGGTGTAGCAGCAGACGGCGTCGCCGACCTTCACCGGCTGCAGGAACGCGATGTTGGAGACCGCGACGGTGACGACGCGGCCCGCGGCGCGGCTCGTCGCCGTCATCAGTGCCGCGCCATCCATCAGCGCCATGATCCAGCCGCCGAAGATGTCGCCGGTCGGATTCGTGTCCGCGGGCATCGCGAGCGTGCGCGAGGCAAGCTCGCCGCGCGGCACCCCGCTAACCCTGAGCGTCCGGCCCGTATTGCCCATCGCAAGCACCTCCAGACAGAAATGCCTCCCGCCTCGATCCGAGGCCGCGTTCCTCCGCCAGTGACTGTTGGGATTTGATGCATGCTGCGGCACAGCAATGCGATAGTCAATGCCTTATAATGGTTATAATTTCGCCATGCTGCGCCGCATAAAGGCTCAGCATTTCGAAGGCGCTGGATCGACCCGACGCCCGGGAGCGGCTGTCACGTATGCTCACGCCACCCGCTTCACCCGCGCCGCGTCCCGCCGCCGCTCGTATCGCCACACGCTCGCGGGCGGCAGGTTCGCCCACACCCGCGCCGCGATCCGCCCCGTTAGCCCCAACCGCTCGCGGGCGATCGGCGAGGTCAGGCCGTAGGTGAATTGCACGAAGGGCCGGCCGTCGCCGAGCAAGGCAAAGGACTCCGCGAGGATGCGGTTCATGGTCATGCGCGGCATGGAGATGAGCGGCAGGCTCGAGACCACCGCGGCGGCCTCGGTGATGCCCAGCGGCGCCAGCAGGTGCCGGAGCTCGCGCGCGTCGCCCCGGAGCACCCGGAGCTTTGGAAAATGCGTGCGCAGGATACGGTGCAGCTTCTCGTCGCGCTCCACCACGATCAGGCGCTCGGGCGCGATGCCGGCCTCGAGGAGCGCCTTGGTGACGCTGCCGGTGCCGCCGCCCAATTCGATGATCGGGCCGGGCCCGGCGCCGAGCACCTGATGCGCCATGGCGCGGCCCAGGTGGCGGCTCGAGGGAGCGACGGCGCCGATCCGGTGCGGCGCCTTGAGCCAGCGCACGAAGAAGAGCGCTGCCTCCTTGTCGGATTCGTCGATCAGAACCAGCTTTCGCCGGTTCAGTCCCCTTGTCATGCGCTCGTCCTTTGTTCCCGCTATGATCGATTTGGACCTGGGCGCGCCGAGGGCGCTTCCGGCTTGGCGGGGTGGCGCCCCAGAGGGTAAGACCAAGTGTCGCTCCAAGGGAACCCCCTTGGCGAAGAGAGTCGCGCAATCCTCGGTACCGCCGGGGGAAAAGCGCCGCAGGAAGGGGAGAAGAAACGCCATGCCGTTGCGCGCCGACGAGCAAAAGCGGGAGCGAATCGAGGGCGTGCTGGGCCGGGTGAGCGAGCGCTTCACGCCCGAGCGCGCGCAGCCCATCCAGCGCTTCGTCAATCAGTTCTATGGGCACGTGCCGCCGGAGGACGTGGTGCCGCGCGGCGCCGACGACCTCTATGGCGCGGCGCTCTCGCTTTGGCAATTCGCGCAGGAGCGCGAGCCCGGCCGCGCGAAGCTCCGCGCCTTCAACCCGCGGCTCGACGCCGAGGGCTGGCGCGCCGGCCGCACGGTGATCGAGATCGTCAACGACGACATGCCGTTCCTGGTGGATTCCGTCACCGCGGCGCTGAACAGCCTCGGCCTCACGGTCCACTTGGTGATCCATCCGATTCTGCGGGTGACCCGGGACGCCAAGGGCAAGCTCGCCGAGCTGCTCGACTCCGAAGGGACCGACGGCGCCGGCGGCAATGGCGCCACCGGACCAATCCGCGAATCGGCGATGCACGTGGAAGCGAGCGAGCAGACCGATCCCCAGCGGCTCGCCGAGATCGCCGGCACGCTCGAGCGCGTGCTGGCGGACGTGCGCGCCGCGGTCATTGATTGGCGGGCGATGCTCGACCGGCTAAAGGCCGTGCGGGACAGCGTGCTGCAGACGCCAAGCCTGCCATTGCCCCCCGAGGAGGTCTCCGAGGCCGCGGAGTTCCTCGCTTGGCTCGAGGACGACAATTTCACCTTCCTGGGCTTCCGCGAGTACCGCTTCGCCGCCGCGGGCGACGGGCTCGATATCGGCATCGTCGCCGGCAGCGGCCTCGGCATCTTGCGCGACGACGAGTACTCCGTCTTCGACGGGCTCAGGAGCTTCAAGACCCTGGCGCGGGAGGTGCAGGATTTCCTTCGTTTGCCGCGCATCCTCTCGATCGCCAAGTCGAACCGGCGCGCGACCGTGCACCGCGCCGCGCACATGGACGCGATCGGCGTGCGCGTCTTCGGGCCCGACGGCGGCGTGGTGGGCGAGCGGCTCTTCATCGGCCTCTTCACCTCGCTCGCTTACAGCCGCAACCCGCGGGCGATTCCGCTGCTTCGCCGCAAGGTGAGCCGCACCCTGGAGCGCGCGGGCTTCCCGCCCCAGAGCCACGACGCCAAGGCGCTGCTGCACATCCTCGACACCTACCCGCGCGACGAGCTGCTGCAGATTTCCGACGACCAGCTCTACGAAGCCGCGCTCGGCATCCTCAATCTGCAGGAGCGCCAGCGCATCGCGCTCTTCGTGCGCCGCGACGCCTTCGGCCGTTTTGCTTCCTGCCTCGTCTACGTGCCGCGCGAGCGCTACAACACCGAGCTGCGCCAGCGCTTCGCGCAAATCCTCGAGCACGCGTTCCAGGGCACGGTCTCCAACTTCTCGACCGAGCTTGGCGAGTCCGTGCTTGCGCGCGTCCATTACATCATCGCGACACCGCAGCGGCCGGCTCCGGAGGTCGAGGTGGCCGCGGTGGAGCGCCAGCTCGCCGAGGCCGGCCGCACCTGGGAGGATCGGCTCGCGCAAGCCCTCATCGAGGCCAAGGGCGAGGCCGCGGGCCTCGCGCTGCTGCAGCGCTACGGCCGCGCCTTCCCGACGGCCTACCGCGAGCGGTTCTCGGGCGCCGTCGCGCTCTACGACATCGCCCGTATCGAGGAGGTGCGCGGCGGCCAGACGCCGCTCGCGCTCACGCTCTACAAGCCGGTCGAGGCCGAGGCGAACGAGCTCCGGTTCAAGATCTACCGGGCGGCGGAGCCGGTGCCGCTCTCCGATGTGCTGCCGATTCTGGAGAACCTCGGTCTCAAGGTGATCAGCGAGGAGCCCTATCGGGCAACGCCGGCGGGCGACGCCGTGCCCATGGCGATGCAGGATTTCGCGCTGGTGAGCCGCTTCGGCGCCATCGATGTCGCGCGCGACCGCCAGCGCTTCGAGGACGCCTTCACGCGGCTCTGGGCCGGCGAGATGGAAAGCGACGGCTTCAACCGGCTGATCCTCGGAACCGGCCTCGACTGGCGGCAGGTGACGGTGCTGCGGCTCTACGCCAAGGCGTTGCGCCAGGCCGGCAGCGCCTTCAGCCAGGCCTATATGGAAGACACCTTCGCGGCGCACCCCGAGATCGCCGCGAAACTGGTGCGGCTCTTCCAGCGCCGCTTCAACCCGCAGCGCGCCGAGGTCGCACAGGAGCGCAGCGACCGGCTCGCCAAGGAGATCGAGCGCGATCTCGACGAGGTCACCAACCTCGACGAGGACCGCATCCTCCGCAGCTTCTTGACGTTGATCCGAAAGAGCCTGCGCACGAATTATTTCCAGCGCCTGCCCGACGGCGCGGCCAAGCCCTATCTTTCGGTCAAGCTCGCGAGCCACGAGATCGAGCTCCTGCCGCTGCCGCGGCCGCTCTACGAAATCTTCGTCTATGGGCCCCGCATGGAAGGCGTGCATCTCCGCGGCGGCAAGGTGGCGCGCGGCGGTATCCGCTGGTCCGACCGCAAGGAGGATTTCCGCACGGAGATCCTGGGCCTGATGAAAGCGCAGATGGTGAAGAACGCCGTCATCGTGCCGGTGGGCTCCAAGGGCGGCTTCGTCGTGAAGCGGCCACCGCCAGCGACAGCGCCGGGCGGGCGCGAGGCGCTCATGAAGGAAGTGGTCGAGTGCTACAAGACGCTGATGCGCGGCTTGCTCGACATCACGGACAACATCGTCGGCGACAAGATCGTGCCGCCGCCGAAGGTGGTTCGCCACGACGACGACGATCCCTACCTTGTCGTGGCGGCCGATAAGGGCACCGCCACCTTCTCCGACATCGCCAATGGCGTCTCCGAGGAATACGGCTTCTGGCTCGGCGATGCCTTCGCCTCCGGCGGCTCCCAGGGCTACGACCACAAGGTCATGAGCATCACAGCGCGCGGCGCCTGGGAGCTGGTGAAGCGACATTTCCGCGAGGTCGGGACCGACATCCAATCCGCGGATTTCACCTGCGTCGGCGTCGGCGACATGTCCGGCGACGTGTTCGGGAACGGAATGCTGCGCTCGGAACACACGAGGCTGCTCGCCGCCTTCGACCACCGCCACGTCTTCCTCGACCCTGATCCCGACCCGGAAATGAGCTTCGCCGAGCGCAAGCGGCTCTTCGACCTGCCGCGCTCGAGCTGGGCCGACTACGACAAGAAGCTGATCTCCAAAGGCGGCGGCGTCTTCGAGCGCACGTTGAAATCGATCCCGCTCTCGCCCGAGGTCCGCGCCAAGCTCGGCATCAAGGCCGAGCGCTTGACGCCCGCCGAGGTCATGCAGGCCATCCTCAAGGCCGAGGTTGAGCTGCTCTGGTTCGGCGGCATCGGCACCTACATCAAGGCGAGCACCGAGAGCCACGGCGACGCGGGCGACCGCGCCAACGACGCCGTCCGCATCGACGCGACCCAGATCCGCGCGAAGGTGGTGGGCGAGGGTGCCAATCTCGGCGTGACGCAGCGCGCGCGCATCGAGTACGCGCTCAAGGGCGGACGCATCAACACCGACGCGATCGACAATTCCGCCGGCGTCGACACCAGCGACCACGAGGTAAACCTCAAGATCCTGCTCAACGCCACCGTGACCGCCGGCGACCTCACCATGAAGCAGCGCAACCAGACTCTGCGCGAGCGCACCGACGACGTGGCGGCCCATGTGCTGCGCGACAACTACCTTCAAGGCCTGGCGCTCACGCTGGCCGAGGCTCAGGCGGCCGAGCGGCTCGATGCCGAGGCGCGGCTCATGCGCGACATGGAGAAGGCCGGGAAGCTCGACCGCGCCGTCGAGTTTCTGCCCGATGAAACCGTGGTCGCTCAGCGTCGGGCCCAGGAGCGCGGACTCGTGCGCCCTGAGCACGCGGTGCTCATGGCTTACGTCAAGAACACGCTCGCCCACGAGCTCACGGCGACGGATCTCCCCGACGATCCTCATCTCAAGGAGGATCTCTTTGCCTACTTCCCGCCGGCGCTGGTGGAGCGCTTCCGGCCTCAGATCGAGACGCACCGGCTGCGCCGAGAGATCATCGCCACCTGCGTCGCCAACGAGCTGGTCAACCGTTGCGGCATCACCTTCGTGGCGGACATGAACGAGCGCACGGGCCGCGGTCCCGGCGACACCGCGCGGGCCTATGGCATCGTTCGCGGTATCTACGATCTCGACGGGCTTTGGGCGGAAGTGACGGCGCTCGACAATCGGGTGCCGGCGTCGGTGCAGACCGACATGCTGCTCGCCTCGAATCGGCTGGTCGAGCGGGCGGCGGCCTGGTTCCTGCGCGCGCCGGGCGCGCTGGACATCGCCGGCGTCACGCAGGCGTTCAAGCCCGGCGTCGCCGCGCTGGCGGCGCGGCTCGGCGAGACCTTGCCCGATTCCCAAAAGGCCGAATTCACCCGCCGCGTCGAAATCTGGCGGGAAAAGCGCGTACCCGCGGCCCTCGCGGAGCGCGTGGCGAAGCTCGACTTCCTGGTCTCCGCCATCGACATCGTGAAGCTCGCGATCGCGGTCAGGGCCGATGTCGCCGAGCTCGGCCGCCGCTTCTTCGCGGTGGGCTCGCGCTTCCGCCTGGATCTCCTGCGCATGGCCGCGCGCAAGCTCACGGCCGACACGGCCTGGCGCAAGCTCGCGACCGGCGCGTTGATCGAGGACCTCTACGGCCATCAGGCCGATCTGACGGCGCGCGCCGTGAGCGGGAACGAGAGCGCCTTCGACGCCTGGCTCACGAGCCACGCGGCCGAGATCTCGCACCTCGACGCCCTCGTGACCGAGATCCTGCAGGCGCCCGCGGCCGATCTCGCCATGCTCACGGTGGCCAATCGCCACCTCCGCGCGCTGGTGGCGGCGTAACGGCAGGGCCTATCGCGCTTTTCGAGGTGCCGCGGCGAGCGGGCGGCCGGCGTCGCGCCTGGGCAATCTCATGAACTCGATGAAGATCCGCATAAGCTCGAGCCGCGCATTGGCTCTCGGGTAGTAAAGAAAAAAGCCCGGGCGCTCGATCGCGAATTTGTCGAGCACGCTCACCAATCTTCCCGATCGCAGGTCATCGTCGATATTGGCCCTGAAGAGCCAGCCGATCCCGAGACCCTGGCGCGCCGCGTGAATCAGGGCATTCGTGCTGTTGACGATCAGGTTTCCTCGGACATCGACGGTCGTCATGCCGTCCGCGTCGCGGAACTGCCATTCGGCGATCCGCTTCGAGCCGATGTATCGGTACCGGATGCAGTTGTGCTTCAGCAGGTCGCGCGGCTGTCGCGGCCGGGCATGCGTTTGGAAATAGGTCGGGGCGGAGAAATGCACCTCCTTGAGCGGGGGGCTCAAGCGCACCGCAATCATGTCCTCTTGGATGTGATCGCCCATTCGCACGCCGGCATGGAAGCCCTCGCCGACGATATCGACGAAGGCCTCGTCGAAGGAAAGCTCGAGCTCTATGTCCGGGTACCTCGCCTGGAAGGCGGCTAGCTTGGGAGCGATCGTGAGCTCGTAGGCGATGTAAGGGAGCGTGAGCCGGATCGTGCCTGTCCGTGCCCTGCCCATGCCCCGGGCTTCTTCCAGCGCATCGCCGAGCTCCGACATCGCCGGCCGAACGCGGCTCAACAACGCGCGGCCGGCGTCGGTCAGCGTGACCGAGCGCGTGGTTCGCGTGAACACTGCCACGCCGATCTGATCCTCGAATGTCTTGAGCCGGTAGCTGATGGCAGGCGGCTGAACGCCCAGCGCCGCCGCTGCGGCTCGCAGGGTGCCGTGCTTGGCAACCGCCAACAAGACCGCGAGGCCGCTCAGGGGCGGCTCGGACATTGGTCGAAATCCTTTATCTCTCTATTCATATTGTGCTGCTACACGAATTAATCGTGAAGGTCTATTCAGTCATGGCACTCATCGGTGGGCCCACGGGAGACTCGAGAAGCGCATGGGCGATCTGGCCGGCGCTCGACCGGAGAGAGTTGCGCTGGGCGTGGCGACGATCGTCGCAACAACCGTCGCAATGTCCTTCGGCGACGCCGCGGTCAAATATGTGAGCTCGAATTTCTCGGTATGGCAGCTCTATGTGCTGCGCTCGGTCCTCGCGATACCGCTGACCATTCTGCTCATCAAATTGGGTGCTCGCCCGCGCGAGATCCTGCCGCTGTCGGTGGGGTGGGCGGCACTGCGCAGCCTGCTGCTGATGGCGATGTGGATCGCCTTCTATGCCGCGCTTTCTGTCCTGAGCCTCTCGACGGTGGCGGCCGCTTACTACACCGCGCCGTTGTTCATCACGGCGTTCTCTGCGCTGATCGCCGGCGAGCCCGTGGGGCCGCGGCGGTGGCTCGGCATCCTCGTCGGCTTCGGCGGCGTCTTGGTGATCGTGAGACCCGGCAGCGAGGCCTTCTCGTGGCCGACGCTTCTGCCGATCCTCTCCGCCATGTGCTACGCGCTGGCCGCCATCGTCACGCGGATCAAGTGCGTCGATGAAAAACCGCTCGTCCTGTCTCTGGCCCTGAACGCGGCATTCTTGCTGACCGGGGCGATCGCGTCCGCGGCCATTGCGCGGTGGGCGCCGAGCCCTCGGATCGTCGGGATCAATCCATTTATTCTAGGGTATTGGTCCGCGCTGGGCGCCCGCGAATGGGAGATCGTCGCGATGCTGGCGGTGCTCATCGTCGCGGTGAGCGCGGGCGTCGCCCGGGCCTATCAGTCCGCCCCCTCGGCGATCATCGCCGCCTTCGACTACAGCTATCTCGTCTTTGCGGCCCTGTGGAGCTTTGCGATCTTCGCCGAGCCGCCGAGCGCCATCGAGATCGCCGGCATGACCTTGATTGCGGGCGCCGGATGGCTCGTCGTCCGCTCCCCCGCTGCGGAAGTGTGACGCCGCTCGGTCCGCCGTCAGTGCGCGCGCGCGGGCACCCTTAGGTAGGGCTCGCCGAGCGCGACTGAAGACGGTTTCGGCTTCGGTGCGCGGCCCTGTCCGGAGGCGGCAGCGAGCGCGTCGCATTGCTCGGCCGCCCTCAGCAATTGATCGCGTTTGCTTGAAATGCTCGACGACTTCGCAAGCGAGCGCAGAAACTCGGCCTGATCGTGGAGTTGTTCCGCTCTATTCACGGGGAGCCTCCTCGCTATTATACGTGCCGGCCCCTTCTGACATTCATGGCATTACCTGGAGGTAAACGCGGCTGCGCCCCGGGCATAAATCGATGACCATTTTAGGTATCTCGGATGATCCGAGGTCCGTTAAGCAAGTAGCGGCGGCGGGGTGGCCGTAGGGATCGCAGCAACCAAGAGGCGCGCATGATCCGGAGGCTGATCGTTTCGACGGCGGGCATGATCGTGGTGATCGCCGCGTTTTTGTTCGCACCCGCCGGCACGTTGGACTGGCCCGCCGCCTGGGGCTTTCTCGCCGAGATGGGCGTGCTCAGCCTGGCTGTCGGGCTCTGGCTTGCGCGCCACGATCCGGCGCTCCTCGCCGAGCGTCTCGGCTCGCCGTTCCAACAGGCGCAGAAGGCCTGGGACAAGGTCTTCATGGCGGTCCTGATGGTGCTTTACTTCGGTTGGCTGATCTTGATGGGTCTCGATGCTCGCTGGGCGATCTCCCGCGTGCCCGTCTGGTTGCAAGCGCTCGGCGCGCTCGACGTCGCGCTGTCGAACTACGTGGTCTTTCTGACCTTCCGCGAGAACAGCTACGCGGCTCCGGTGGTGAAGATTCAGCGGGAGCGCGGAATCGCGTGATCAGCACCGGGCCCTACGCCTACGTGCGCCACCCCATGTACGCGGGGGGCCTGCTGATGTTCGTGGGCATGCCGCTCCAGCTGGGCTCGTGGCTGGGTCTCGCGGCGGTCGCGCTTCTGCTGCCTTTGCTCGCGTTCCGCATCGTGATGGAGGAGCGCACGCTCGGGGCGGAACTCGACGGCTACCGCGACTACGCCCAACGCGTGCGCTGGCGGCTCATCCCGCGGATCTGGTAGGCGAGTCCGCCGCTCAGGCGCCGAAGAAGGCGAGGGTCCGAACCTCGATGCTCTCTCGCGGCGGCGCTGTCGGGAGCGTGGTCGGATCCTCGAACGCGGTGTGGAGCGAGAAGCGCGCGCGACCATCCTTCGCGCTGTCAAAGCATTTGATCAGCACCGCCTCTTCGCGCTCCATGCGCGGGAAATAGTTCCAGCGGTGCTTGGGACTGTAGATGCCGTAGAGGATCTCGCCGGTGCGGTCGGCGTAGATGAGGTCGCAGGGGATGACGTCGGCGGGCGCCACGCTCTGCGCCTCGGCGAGCGCCAAGGGCCAGGCCTGCACCGGCCCCCTGATCGGCCGCCAGACATTGATCTCGACGAAGCGGTGCTTGAGCCGTGCTTCCGCCTCGGCCGCGGGCAACAGGTCGCGCACGCGCTGCGGCCCGGACTTGTCGGTGTAATCGTTGTGCACCATCTGCACGGGCGCGCGCAGGCCGCGCTCCACCGCCCGCTCGGCGGTGCGGATCGTATGATCGAACACGATCACTTTCTCGGTACCGGTCGCCGCGGCGACCAGCCGCTCCACCTCGGGGTAGTAGATCTCGCGGAGTTGCCTCTCGTCGTAGAAGTCGGCAACCGCGGTGTCGTGGCGCGTGAACGCGAAGCCCTCGCGATCGAGCGAGAGACTGTCCGCCACGGGCCGGGCGTCATAGATGCGCGCGCGGAAGCTGCCGTAATTGCCGAGCCGCCTGGGCACGCCGGTGCCGGGTGGCGGATTATAGGTCTGCGGCTTCACGCTGGCGTCGGCGAGGTACGTCAGCGACGCCTCGACATAAGGCCGGGAAATCTCGGCGGAGCGTTCGGCGCGGACGGTGGCGGTTCTTGCGGGCATGGGCGGTCTCCATTTCTCCAGCTCGGCGGTGTAGATTTCGTCAATCTACGTACTTCCCATGTAGGCCAGCTGTCTCCCGCCCGCAAATGAACTTACCGCATGCCTCCGATAAGAAAATTTGGGGCTAGAGCAGCCGGTGCGATCACTGGGGCGAGAGCGCCCGGTCAGCGGCCGCGATCTCGTCGGCGGCCTTTGCCGCGGCGGGTCGCGCCCGGACGCGGGCATACCAGGCGCCAAGCCTGGGATGACCGTCGAGACTCGGCCCCTTGAGCCGGAGCGCGAACAGCACCGTCATGAAGAGCGCGATGTCCGCGACCGAGAACGCGCCGCAGAAATAATCCTGGTCGCCGAGTTGCTCCTGCAGATCGGTATAGTGCGCGCGGATCGCGGCATCGGCCTGGCGGCCTTCCTCTTCCCGGAGCGCCTGGAGCTTTGGAACGGGGTGCGGCGGCTCCGTTCGATAGAGCATGCGCCGCACCGGCGCAAAGAGGATCTCATCGCCGTAGAGCTCGAGCAGCCGGCAGCGGGCGCGCGGTTGCGGGCCCGCCGGAAACAGGGGCTTCTCGGGATAAGCCTCGTCCAGGTATTCGGCGATGATCGTCGAGTCGAAGAGAGTGAGATCGCCGTCCACCAGCACCGGCACCTGCGCCTTGGGATTGGCGGCGAGCACCGCGGGGTGCTTGGGCGAGTATCCCTTCGCCTGCGTGAACGGCACCATCTCGCGCTCGTAGGCGAGCCCCTTCTCGCCGAGCGCGATCTCCACCTTGCGCGAGAACAGGCTCAGCGGACCCGAGTAGAGCTTCATTTGCGGCCGTCTGCGGCGTCGACGATCTTGCGCGTCTCGGAGGACGGCACGACCGGCACGAACTCGAACTCGATGAGATTGTCCCAATGCAGGACCCATTGCTGCAGCAGCTTGGGGTCATCGCATTCCATCAGCTGGAAGCAGCGGTCGAAGCTGCTCTCGATCCAGCTGTCGACGAAGCGCAGCCCGTCGGGGAGTCCCCGGCCCTTCGCGTGGAACAGCCGGTAGACCGCCTTTATGTCGCGGTTCTTGAACCGCTCCACCACCATGAACAACATCTGTGCCTCCTTCTTGCTGGGATCGAGAGGCCGAGACTCTACCCGAGCGGCCGCGACCGAGTCACATCGAGCGGACGATCGATCAAGGGCTCGACGCGCTCCAGGAACTGGACGGTGTTCGCGAGATCCGCGTGGACCTCGAAGGCTGCCTCGTCGGCCCAGCGGGAGTGGATGTAGAAGAGCCGGGGATCGCGGGTCGAGCGATAGGCGTCGATCATCAGACAGCCGGGCTCTCCGCGCGCGAAGCGGATCTGCCGGCGGAGCGTGTCCGCGAGGGCGGCCTCCTGGCCCTTCCGGGCGTGAAAGCGAGCGAAGATGAAGAGCTCCATCGGATCCTCCGGTTTTTCGTCGTATCAGGCGCGCGAGAAATCCATGGTCAAGTTGGTCTCCCAGGTCGCGCCGCCGTCCGCCGAGAAGGCCTGCTCCCAGCGGCAGGTTTCCGCATCGGGTCGCGACCAGAGGAAGCGCACGCGGACGGGCTTTCCCTCGAAGATATGCTCGGCGAGAAAGATACCGACGCCGTTTTCGAAGCGCCCAACCATCGGCGGGTCGGTCACCTCGGGGTAGCGGCTGTCAAACCAATAGATCCGCCAGGTCCCGATCTTGGCGTCGAACGTGCGCAGCGTGACGCCGATATAGGAACCTCCGGGCAACCCGATCTCGTTCTCGTCGATATTGCCGACGCCGTGGAGGAGTGGGCGCGCGCTCGACGTGCCCGTGAAATCGTCCCATTCCCGACAGTCGGCCAGGCGCAGCTTGAGGCGGTGGTGCCGCACGCGCCAGCGTCCCATCAGGAAATCGAAATCGGCGGCGGGGGTCGGCGTCGGTCGAGACATCGCGGATCTCCTCCTCGAATCGTGAGCTTGGGTCGACGTCGCACGACGTTCTACGCCACGATACCTGACAGCAAGTGTCAGGAATTTCTGATAGGGTGGTGCGATGCGCGCGAGCCGGTTGCTGGCGATCCTGATGCTGCTGCAGGCCCGCGGCAGGATGACCGCGGAGGCCCTGGCGGCGGAGTTCGAGGTTTCCGTGCGCACGATCTATCGCGACATCGATCAGCTGAGCGCCGCCGATATCCCGGTCTACGGCGACCGCGGCCCGAGCGGCGGCTTCGCGCTGCTGGACGGCTATCGCACCAAGCTTACGGGGCTGACGCCCGCGGAAGCAGAGACGCTGTTCCTCGCGGGATTGCCGGGGCCGGCGGCGGAGCTGGGGCTCGGCGGCGTGCTGGCGGCGGCGCAATTGAAGCTGACCGCGGCTTTGCCGGAGCGCGCGCGGGCCTCCGCCCACCGCGTCGCGGAGCGCGTTCACCTGGATCCCGTGGGCTGGTTCCGGAGCGCCGAGGATGCACGCCTGCTGCCGGTGATCGCACAAGCCGTGTGGACTGAAACGTACCTGGACGTCCGCTACAAGATGGGTGCGAGCTCGGTATCGCGCCGCCTGAAGCCGCTGGGCCTCGTGCTCAAGGCGGGCGTCTGGTACTTGGTTGCCCAGGTGCGCGAGCAGACGCGCACCTACCGCATCTCGCAAATGCTCGAGGCCGCGCCAAGTGACGAACATTTCGCGCGGCCCAGGGACTTCGATCTTGCAGCGGCGTGGACGGCCGCAGCGCAAGCCTACGAGCGCGGTGTCTATCGCGACAAGGCCGTGCTGCGCGTTTCGCCGAAGGCAATGACGCGGCTGGACATGCTGGGATCGCGGGTCGCGCGCGCCGCCTCGGAAACCGCGGGACCGCCGGGACAGGACGGCTGGTGGCGCCTGACCATCCCCATCGAGTCCATCGATCAGGCGGCAGCGGACCTCATCCGCCTCGGCACCGCGATCGAGGTGCTGGAGCCCGCGGCGCTGCGGCGGGGGATCGCCGATCTGGCGCAGGCAGTGACGGGCGTCTATCGTGGCCCTTCGAGAGCGTCGCCGCGACGGCGCACCTAGGAGCCTACCCCGAGTGCCTATCAAAGCGCGCCCGTTTGACTTTCCCTACGACGGCAAGCTCGATCCCGCGCGGTTGGCGCTTCTGGCGATCGACCTGCAGATCGATTTCGTCTCGCCCGATGGGTATCTTGCCAAGCGCGGTTATGACGTGACGCCGGTGCGGGCGATCCTGCCGGCGGTGCGCTCGGTCATCGATGCCGTGCGATCCGTGGGCGGCCTCATCGTGCACACGCGCCAAGGCTATCGTGCCGATCTCGCGGACATGACGCCCTACGAGCGCTGGCGCCGCAAGCGCGGCGGGCTCGAGGGGACGCGGGTGCTGGTGCGGGGCTCGCCCGGCTTCGAGATCGCGCCGGAGCTGCCGGTCGATCCCGAGGACGTGATCGTCGACAAGACCGCGAACGGCGCCTTCACCTACACCGACCTCGAGCAGATCCTGCGCGTGCGCGGCATCGAGCACGTGATGTTCGCGGGCTGCACTACCGACGTCTGCGTCCACTCGACCTTGCGCGAGGCGCATGACCGCAACTTCCAGTGCCTCCTCATCGAGGACGCCTGCGCCAGCGGCGACGCCTACGCGCACGCCGCCGCGGTCCACATGGTGACGGTCGAGGACGGCGTCTTCGGCGCGGTCGCGACGGCGGCGGATGTGATCGGGGCGCTACGCGGGACGAGGCACCGTCTCTAGGCGGTCCGCCAAGAACTGGGCCATTTTCGAGCATTCTGCAAACGCCCGATCGCTCTCATCGACGCTACGGCTTCGTGGGCTCGAGCTTGATCGAGAGATAGCCCACCGCCGAGCCTGCCAGCGGGATCGGTCCGGTTGGCCCCGAAGGAATGAAGATCGGCGCGTAGTGGTAGCTCGCGGCCGCAAGCTGCACCGGGCTTTGCAGCGCCGCCTGCCCGCCACGCGCGATGAGGGCGGGAGTCGTGTAGAGGACGATGTATCGGAAGGGCTTCTCCGGCTTTATCCACTCGATGTCTTCCAGGAAAATCGCCTCGTTCGGCTCGTCGCTGAAGATGCCGCCCTTGTGCTGCGTCCAAGGCCCGCCTGTATCGATCCGATTCTTGTCGGCGTCGAGGAGGGCGACGACCGGAAAGAACATGGCAGCGTCCAATAGCCCGTTCCGGAGCGAGTAGCTGCGGATCTGGACACGATAGTTTCCGACCGGAAGCGCGAACGCCCTGACGTAGCTCTTGCCCTCCTGCCCGAAATCGACGATCGGGCTCTTCTCGTCGACCCAGAATGTCTGGTCGGTGGGCAAGGCGAGCTTCTCATACGGCAAGTCGGCCAGCGTCGCGGTCGGCTGTGCTTTCTCCAGGCTCGCGAGGTGGCCCCGCACATCGACGAAATGGCCGCAGCCCGCGCACAACAGGAGCGTCGCGCACGCGAGCGCGACCCGACGAGACACTGCTTTGCTCACGGGATCATTCCTCTCGAGGCTCGATCTTGATCCGCAAATACCCGACGGCCGAGCCTTCGAGCTCGATCGGTCCGGCCGGTCCGGTGGGGAAGAAGAGCGGGACGTAGTGGTAGGAGGCTGCGGCCACCTGCACCGGGGATGGGAGGGCCGCTCGCCCGCCACGCGCGATCAGGTCAGGCGTGGTGTGGATGACAATGTAGCGGAAGTTGCGCTCGGGCGTGATCCATTCGGAATACTCGAGCAGGACCGAAGCGTTGGGCTCGTCAGTGAAGAGGCCGCCCCGGGACGCCGTCCACGCGCCGGAAGTCGTGAGCGGATTCTTGTCGGCATCGAGAAAGACGACAACTGGGAAGAACACCGCCGCGTCCAGGAGGCCGGCGTGGAGCGAGTAGCTGCGCATGCGGAGCATGTAGTCGCCGGAAGCGGGCAGCTCGAACGCAGCCGTGTAGCTCTTGCCGTCCTTGCCGAAGTCGACGACCGGGCTCTTTTCATCGATCCAGAAGGTCCGGTCCGCGCGCGGCCCGAGCTTCTCGTAGACCAAGTCCGCCACCGTCGCCGTCGGCTGCGTCTTGTCCAAGGCGGCGAGCCGTCCCTTCACGTCGACGTAATGGCCGCATCCCGCACAGAGCAGGAGCGCGGCGCAAGCGAGCGCGATTCGGCGAGACATCGTGATCCCCCTGAGCGACCGCAGTTTGCCCTGCCCCGACGCGGTGTAGCCCCGCAAAGACTATCTAGCCGCCAGCGGAACCGCAATTGCTCGGTGGATAACCAGTTTCGTGCCGATTCCCCCGGGCCGGATTCTGTCCTACTCTCTCGTCGCCGTGCCCGACTCGCGCCCCTCTCCGCAAAGTGCTTCCGATACAGCCCCCGACGTCATCGTGGTCGGGTCGGGTGCCGCCGCGCTGGCGGCGGCGCTGGCCGCGCGGCTGGGCGGCGCCTCCGTGCTCATCCTCGAGAAGAGCGAGAAGGTCGGCGGCACCAGCGCCATGTCGGGCGCCGGCACCTGGATCCCGTGCAATCACCATGCGCGCGCGGCGGGCCTCTCGGACAGTCCCGAGGAGGTGCTGACGTATCTTCGCGCGGCCTCGGCGCCGGGTTGGGAGAAGACGGAGGAGCATCTCTGGCGCGCCTTCGTCGAGCAGGCGCCCAAGATGCTGGAGTTCGTGGAAACTCACACGCCGCTGCGCTTCGCCCTGGTGCAGGAGCCGGACCCGCAGGCGGAGAAGCCCGGCGGCAAGAAGCTCGGTCGCATGCTCTCGCCGCGACCGCTGAGCCGGCGGCTCCTGGGGCCGCTGGCGCCGAAGCTTCGACGCTCGACGCTGCCGCACCGCTTTACCTATCAGGAGATGACCGGCGAGGATCCCTACGGGCATCCCGTGCGCGCGGCCTTCAGGCTCTGGCCGAAGCTGCTGTCGCGCATCCTCACGGACAGCGCGGCCCAGGGCAACGCGCTGATGATCGGCATGATCAAGGGCGTGCTCGACGCGGGCTGCCGGCTCGAGCTGGAGTCCCGGGTGACCGAGCTGATCGTCGATGCCGCGGGCGGCCGGGTCGAAGGGGTAGAGGTCGAGCGGAACGGGAAACGCGAGCGCCTCACCGCGCGGCGCGGCGTCGTGCTGGCGACCGGCGGCTTCGAGTGGGACCCCGAGCTCTACAAGAAGAATTTCCCGGGCCCGATGGACATGATCGGCAGCCCGCCCACCAACACCGGCGACGGCCAGAAGATGGCGGCGAAGATCGGCGCCGCGATCGAGCGGATGGACCAGGCGAACGTCTATCCACTCCTGCCCACGACCTACGAAGGCAAGCCGCACGGCATGCCCGCGACCTTCCAGGCGCATCCTCATGCGATCGTGGTGGACCGCACCGGCCGGCGCTTCGTCAGCGAGTACGACTACAACATCGGTTACGAGCTCGACCGCCGCGATCCCGCGACGGGCGAGGTGCTACATCTACCGTGCTGGGTGATCGCCGACGCGCGCTTCCTCAAAGCGCCGCGATTGTTCGGGTGGTATGCGCGCAAGCGCAAGGGCTGGGTGCGCACGGCACCGACGCTGGAGGCGCTCGCCGCGACGATCGGCGTGCCCGCGGATGCGCTCAAGGCGACCGTCGAGCGCTTCAACGGCTTCGTGCGCGCGGGCCGCGACGAGGATTTCCATCGCGGCGAGAGCGTTTGGGAGCGCTACAAGACGCACACGCCTGGCGCAGCCAGCAACCCAGCGCTCGGCACCGTCGAGCAGGCGCCATTCGTCGCGGTGCCGCTCAACCGCTCGACGGTCGGCACCAAGGGTGGCGCGCGCACCAACGAGAAGGGCCAGGTGCTTCGCCCCGACGGCAGCATCATCGCCGGCCTTTATTGCGCCGGAAACGCCATGGCGAACCCGATCGGCACCCGCGCGGTCGGATCCGGTACCACCATCGGCCCCTGCCTCACCTGGGGTTACATCTGCGGCACCAACCTGCTGCGGGAGAATCGCTGAGCCTTACCGGCGAAGGCGCCTTTACAGGTTAGGCACCCGACCCTAGTCTACCGATCGCTTCAGGCGGCGGCGCGCCGATCGGCTGCATTCGCGTCCGCCGGGATCGAGCCCGGCCTCGACATCCGCTCTCCGTCGCGGCCGGGCCGATCCGCACGCTGCTTCCGCTACCCCCGCGCGACCCGGCTCAGGAGCTCGATCAGCTGCGCCTGCTCGTCGGCGGACAGTTGGCGAACGATCTCGCGCTCGTGGGTGCGCACGCGCTCGGTCAGGCGGCTGAGCGTCGCCCGACCGTTCTCGCTCAAGTGCAGCGCGTGCGAGCGGCGGTCGTGGGGCGACGGCTGGCGCGTCACGAGCCCGCGCGATTCGAGCCGGTCGATCACCGCGACGACGGTCGAGCGGTCGATGCCGAGCGCGTTCCCGAGCTGGGTCTGGCTTAGGCCGGGATTGGCGTCGATCACCACCAGCACGCCGAACTGTCCGGGCGTAAGCTCCGAGGTGCCCACCATCTCCGTGAAGTTCTGGAACACCGCGACCTGCGCGCGGCGCAGATTGTAGCCGAGCAGACTGGAGAGCAGCCCGAGCGAGATCTCGGTGTCTCGGCTCGGGCCGGAGGGCTTGTCGCTCGGCACGTCGGACCCCTGATTGTGCGGCCCGCGTATTGTCGCTCGGGCGGAGCGAGGATGCGATAGAGTCCCACGGGCTTACAAGGCGGATGCGATGAGCCAACGCTTTCTCTCGTTGAGCGATGCCGTGGAGTCCTTCGAGGTTGCGGCGTCCGACGGCGCGCGGCTCAGGGTTTACGAGGCGGGCGGAGCTCATGCCGCCCCCGCGCTGCTGGTGGGTCATGCCAATGGCCTCGCGGCCGGCTCCTATGGTCCATGGCTCCGCGACCTCGCGCGCGATTTCCGCGTCTTCGCGTTCGATGCACGCGGGCATGGCGGCTCGTCCTGGCCGGAGGGACCGCTCGCGACCGTCTTCTCGGTGGATCGTCTCGCGGACGACCTTGCGGAGATCGTCGGCGCGCTACTCGCGCGTCTTGGCGCCGGGCCTCTGCAGTACGCGGGCCATTCGCTCTCGGCAGCGGCGGCGGTCCGGCTTGCTGTGCGGGGAGCGGAGCTGCCCTTCGATCGCATCACATTGTTCGAGCCGCCGATCTTCCCGCCCAAGGACGCCGCGAATTATCCCGAGGCGATCGAGCAGCAGGAGCGGCTGATCCGGGGCGCGGCCCGGCGGCAAGCGCGCTGGGAAAGCCCCGAGGCTCTGTTCGCGTATTTACGGACCCGAGGTGTGTTTCGCAGCTTCGTCCCCGAGATGCTCGCCGCCCATTGCCGGGCAACCCTGAAGCCGGACGCCGCCGGGGGCTGTGTCCTTTGTTGTCCGCCGGACGTCGAAAGCACGGTCTTTGCGGTCCACCGGGACGCCGACACCTGGCAGCACCTGCCGCGGATCCGTCAGCGGGTGCACCTTGTCAGCGGCGACGCCAGCGCCCCGGACCGGGACTGGGTGAGCGGCGCGATGGCCGGAATTGCCGCGGGAATTCCGAGCGCTGACCTAGTGGCGCTGCCCGGCACCGGCCACATGATGATTTTCCAGCAACCGGAGGCCTGTCGGGAGTTGCTGCTACGGAAGGTTTAGCCGGCCGACCGAGCCATGCGTTTTGTGCATAGGAGACCCACCACTTCCGCGCCTGCTGTGTCGCCCATGTCGCACCAAGTTCAGGAGTCCGAAGCGGTCGGTGGACCCTCCCTCCGACTGTCCGATACCGGTTCCCCTGCCGGTTCGGACTCCCCCAACGGCGCTTCCGGCGCCCGGTCAATCCCCCCTGACCGGGCGCCATGTTTTTTGGGCTTTGCCTTCCCAGACTTAAACCGCTTTTCAGCCGCTTGCGATCCTGTCCGCAAAGGCGTGGTTAATGGTTGACCGCCTAAACAATTTGGTGCCCAAATCATTTTCAGCGGGGTTTGGCTCCGGACGCGTTTGAGATGTCGTTTGCGGTCACCATCCGCCAGCACGGCGGCCCGATATCGGTCGAACCGGGACAGACGATCCTGGAGGCGGCGCTCGCCGAATGCGTGCCCTACCCGCACGGCTGCCGCTCCGGCAACTGCGGCGCCTGCAAGTCGGTGCTTGAGAGCGGCGAGGTCGACTTGGCGCCCTATTCCGATTACGCGCTCACCGCGGAGGACCGCGCGCAAGGCCTGATCCTCGCCTGCCGCGCGACGCCCTGGAGCGACGCCACCGTCGCCTGGCTCGAGACCGACGAGGTGGTGGCGCATCCGCTGCGCCAGCTGATCTGCCGCGTGATCTCGCTCGAGGATCTCACGCACGACATCAAGCGCGTGCGCCTCGAGATCGTCTCCGGCGGTCCGTTCGATTTCTCCGCGGGCCAGTATGCGGCGCTGCGCGTCGCGACCTTGCCGCCCCGCGACTTCTCCATGGCGAACCGGCCCGACGAGCCCGTGCTGGAATTCCACGTCCGCCACATGACCGGCGGTGCGGTGAGCCGATACATCGTGCAGAACCTCGGCGTCGGCGAGACGGTGCGATTAGAGGGACCGTTCGGCTCCGCGTGGCTGCGCGAGCATCACAGCGGTCCGATCCTGGCGATCGCCGGCGGCTCCGGCCTGGCGCCGATCAAGTCGATTGTGGAGACCGCGCTTTGGCGCGGCGCGCGTCAGCCGATCCACCTCTACTTCGGCGTGCGCGACGAGCGCGACCTGTACCTCGAGGATCATTTCACGGCGCTCGCGGCGACGCATCCAAACCTGCGTTTCACGCCGGTGCTGTCGGAGCCGCTGCTGCCGACGGCGCGGCACCGCGGCTTCGTGCACGAAGCGGTGGCCGCCGATCTCGGCGATCTCGACGGCGCCAAGGCCTATATCGCGGGACCGCCGGTGATGGTCGAGGCGGCGACCGCGATGCTTCTGGATGCGGGGATGCGGCGGCAGGACATCCATGCCGATGCGTTCTATACCGAGGCGGACAAGCCAACGCTGAGCACGGGAACCGGGACATGAGTGCAAACCTCTCCGGCAGAGTAGCGCTGGTGACCGGCGGCGGCCGCGGCATCGGCCGCGCCATCGCCGAGGCGCTGTATGCCGGGGGAGCCGCGGTGGTGGTCGCCGACAACGGCACCTCGATCGATGGAACCGGCGCGGATCCCAGCGTGGCCCAGGGCGTGGCCAAGGCGCTCGGCGAGCGCGCGGCCGCCTTCACCGAGAGCATCGCCAGTCCGAGCGCCGCGCAAGCCGCGGTCGAGTTCTCCGTGAGACGCTTCGGCGGCCTCGATATCGTCGTGAACGCCGCCGCGATTCTGCGCGACGGCTTCATCTTCAAAGCGGAGCCCGAGAACTGGGATGCCGTGCTGCGCACCAATCTCTCCGCCGCATTCCACGTGCTCGCGGCGGCGACGCCGGTCATGCGCGAGCAGGCGAAGGCGAACCGCGGCGGGGGCCGCATCGTCAACATCGTCTCCACCGCCGGGCTCTACGGGAATTACGGCCAGGCCGCCTATGCCAGCGCCAAGGCCGGTCTGGTCGGCCTGACGCGAGTGGTGGCGCTCGACATGGCGCGGAGCGGGGTCACCGCCAACGCGGTGGCGCCGTTCGCGGCGACCCGGGTCACCGAGACCATCAAGCCCGCCAATCCCGCCCAGGCGACCTACAAGGAGCGCGCTCTCAAGGTGCCCGCCCGCGCCGTCGGCGAGCTTGTCGCCTGGCTCGCGGGACCGGAGGCGAAGGACGTCACCGGTCAGCTCTTCGGCGTGCGCGGGCGCGAGATTTTCCTGTTCTCCCAACCCCGGCCGGTGGCGCGGCTCGTCAACCCCGGCGCCGAGGGACTCGGCGCCGCCATCGCGAGCACGCTCAAGCCGCATTATATCGGGTCCGAAACCGACCTCGAGGCTTTCAGCAGCGAGCCGATTGTTTAATGACAAGCAAACAAGATTCACCACGCAGACACAGAGAGCACAGAGAAGTTTCTCTTTGTCGTCATGGACGCGAGCGAACGGTCACGTTCTTCTCTGTGTCTCTGTGGTGATCCTTTTGGAGTGGACGAACACATGACCACCGCCGCCATCGCGCCCATCAAGACCGTCCAGGAGCTGAAGGGCACGCCCGAGGAGTACCAGCTGGCGCTACGCAAGATCGTGCGCAGCCATGCCGTGAACGAGCTCTATGGCGCGCAGGTCTTCGACGAGCCCGCGATCGCCTTCGCGCCAACGCCCTACGCGAAGTGGCTGACCTGCCGGGTGGCGATGGAGGAGTACGGGCATCACGTACGCTTTCGCGAGCTCGGCGAGCAGATGGGCATTCCCGCGGCGGAGATGACGCCCGAGGGCAAGCGGCCGCTCTCGATCTTCGGCTTTCCCCTCAAGACCTGGGAGGAGTTCTGCGTCATCAAGCTGCTCGCGGACCTCGCGGAGATCCTGCAGGTCGAGGATCTCCTGCAGTGCTCCTTCCATCCGCTGCGCAACCTCGCGCGCATGACCATGCCGGAGGAGCGCTTCCACGCGCAGTTCGGCAAGGATTTCTGCACCGAGCTCTGCAAGACGGCAGGAGGCCGCGCCCGGGTCCAGGATGCGATCGACCGGTATTTCCCGATGCTGCCGGCTTTCTTCGGCAAGACCGGGTCGAAGAACAACGAGATCTTCCGCAAATACGGCATCAAGCAGCGGACCAACGAGGAGATGCGCGCGGATTATCTCGCGCGCGCCCGGGCTTTGGTTGAGGATTACCTCAAGCTAAGATTGCCCGAGGCCGCGCCGGAAGCGGCCTGAAGAACAGCGGGAGAGACGCCCATGGATGCGACCCCGAACCGTACGCCCGAGCGCGAGGCCTTCTATCGCGAGATATCCCCGCACAATCTGGCGCCGCTCTGGGACGTGCTGCACACCGTCGTCACGAAAGAACCGGTATCGCCGGCAAAGCCGGCGATCTGGCGCTACGATGCGGAGGTTCGCGAGTACCTCATGCGAACGGGCGCGCTGATCACCGCGAAAGAGGCGGAGCGCAGGGTGCTGATCCTTGAGAACCCCGGCCTCAAGGGGAAGACCTCCGTCACCCATTCGCTGTTCGCGGGTCTCCAGCTGATCTTCCCAGGCGAGGTGGCGCCGGCGCATCGCCACACGCAATCGGCGCTCCGTTTCGTGATCGAAGGGCACGGCGCCTACACCGCCGTCGACGGCGAGCGCACCATCATGGAGCCCGGCGATTTCATCATCACGCCGTCCTGGACCTGGCACGACCACGGCAACGACAGCGACAAGCCGATGGTCTGGCTCGACGGCCTCGACGTGCCGCTGGTGCGGCTGCTCGATGCGAGCTTCGCCGAGCCCGGCAACACCGAAACCCAGATGGTGACCCGGCCCGCCGGCGATTCTCTGCAACGCTACGGCCAGAACCTCCTGCCGGTGGACTGGAAGCCCGAGCGCAAGACCTCGCCGATCTTCAGCTATCCCTATCCGCGCACACGCGAGGCGCTGGCGACGCTCGCGAAGAACGGCGACCCCGATCCCTGCCACGGCCACAAGATGCGCTACGTCAATCCCGCCACCGGCGATTACGCCATGCCGACCATCGCGACCTTCATACAGCTTCTGCCCAAGGGCTTCGCGACCGCGCCCTATCGCTGCTCCGACAGCACGGTGTTCGTCTGCGCCGAGGGCGAGGGCGAGAGCAAGATCGGCGATCAGAGTTTCGCCTGGGGACCGCGCGACATCTTCGTGGCGCCGAGCTGGCATCGCACGACGCACCGCACCCGGGCCGAGTCGGTGCTGTTCAGCTTCTCGGACCGGCCCGTGCAGGACAAGCTCGGCCTCTGGCGCGAGGATCGCGGCAATCGCTGAGACGCCGGAAGCCTCGAGCGCCGATATCGAGCGGCGCTGCCGCAGCCTCCGCACCTTCGCGGGCGACCTCGGCCGCGCGCCGTGGTTTGCGTCGTGCGGCAAACCGCACACCTCCGCCGAGCGCGGGCGGCCGTTGGCTCCTGGGCGTCATGGGCGGCCGCTGCTATCTCTTCTGATCCGCGAAACCCCCAAGACCCCCACGCTCATGGCCCTTACCCTCGCCACCTGGAACATCAACTCGGTGCGGCTGCGCATCAATCTGGTCCGCCGCTTCCTCCGGACGCACGCGCCGGATGTGCTCTGCCTGCAAGAGACCAAATCACCGGACGAGCTCTTCCCGCGCGAGGCCTTCGAGGAGCTGGGCTACACCCACATGCTGATCCACGGCATGAAGGGCTACAACGGCGTCGCCACGGTCTCGCGCCTGCCGATCTCGGGTCCGCATACCAAGAGCTGGTGCGCGCGCGAGGATTGCCGCCACGCGGTGGCGGAGCTGCCGGGCGGCATCGAGCTGCACAACATCTACATCCCCGCCGGCGGCGACATTCCCGATCCTAAGGCGAACCCGAAATTCGGCCACAAGATGCAGTTCCTCGACGAGGTCACGGCGTGGTTCGCCGCGGATTCGCCCAAGGACAAGAAGGCGATCCTGGTCGGCGATCTCAACATCCCGCCGCTCGAGACCGACGTCTGGTCGCACAAGGATCTGCTCAAGGTCGTGAGCCACACGCCCATCGAGGTGGAGAGGCTCGGCAAACTGCAGCGCGCCGGCGGCTTCGTGGATGCGGTTCGCCACATCATTCCGCCCGAGAAACGGCTCTATACCTGGTGGAGCTATCGCGCGCGGGATTGGCGGGCCTCCGACCGCGGGCGCCGACTCGATCACGTCTGGGTGACACCGGCGCTGGTGCCGCAGCTCGCGGATGCCGAGGTGTTCAAGCCCGTGCGCGGCTGGGTGCAGGGCTCTGACCACGTACCGGTGATTGTGCGGTTCAAGGATTGAACGCAGTGCGCTCGCCATGACGCGCGATCTCAGACCCTTCTTCGCGCCGCGCAGCGTCGCGGTGGTGGGAGCGGGCGAGCGGGCGACCTCGTCGGGCGGCGCCGTGCTGCAGAACCTACGCATATCAGGCTTCATCGGCGAGATCGTGCCGGTCAATCCCAAGGGCGGCGAGATGTTCGGGCTCGCGGTGCGCAAGAGTCTCGGCGAGCTCGACCACCCCGCGGACCTCGCGGTGATCGTGATCCGGCCGGATCTGATCCTCGACGCCGTGCGCGAGGCGGCGGCGAGCCGGCACCGCCATCTGCTGATCCTGCCTGGCGGCTTTGCCGAGGCGGGCGAGGCCGGCAAGGCGCGCGACCGCGAGCTGCGCCGGCTGATCGCGGAGCACGACCTCACCGTGGTCGGGCCGAATTGCGCGGGGATCATTCACCTGCCCGCGGGCGCCCGCTTCGCGGCGACGTTCCTGCGCGATATGCCGCCAGGACCCAACGCCCGCGGCGCCATCGCCTTCGTCTCGCAGTCGGGTGCGCTCGCTGAGGAAGCGATCGCGGCGGCGCACAGCCTCGCGATTCCGCTGGGCACCATCGTTTCCGTGGGAAACGCGCTGCAGCTGGGTGTCTCCGACTATCTCGAGCACCTCGGGAGCGATCCCGCGGTCACCGCGGTGCTGCTCTATGTCGAGAGCATCGAGGACAAGGCACGGTTTCGCGCGGTGGCCCGAAAGGTCGCCGTGGAAAAGCCGGTCGTGGCGCTGATCGGCGGCCGTACCGGACCCGGAGCCCGCGCGGCCGCGGCACACACCGGCGCTCCCGCCCAAGACGACCGCGAGATGGATGCCTTCGCCGCAGAGTGCGGTGTGCTCCGTGTGGAGAGTCTCCGGCGCCTGCTGCTCGCCGCCAAGGGATTCGGCGCTTTTCCCGAGGGCATCGGCAAGCGCGCGCTGATCCTCTCCAACTCCGGCGGACCCGGCGTACTCTGCACGGACCGCGCGGCGGCCGAAGGCCTCGACCTGGCGCCGTTACCGGCGGCGATGGCGAGCGCGCTGCGCGCGGCGCTACCCCCGGAGGCGTCGGTCGCAAATCCGCTCGATCTGCTCGCGGACGCTCGCGAGGATCGGTTCGGCCTGACGCTGGAGTGCGCGATCAAGGAAGGTGCGCAAGCCTTCGACGCGATTCTCGGCATCCACGTCGTGCCGTTCATGGTGGAGGCCGCACCGATCGTGGCAAGGCTCGCGGCGCTCGCGAGCGGCGTGCCGATGCCATTCCTCCACGCCATGATGGGGACGCTGCCGGACAAAGCCGGCTGGTTCGCAAGTCTCGAGCGCGCGGGCGTGCCCACCTTCAACGACGTCGAGGCGATGGCGGAGTGCGCAGGCTTGCTTGCCCGCTATCCGGCGCTGCGAGAGCAGGCGCGCGGTCGCGGGCCATAGCGCCGGCAGGCCTCGAGCCTGAAAGCGCCGAGTCCGTGCGATAGGGTACAGCGCTTCGCGGAATCGTTGTAGGCAACGATCGCAAATCTCATCTCGCCCCAACGATTGACCCATGTGGCTGAGAGCACTGACCCTGTGGGGTCATGCAAACCCTCCGGAGCACCGCACGATGACACTCTGCGGTTACCCGCAAACCCGCATACGCCACATTCGCTTCACATCGAGGTCACAATTCGGCGGGACAGTGCCTATACCCCTGCAACGGCATTTGCGAGGAACCGATCATGATTCAGCAGAGTGAACTCACGGTCGCCGAGACGTCTCAGCCATCCCCCAGCGTCGGTTATTCGAAGCAAGCCCGGCGCATCAGCATCCTGTTGGTCGACGACGACGATCTCTATCGCGACGCCTTGCAGACGCATTTGGCGGACGAGGGGCTCGAGGTCGCGAGCTTCAGCAGCGGACGCGCGGGGCTGGACCATTTGGATGCCGGCAATGTCGTCGACGCGATCCTCCTGGATTGGCGCATGCCCGAGATGAACGGACTAGAGGTGCTGCGCCAATTGCGCGAGCGAGGCGTCACGACCCCGGTGATCTTCTTGACGGCGCTCAGCGACGACACGCACGAGGAGGCAGCGCTCACGGGCGGCGCGGTCGACTTCATCGACAAATCCCGGCGCATCTCGATCCTCGTGAAACGCATCGAGCTGATCGTCGAGGCACAGAGGCTGCCGCCGGAATCCGGCGAGTCGCAAGCCGCGCAGATCCGACTGGGCGAGCTCGAGCTCCGCTTCGACTCGCACCGCGCGTTCTGGCGCGGGCAGGTCGTCGCGCTCACGCTCACGGAATTCTGCATGGTGTCGCGGCTCGCGATGAAGCCCGGGGAGGACGTTTCCTATCGGGAACTCTATGACCTCGTGCACGGCAAGGACTTCGTGGCGGGCTACGGCACCGACGGCTACCGCACGAACGTCCGCACCTTCATCAAGCGGATCCGCAAGAAGTTCCGCGGCATCGACGACGGCTTCACCGGCATCGAGAACTACGCCAGCTTCGGGTATCGCTGGAGGCTGGCGTAGCACCCGGGCGCGAGGGTCGCTATCCCACGCGGTAGAGGTGATAGCGATCCTCGCGCACGCCGATCGGCAGCGGCAGGGCGAGCCAGCCGGGCAGCTCGATCGGTGGCTCGCTCGCGACCACGGCGCCGGTCCGCAGGAGCGGCGCCAGGAGCGGTGCCAGCTCGGCGGCCAGCCGGTGATTGGCCCCGACGTCGCCGGTGCCCATGTCGATATGGGCGAGCGCCGCGCTGTGCGGCAGCCGATCCCACATCATCGGCAGGGTCTCGAGGGCGTCGCCCAGGATCAGATACTCCGCCGGCGGAATGCAGTCGGCATGCGCCGCGACCTCGCGCTCGAACACGTAGATCTCGCGCTTGGGCAGGAGCTCGCGCATATGATCGTAGGTGCGGCCGTTGCCGAGGCCGAGCTCGAGCAACGGTCCCGGCACGTCCTTGATCAGGTCCGCCGCGCGGTCGAGGCACGCGCGCTGCGCCATCATCCGGCGGATGAAGCTGTCGAGACGGCTCATGCCGGGAAAGCAGATGGCATGCGCTAGTGCGTCTGCCGGCGAAGCCGCTCGAGCTCTGCGTGCTCGGTGCGCAGCTGGTTGTTGGTCGCCTCCAGCCGATGGGCGAGCTCGCGCATGATGGAGACGGCCATGGTCGGAAACTCCTTGATGAGCCGCAGGAACAGCTCCTTGGAGATCCTGAGCGTGGTGAGGCGCGTGTCGGCACGCACCGAGGCGGTTCGAGGCACGTCGCAGAGGATGGCGATCTCGCCGAAGAAATCGTTGGGCCCGAGCACCGCGACGACCACCGGCCCGCCCGCGGTCTCGACGATCACTTCGGCCTTGCCGTCGACGATGACGTAGGCGGCATTGGCGGCGTCGCCCTGGCGGAACAGCGTATGGCCGGCATCGAAGGCGACGCGCTCGCTGGTGAAGGCGATGAGCTTGAGCTTCGGCGGCTCGATCTGCGCGAAGAGCGGGATCCGCCGGAGCATGTCGACTTCCTCATGCAGACTCATGCATCATCTCCGTCTCCGATCCCCTCACTTAGCCTACTCCGCCGTCATCAGCTCGGTGAACTTGGTGCCGGGCTTGTCGAGATCGACGAGCGTACCCTGCTCGGCCAGCCTTCCGTGCTCCATCACCAGCACCTCCTGGAACTGGCGCGCCAGGCCCGCGCGGTGCACCACCCAGATCAGGCCGCGTCCGGCGAATTCCTCCTTGATGGCCTCGAGCAACTTCGCCTGGGCGGACCCGTCTAACGCCGAAGTCGCCTCGTTCAGGATCAGCACGTCGGGCCGTTTGAGGAACGCGCGAGCGATCACGACCTTCTGGCGTTGCGCCGGCGAGAGCCGCGAGCCGCCGGGGCCGACTCCGAAGGCGAGGCCCGCCTCGATTACGGTGCGACGCAAGTCGAGCGCGTCGATCACCTGGGCCACGACCTCGATCAGACGCTTCTCCGCATCCGCCTCGCCGAAGGCCAGCTTGCCGAACAGCAGATTGTCCTGGATCGTCGCAGCGGCGTTGTAATGGTCGTCCGCGAAGAACTCGATGCTGCCGCGCAGCTCCGCGGGCAGGTCCGCCGCGAAGATGCGTCGCGCCTCGACGATGCGCGCCTCAAGCGTCTCGTCGATGACGTCGAGGCGGTGGCGCGAGACGATGAGCTTGAAGGGCAGGGAGAGCAGCCGGATCCGATCCTCTTTCTTCAGGCCCTGGACCCCGCCCTTGCCGAGCCGCGCGATGATCGCCTGGAACTCCGGCAACTGGTCGGCACCGATGAAGCTGAACTGCGCGATGAATTCCTCGCTGGGGGCGCCGTCCGCGAAGATCTCGACCATGGTCTCCGCGACCTTGAGTCCACGCTGCACGAGGTCGTCGGTCAAGCCCGCCTTGTCGAGGACGCACTGCACGTAGGTGTTGGACGCCAACTCCTCCATGAGGAAGGCCGGCCCCACGGGCGTGCCGAACAGCAGGTTCTCCGCCAGCGAGGCGTTGGTGTTGTAGCGGGTGACCTCGAACGGCTCGACCAGATGGGTGAGCTTGTCCCCGACGAGGCGCGCGTGCACGGCCTTGCGGGCCTCGAGGAGGGCCGTCGCGGCCTCCGGCCGGGCGACGGGATCGAGCAGGCCCCGCAAGCCGAAGAGGTAGACGTCCTGGTCGAGGTCGACTTTACGCAGCACCTCGACGAGACGATCCCTGAGGCCCGCCTCGTCCTTGACGCCCGCGGTCTCGTAGTCGATCCAGTCGGCCTCGATGTCGAGGTCGATGTTGCCCGAGAGCCGCGCTTCATGCGTCTGGACCAGGCGCTTTTTCGCGCGCGGCGGCTCATAGTGCGGTTCGCGCAGCGGGCGGAACTTGAGCGATGCCAGCAAATTGTCACCCAGGCTCTGGTTGAAGAGATACGGCGTGGCGCCGGCGTAAGCCATGCGCCGGCCGATCACGGCGGTCGGCAAGGTCGCGAGGTCGCTGCCGTTGACACTGATGCGGCCGGAGCTCGGCCATAGCAGCCGCGCCAGAAGCAAAGCGAGCTCGTACTTGCCGCTGCCGCTCGGCCCGAGAATGGCGATGCTGCGATCGAGCGGGATGTTCGTGGTGACGCCGTCGACCATGCGCGCGCGTTCGTCCTCGATGAGCGTCACGTTCGCGAGCGACATTTCCCCGGTGAAATGCGGGATCGTCTCCGGCTCCTCGAGCATCAGCCGCTCGTCGAACATGCCCTCGGGCTCGAACTGCTCGACGACCTGGTCGTACTTGATCTTGGTGTCCTGGAACTGCTGGTAATAGTCGAGCAGCTCCTTCCAGGGCGCGGACATGTCCTTGTAGGCGGAGAGCACCGCCACCAGCGCGCCGGCGCTCAGACTGCCGCCGATCACGAGGTAGCCGCCGATCGCGAAGAAGAAGAACGGCGTCACCTGGTTCAGCGTGTTGTTGAGGAATTTGACGAAGAACTTGCGCTGATAGATCTCGAAGCGGATGTCGTAGATGGTGCCGAGCAGGTGGGCAAACCCCGCCATCTGGTAGCGGGCGTTGTCGTGCGCATGGATATCGTTCACGCCGAACGTGGTCTCGCTCACGCGGTCGGCGACCCGCCGGATCGTGCGCACGCGCGCCTTGCCCAACAAGTTCACTTTCCGCTGCAACTTCGGGATGATGTAACCCTGGATCGGATAGAGCGAGAGCGACGCAAGACCGAGGATCGCATCCTGCGCAAACATGAAGTAAATGATCGTGATGAGCGTACCGCCCTGAACCGCCGGCTGCGCGAAGATGTCGCCGATGAAGCCGCCCAACGGCTCCACCTCCGAGGTGATCATCGGAATGATCTCGCCGGTCGACACCTTTTTGAAATAGGCGGTGGGAAAGCGCAGCAGGCGTTTATAGAGCTCGAAGCGGAGCCGCCGGAGCATGCGCTCGCCGAGCTGGCCCTTGTAGCGGTTAATCCAGTACTTGAAGCCGCCGTTGACCAGGACCATCAGGAAATAGAGGCCGCAGAGCGTCCAGAGGTATGTCAGATGGTCGAGGTGAAAGGTCGTAATACCGACACTGAAGGGGTGTGGCGTCCATTTCGTGATGGTGTTGATGATCGTCTTCGGTAGATCGAGTGAGTAGTAGTAAAACGGCAACGACACTACGACTAGTATGATGATGAACGCCTGCTGCCACAGGCTGTGTTTCAGGATGAATCCATGGAGTGTCGGCTGAATGCCGCCGCTGTCGCCCGCGGGGGGCGACGCGGCCTCGGTGCCGGCCGGAGCGGTGCCGATGCCGGGTATGCGGAGCCGCGCGACGGAAGGGAACGCCTTCATGAAATGGATTTCTAGCCGACCTGACCTGTGCGATATAGGGGCGTCGCGCTGAAGGGGAGCAAATGACCGAACGGCATAAGCGCGTCCTTATCTATAGTCATGACACCTTCGGTCTCGGCCACCTCCGCCGCTGCCGAGCGATCGCCCATGCGCTGGTGGAGGAGGATAAGGACCTCTCCGTCCTGATCCTATCGGGCTCGCCCATCATTGGCAGCTTCGATTTTCGCGCCCGGGTGGATTTCGTCCGGGTGCCCGGCGTCATCAAGCTCCGCGACGGCGAGTACACCTCGCTCAACCTGCACATCGCGATCGAGGAGACGCTGGAGATGCGCGCCTCGATCATCCAGCATACCGCCGACATCTTCGATCCCGACCTCTTCATCGTGGACAAAGAACCGCTGGGCTTGCGCGGCGAGGTGGGTCCGACGCTCGAACTATTGCGCCGGCGCGGCACGCCGATCGTGCTCGGATTGCGCGACGTCATGGACGAGCCGTCGCAGCTGGGTCCCGAATGGTCGCGCAAGAAAGTGGTGCCGGCGCTGAAGAAATACTACGACGATATCTGGGTCTACGGCCTCCCGCAGATCTGCGACCCGCTCGCCGGCATCGGGCTGCCGCAGAGCGTGCGCAAGCGGATGACATACACCGGCTACTTGAAGCGCAGCGCGCAAGCGCCGAGCACGCAGCTCTCGGGTCTCGGCGATGAGCCCTACCTGCTGGTGACGCCGGGCGGCGGCGGCGACGGCGAGGCATTGATCGACTGGGTGCTGTCCGCCTACGAGCACGACCCCAAGCTGCCCTGCCGCGCTTTTTTCGTGCTCGGCCCATTCATGCAGCCGGAACTGCAGGCTGAGTTCATGGCGCGCTCGGCGCGGCTGGGGCGCGTCTCCGCCATTACCTTCGACGCTCGCATGGAGAGCCTGATCGCCCACGCCCAAGGGGTCGTCGCCATGGGCGGCTACAACACGTTCTGCGAGATCCTGTCCTTCGACAAGCGCGCGCTCATCGTGCCGCGCACGCAGCCGCGCCTCGAGCAATACATCCGCGCCGCGCGCGCCCAGGAGCTGGGATTGGTGCGCATGCTGATCGACAACGACGCCCGCGATCCGCGGGTGATGGCCACGGCGCTGCGGCACCTGCCGCAGCAGAACCTGCCTTCAGAGATCGTGGTGCCGGGCTTGCTGGATGGTCTCGACAACGTCAATCGCCTGGCGCGCCAGTGGCTCCGCCGCTGGCGCCGGCCGACCCGGGTTCCCGTTGCCGCCTTCCGCGCCTGAAGCATCGCCCGCGAGGGGCGCCGTCGGTTTCGTCCTCAAGGGCTATCCGCGCCTCTCGGAGACTTTCATCGCCCAGGAGATCCGCGCGCTCGAAGCGCTGGGCCTCGACATCCGCATCGTCTCGCTGCGCCATCCCACCGACGCCAAGCGCCATCCGATTCATGCGGTGATTGCCGCAAGCGTTCTCTACCTTCCGGAATACCTCTGGCGCGAGCCTCTGCGCGTGCTGGCCGGCTGGCGCGCGAGCCGAGGGTTGCCGGGCTACCGCCGCGCGCGCGCAGCCTTCTTGCGGGACCTCCGGCGCGACCCGACGCCCAATCGCATCCGGCGGTTCGGGCAGGCGCTGGTGCTCGTGCGCGAGCTGCCGGCGGATGTGACGCGGCTGCACGCGCATTTCATGCACACGCCGGCCTCGGTCGCGCGCTATGCCGCCATGCTTCGAGGCTTGCCGTGGTCGCTCTCGGCGCATGCCAAGGACATCTGGACCACGCCTGCCTGGGAGCAGCGCGAAAAGCTCGCGGAGTGCGACTGGGCGGTCACCTGCACCGAGTCAGGTGCCGCGCATCTGCGCGGTCTCGCGCCAGAGCGCGACCGGGTGGACTTGATCTACCACGGGCTCGACGGCACCCGATTTCCTCCGCCGGCTCGGCGCTCGAATCAGCGCGACGGCGGCGATGCCGGCGAACCCCTGCGACTGCTGTCGGTCGGGCGCGCGGTGGCGAAGAAAGGCTATGACGATCTTCTCGCGGCGCTCGCTCTCCTGCCGCATGACCTCGCGTGGCGCTTCACGCATGTCGGCGGCGGCCCGCTGCTGGCGAGCTTGCAGCGCCAGGCGGCGGCGCTCGGGATCGCCGAGCGCATCGATTGGCGGGGCGCGCAAGCCCACGAGGTCGTGCTGGCCGCGTACCGCGAGGCGGATATCTTCGCGCTGGCCTCCCGCATCGCCGCCGATGGCGACCGCGACGGCTTGCCCAACGTGCTCCTGGAAGCACAGAGCCAGCGGCTTGCGACCATTGCCACTGCGCTCCCCGGCATCGCGGAACTGATCGAGCCCGAGGTGACGGGGCTGCTGGTGCCGCCCGGCGACCCGCCCGCTCTGGCGGCGGTGCTCGAGCGCCTGATCCGGAATCCGCAGGAGCGCGTGCGGCTCGCTACGGCGGCGGAAGCGCGCGTCCGGGCGCGGTTCACGCTCGATGCTGGCATCGAGCGGTTGGCGGACAAATTCGGCTTGGCGGAGGCTGCGGCGCCATGCGCATTGCGTTCTATGCGCCGCTGAAGCCGCCGGATCATCCGGTGCCCTCGGGCGACCGGCGCATGGCCCGCTTGCTGATGGCGGCGCTCGCCGCCGCGGGGCACGAGCCCATTCTGGCGGCCCGCCTGCGCAGCCGAGAGGGCGCCGGCGATCACGAGCGGCAGTCGCGGTTGCGCGCGCTGGGTGCGCGTCTGGCCGACCGATATCTCCGCCGCGTGGCGGCGCGGCCGAGCCTGCGGCCCGATCTCTGGCTCACCTATCACGTCTATTACAAGGCGCCCGACTGGATCGGGCCTCGCGTGGCCTCGGCGCTGCACATCCCCTACGTTGTGGCGGAGGCGTCGCTGGCGGAGAAACGCCGCGATGGCGATTGGCAGATCGGCCACCGCGCGACCGCCGAGGCGCTCAAGCGCGCCGACCGCGTGATCGGGCTCAACAGCGCCGATCGCGAGGGCGTGGCCCGCGTACTCGCGCGCCCCGAGCACTGGACCGCGTTGCTGCCGTTTCTCGACACCGCGCCCTTCGAAGTCGCGGTGGCCGGGCGGCGCGCGGCGCGCGCGCGGCTCGCTCAACGCTGGAAGCTCGAGCCCGCGCTGCCCTGGCTGGTCACCGTCGCGATGATGCGCGCCGACGTGAAGCTCGAGTCCTATCGCCTGCTCGGGGCCGCGCTTGCGCGCTGTTTCGATCGGCCGTTTCAGCTGCTGGTCGCCGGCGATGGCCCGGCGCGCGAGCAAGTGATCGCGGCGTTGGCGCCAATCAAGACGCGCGTTCGATTTCTCGGCCGCCTCGAGGAGAGCGCCGTGCCGGAGTTGCTGGCGGCGGGCGACGTCTATGTTTGGCCCGCGATCGGCGAGGCCTATGGCCTGGCGATCCTGGAAGCACAAGCAGCGGGGCTGCCGGTGGTGGCGGGTGAGACCGGCGGCGTCAGCGACATCGTGACCAACGGCGTCACCGGCATCCTGGTGCCGGTGGGCGACATCGCCGAGTTCTCGGCCGCGACCGCTGTGCTCATCGACGATGAGACCCGGCGTGCGCGCATGGGCAGCGCGGCGCGCCGGAAGGTCGCCGCCAACCACGACCTCGCCGCCGCCGCACGGCGCCTCGACGCGGTGTTGCGGGATCTCGTGCCCGCGAGCGCGCCATGACGCTGCTCGCCCTGCTGCGCCACGGTCCCACTGCCTGGACCCGCGAGCACCGGCTGCAAGGCCGCTTCGATGTGCCTCTCCATGCCGCCGGCCGCGCGATGGTCGGCAACTGGCGCTTGCCGTCGGAGCTCCGGGCGCTCCGCTGGCTCACGAGCCCACTCGCACGCTGTATCGAGACCGCCGCGCTGCTCGACCTCGACGCCGAGGTCGAGCCGAGGCTCATCGAGATGGACTGGGGCCGCTGGGAGGGCCGGACCGTCGCGGAGTTGCGCGCGGAGCCGGGCGGGGAAATGGCGGCCATGGAGGCGCGCGGTCTCGACCTGCAGCCGCCCGGAGGCGAAAGCCCGCGCGCCGTACAACGTCGGCTGGCGCCACTGCTGTCGGAGATCGCCGCCAAGGGCACGCCCACTGGCTGCGTCACGCACAAAGGCATCATCCGCGCCATCCTGGCGCTCGCGGCCGGCTGGACCATGGTGGATCCCGAGCCGGCCAGGCTCGACTGGGCCGCAGTGCATGTGTTCCGGCTCGCGCCCGGCGGCGCGCCGAGCGTGGTGCGCCTCAATCGCTCGCTCACCACGGCGACGATGGATGCTCGCGCGTGACCCGGCGGGCGCTGTTCCACGTTCAGCACCTGCTGGGCATCGGTCATATCAGACGCATCGCTCAGGTGGCGCGCGAGACCACGGCGCTCGGTCTCGAGGTGACCGTGCTGTCGGGCGGCGGACGGCTCGGATCGAATTGGGGCGGCGCCGAGGTCAGGGAGCTGCCGGCGGCCCGCGCGCGGGACGGCGGCTTCAAGATTCTCGTCGATGCGGACAGTCGACCGCTCGACGCGGCTTTTCACGAGCGCCGCCGCGCCCTCGTGCTCGACGCGTTCGAGCGCGTCCGACCGGACGTGGTGCTGATCGAGTCCTATCCGTTCGGGCGGCGCGCCTTTCGCGGCGAGCTCGATGCGCTCATCGCCGCGGCGCAGACACGCCATCCGCGCGCGGCCGTGCTGGTCTCTATCCGCGATATCCTCGCCGCGAAAAGCAATCCCGCGCGCTATTCGCAGATCGCGGAGCGCATTCGCCGCGATATCGATGCCGTCCTGGTTCACGGCGACCCGCGTCTGGTCAGGCTGGAGGCGAGCTTTCCCGCGACCGGAGAGATCGCGGACAAGCTCCGCTACACCGGCTATGTCACGGATGCGGGACGCGTGCAGCCCGCCGCCGATTGGGACGACGCCGGTCGAGGCGAAATCCTGGTTTCGGCCGGCGGCGGCGCCGTGGGAGGTCCGCTCCTGAGAGCCGCGCTCACGGCCCGACCCCGCACGTCCGTGCGGGATTGTGTCTGGCGGTTGATCGCGGGTCCGAATCTACCCCAGGAGGACTATGACGACCTCGCTCGTAAGTTATCCCCAGGCGTCGTCCTCGAGCGCTTCCGCGGCGATTTCCAAAACCTGCTCCGACACTGTCATGTGTCTTTAAGCCAAGCCGGCTACAATACGATTCTGGATGTGCTGCAAGCGGGCACGCGAGCGGTGGTGGTGCCGTTTGCCGAGGGGGGCGAGACCGAGCAGGCGCTGAGAGCGCGGCTCCTCGCCGAGCGGGGGCTGGTTCACGTGGTGGATGCGCGCGCGCTCAGCGGCCCCGAGGGTGCCGCCGTGCTGGCCCAGGCGATCGAGCGGGCGCTCGAGGCGCCGGTGCCGGTCTTGGGTCCGTTGGCCGTCGATGGCGCCCGTCGCGCCGCCGAGTGCGTCGCGGAATTCGCGGCAATGGGACCGAGCCCCCACCGATGATTGCAGGAATTTATCGACGATCCCTGTGCCCGACGCTTGGGAGCCATGCATGACCATGGCTATACTCCCGGCATGACCGGCCTTGGAACGCACCCGTCGATGACCGCCGCTGCGGTGGATTCCGGATGGGCCGCGCTCAAGGCCGAGCTCGACCTCTGGCAGGGGGCGGGCCGAACCGCGAGCTTCTGGTGGCGCGACGACGATGCGGCAGCCGCCACGCCGGCCCTCGACCGACTGCTTGCGCTTGCCGAGGACACGCCGATCGCGACCGCCGTGATCCCCGGAGAGGTCGAGTCCGCCCTCGCCGACCGGCTTGCCCGTGCCCCCAACGCGACGGTGCTCCAGCACGGCTGGCGCCATGCCAATCACGCGCCCGCCGGAGAGCGCAAATCGGAGCTCGGCGCACATCGGCCCCTGAGCCAAAGACTCGACGAGCTCCGGCTCGGCCGCGAGCGGTTGCGGGCGCTCTTCGGCCCGCACGCCCTCGGCGTGCTGGTGCCACCGTGGAACCGGATCGGGCCGGATCTAGTGCCGCGACTGCCGGAGATCGGCATCACCGGGCTTTCGATCGCGGGTCCGCGACGGGAGGCAACGCCGGTCGCCGGCCTGCGGGTGGTCAACGTTCACGTGGACCTCGTGGACTGGCACGGCAGCCGGGGCTTCGTCGGCGAGGCAACGGCGCTTGCTCTCGTGCTCCGCCATCTGCGGAGTCGTTTCCTGTCCGCTGTCGACGCCGATGAACCCACGGGTATCCTGACCCATCACCTCATACAGGACACAACGACCGAGCGCTTCCTGCGCCGGCTGGTCGCGACCGTGCGGCGGCATCGCGCCGCGAGTTTCGTGCCGATCCCACAACTGTTTGCGGCATTATGAGCGAGCATCGCTACCCCATGGACGCACTCCTCGGCGATTACGTCCGCGCGGGTGCCGGGCTGATGCTGGCCGGCGCGCCCTTGGTGTTGGTGCCACTCAATATCTATGTCGAGGGCGTGCTCGGCGGCCTCGCGGCTCTTTTCGGGTGCTTCGGCGGCTTGACCGCGCTGCGGCACGCGCGCCGGATCGAGGTGGGCGAGGAGGGCATCGCCGCGCGCGGGCCCTTTCCGGTGCAGCTCACCTGGGAAGCGCTCGACGGCGTCACGCTGCGCTATTTCGCGACCCGCCGCGATGGCTCGCGCGGCTGGATGGAGCTGAAGCTCCGGGGCGCCGGAGGGCGCCTGCTCCTCGACAGCCGCATCGACGGCTTCAACGACATCGCCGAGCGTACCGCCCGGGCGGCGGCGCGCCGGCAGCTCCCGCTCACGCCGGCAACCGCGGCGAACTTCGCCGCGCTTGGCATACCCTTGGCTCCCAGCGCCGGCGAGTAACAGGCATGACCGACCTCCTCCTCGTCCGCGACCTCCACGTCGAGTTCCACGTCCCCGAGGGCATCATTCACGCCGTACGCGGCGCCTCGTTCCGCGTACGCCAGGGCGCGACGATGGCGATCGTGGGCGAGTCCGGCTCCGGCAAGACGGTGGTGAGCCAGGCGATCATGGGCATCCTGCCGCAGGTCGGCCGCATCTCCAAAGGCGAGATCCTGTTCTCCGATCCGCGCACGCCCGGCAAGACGGTCGACATCGCAAGCCTCGACCGCGACGGCAGGCCGATGCGCCAGATCCGCGGCGGCCAGATCTCCATCATCTTCCAGGAGCCCATGACCTCGCTCTCGCCATTGCACACGGTGGGCAACCAGGTGAGCGAGGCCCTCGAGCTGCATCGCGACGTGACGCGCGAGGTGGCGCTGGATCTCACCGCGGAGATGCTGCGCCTGGTGGGTTTTCCCGATCCCAAGAAGGCGCTCAAGACCTATCCCTTCGAGCTCTCGGGCGGCTTGCGGCAACGCGCCATGATCGCGATGGCGCTGGTGTGCCGGCCGGCGCTGCTGATCGCGGACGAGCCCACCACCGCGCTCGACGTGACGATCCAGGCGCAGATCCTGAAACTGATCCACGATCTGCAGCGCGAGCTCGACATGGCGGTGCTGCTGATCACCCACGATCTCGGCGTGGTTGCCAACGTCGCCGAGGAGGTCGCTGTGATGTACCACGGCGCCGTGGTGGAGAGCGGCACCATCGACGACATCTTCCGCGCGCCCGAGCACCCCTACCTCAAGGCCCTCCTGCGCGCGGTGCCGCGCTTCGACATGAAGCCCGGCGAGCGCTTGGTCCCGATCCGCGAGATCCCGCATGCCAGCGCCGGCTATCTCATGAAGGCGCGTACGCAGGCGCTCGCTGCCGGGCCGCTCCTCACGGTGGATCACCTGACCAAGGGCTTCGACATCCGCAGGCAGGGATTCTTCGGCGGGAGCGGCGGGGCCCGGTTCAAGGCGGTCGACGACGTGAGCCTCGCGATCGAGCGCGGGGAGTGCCTCGGCCTGGTGGGCGAGAGCGGCTGCGGCAAGACCACGCTCAGCAAGATGCTGCTGGGGGCGCTCTCTCCCGATGCCGGCGAGGTCACCTATTACGATGAGGGCAAGCCCGTGGACGTGCTCGCCCTCAAGGGCAAGATGAAGACTCTGTTCCGGCGGCGCGTGCAGTTCGTGTTCCAGGACCCCTTCGGCTCGCTCAATCCGCGTATGACCGTCTACGACATCATCAGCGAGCCCCTGGTGATCCACGGCATCGGCACTCCCGAGCAGCGCCGCGAGATGGTGAAGGAGCTGGTGACGCTGGTCGGGCTCGACGTGCGGTACCTGAAGCGCTATCCGCACAGCTTCTCCGGCGGCCAGCGCCAACGCATCGGAATCGCGCGCGCCTTGGCCCTGCGGCCCGACCTGCTGATCTGCGACGAGCCGGTCTCCGCCCTCGACGTCTCGATCCAGGCGCAGATCCTGAACCTGCTCAAGGACCTGAAGGCACAGCTCGGCCTCACCTATCTCTTCATCTCGCACAACCTCGCTGTGGTCGATTACATCGCCGACCGCATCGCGGTCATGTGCCGCGGGCGCTTGGTCGAGCTGGCGCCCCGCGCCTCGCTGTTCCGCAATCCCATGCACCCCTACACCCAGGCGCTGCTCTCCGCCGTGCCCGCGCCCGATCTCGATCATCGGCTCGATTTCGCGGGGCTGATGGAGGACAAAGCCTCCGACCCCGCGGCCTGGCCGCTGCCGTTCCGGGTCGATGCCGGCCACCGGCCGGAGCTGATCGACATCGGCGGCGGACATTTCGTCCAAGCCGCCGCCCAACATCTCGAGGCTGCCCAATGAGAAAGCTGCTGCCGGTCCTCGCCGCCTTCTGCCTCGCGGCGCTGCCCGCGGCTTATGGACAGGTGCTCGAGCCCAAGGAGACGCCGTCGCTCGAGGACGCCGTCAAGGCCGGCTCGCTGCCGCCGGTCGCCGACCGCCTGCCGGCCGATCCGTTGCTGGTGCGGCCGATCGATCCCGGCACGCCCGGCGGCACGTTGCATCTGCTGATGGCGAGCGCCAAGGACACCCGCATGATGGTGGTCTACGGCTACACCCGCCTCGTGGTCTATACGCCGGACTACAAGCTCCAGCCCGATATCGCGCAGTCCGTCGACGTCGAGGACGGACGCATCTTCACGTTCCATCTGCGCCCCGGCCACAAATGGTCGGACGGGCAGCCCTTCACCGCGGACGACTTCCGCTACTGGTTCGAGGACATGGCCTCGAACAAGAAGCTCTACACCGCAGGCCTCCCGGAGCAGATGCTGGTTGACGGCAAGCCGCCGACCTTCGAGGTGATCGATCCCGGGACCGTACGCTACACCTGGGCCAAGCCCAACCCGCTGTTCCTGCCCGCGCTCGCGGGGCCCGATCCGCTCTACATCTACGCGCCCGCCCATTACATGCGGCAGTTCAACGCGAAATACGCCGACGAAAAGACGCTCGAAGAGCTCGTCAAGCAGAACCGCGCTCGCAATTGGGCGGCGCTGCACGCGAAGCTGTTCCATCCCTACCACACCGACAACCCCGATCTGCCGGTGCTCGATCCGTGGGTGCTCAAGACCAAGCCGCCGGCGGACCGGTTCGTGTTCGAGCGCAACCCCTATTTCCACCGCGTCGATCCCGTGGGCCGCCAGCTGCCCTATATCGACAAGGTCGACCTGGTGATCGCGGACTCCAAGATCATCCCCGCCAAGACCGGAGCCGGCGAGAGCGACCTGCAGGCGCGCTACCTCCGCTTCGACAACTACACCTTCCTCAAGGACGCCGAGGACCACAACGACTACACCGTACGGCTCTGGCGCACGGCGCCGGGCGCGCAGATCGCGCTCTACCCGAATCTCAACGTCGATGCTCCGACCTGGCGGCAGCTCAACCGCGACGTCCGCTTCCGTCGCGCGCTGTCGCTCGCGATCGACCGGCATGAGATCAATCAGGCGATCTATTACGGCCTGGCGATCGAGGGGCAGAACACCGTACTGCCGGAATCGCCGCTCTACGATCCCGCTTACCGCAGCGCATGGGCAAATTACGATCCCAAGCAGGCGAGCCGGCTCCTGGACGAGATCGGCCTCACCAAGCGCGACAGCAGCGGGATCCGGCTCCTGCCGGACGGACAGCCGCTGGAGATCGTGATCGAGAATGCCGGCGAATCGACCGAGCAGTCGGACGTGCTGGAGCTGATCCGCGATACCTGGGCCGAGGTCGGCATCCACCTGTTCTCGAAGCCTTCTCAGCTCGACATCTGGCGCCGGCGCGTCTACTCGGGCACCACCATGATGTCGATCGACAAGGGCGTCGAGAATGGGCTGGTGACCGCGGACATGCCGCCCGACGACTTCGTCCCGACCACGCAGGCCCAGGTGCAATGGCCGAAATGGGGCCAGTATCTCGAGACCAAGGGCAAGAGCGGCGAGGCCGTCGACATCGCCGACGTGCAGGAGCTGCAAAAACTCTACAAGTCTTGGTTCAGTGCCACCGACACCTTCGAGCGCGCGGAGATCTGGCGCAAGATCCTCAAGATTCACGCCGACGACGTGTTCACGATCGGGCTCGTGGCGGGCGTGCCGCAGCCGATCGTGGTGAGCAACAAGCTGCACAACGTGCCGCAGGACGGCATCTTCAATTGGATACCGGGCGCCTTCTTCGGCTACTACCACATGGACACGTTCTGGTTGACCCCGGAGGGATCCAATCAGGCCTCCGCAGCGGCGCCCAAGGGATGAGCGTGGGCTCATGGCACCAGGCACGGGTCCCGATCAACAACCGCGCTCGGCCCCTCTCCGCCCCTGAGGGACGGAGAGGGATTCGACCGAGCTTCACAGGATAGAAAAACGGCACAGGGCAGCGGACCGGCACATGTTCCACTACATCATGCGGCGCGTGCTGATCATGATCCCGACGCTGATCGTGATCAGCGCAGTGATCTTCACGATCATCAAGCTGCCGCCCGGCGACTACCTCTCGAGCTATATCGAGACGCTGCGCCAGAGCCACGAGGCCGTGGACGAGCAGAAGATCGCGTTCCTGCGCGCGCAGTTCCATCTCGATGAGCCCGCGTGGCGGCAGTACCTCTATTGGGTGAGCGGGCTGATCCGCGGCGATCTCGGCTATTCCGCGCTCTACGATCTGCCGGTCTCGCAAGTGGTGGGCGACAAGCTGCTGCTCACCTTCATCGTGTCGTTCTCGACGATCGTGTTCACCTGGATCGTCGCCTTCCCGATCGGCGTCTATTCCGCCACGCACCAATACAGCGTCAGCGATTACGGGCTCACCTTCCTGGGCTTCCTCGGCCTCGCCACGCCCAATTTCCTGCTGGCGCTGGTGCTGCTCTATTTCGCCAACGTCCATTTCGGCATCGCCATCGGCGGGTTGATGGAGCCGAAATACCTGGACGCGCCCTGGAGCGTGGCCAAGATGGTCTCGGTGCTGCAGCACCTCTGGATCCCCGTGCTGGTGATCGGCGCCGCCGGTACGGCCGGCATGATCCGGCGGTTGCGCGCCAACCTGCTGGATGAGCTGCAGAAGCAGTATTTCGTGACCGCGCGCGCCAAGGGGCTGTCGCCGTTCCGGGCACTGATCAAGTACCCGCTCCGCATGTCGCTCAACCCATTCATCGCGGACATCGGTGCGCTGCTGCCGCACGTGATCTCCGGCGCAGCAGTCGTCTCCGTCGTGCTGTCGCTGCCGACCACCGGGCCGATGCTGCTCGACGCCTTGCGCAGCCAGGACATGTATCTCGCGGGCTCGTTCCTCATGTTCATGGCGGCCCTCACGGTGGTGGGCGTGTTCCTGTCGGACCTGGCGCTCGCCTGGCTCGATCCGCGCATCCGGCTCGAAGGGGGAGTGACGCGATGATCGGGAGCCCGCGCATGGTCGCCGAGACCGCGGAGCGCCTGCCGCACTACGTGGCGCCGGAGCCGTTCGACCCGCATTCCGTCGAGAAGATGACGGCGGAGCAGGAGCGCTACTACCTCGCCTCGCAATGGCGGATGATGTGGTGGAAGCTGAAGCGCCACCGCCTCGCTGTGATCTCGGGCGCGGTGCTCATGGTGCTTTACGGCTCGATCCTGATCAGCGAGTTCCTGGCGCCCTACGGACTCAACAGCCGGCACAACGATTTCATCTTCGCGCCGCCCCAGCACGTCCACTTGTTCGACAACGGGCGCTTCGTCGGCCCCTTCGTCTACGGCTATGACTACCGCCTCGATATGAAGACGCTAAAGCGAGTCTATACGGTGGACTTCGCAAAGGTTGAGCCGCTGCGCTTCTTCTGCCGCGGCGACGGCTACTGGTACTGGGGTCTTGTCGAGTCCAATATTCACTTGCTCTGTCCGGCGGATGGCGGCACCGCCTTCCTGCTCGGGACCGACAGGCTCGGTCGCGACATGCTTTCGCGCATCCTCTACGGCGCGCGCATCTCGCTCACCATCGGCATCGTCGGCATCTCCATCAGCTTCGTGATCGGCCTGACGCTGGGCGGGCTCGCCGGCTACTACGGCGGCTGGATCGACAGCCTGGTGCAACGCCTGATCGAGATCATCCGATCGTTTCCGGAGCTGCCGCTCTGGATGGCGCTGTCGGCGATCCTGCCGGTGAATTGGAGTCCGCTGCTGGTCTATTTCGGCATCACGCTGATCCTCGGCATGATCGATTGGACCGGCCTCGGCCGCGCCGTGCGCTCGAAGCTGCTGGCGCTCCGCGAGGAGGACTTCGCCACCGCCGCCATGTTGATGGGCGCCAAGCCCAGCCGGATCATCACGCGCCACCTGCTGCCGAGCTTCATGAGCCACCTGATTGCCTCGGCGACGCTCTCGATCCCCTCGATGATCCTCGGCGAGACCGCGCTCTCCTTCCTGGGCTTGGGCCTGCGCCCGCCCATCACCAGCTGGGGCGTGCTCCTCAACGAGGCTCAGAACATCAACGTGGTGGCGCTCTACCCCTGGCTCATGCTGCCGGTGGTCCCGGTGATCATCACCGTGCTCGCCTTCAATTTCCTCGGCGACGGCCTCAGAGACGCAGCGGATCCGTATCGGTAGATGCGCCGTGCGTCCGTCGATTCGCGACGCTTCGCATCGCGGCTCGGGATGAGGTGAAAGGGAGCGGGCGCAAAAGATCCCCTTCATCCTGAGCCGCGCCGAAGGCGCGAGTCGAAGGACGCACCACCTACGCCAACACGACAAGGTCGGTGGGTTCCGGGAGTCCGCTGACAGGACTTTGGGAGCGCCGTTCGGGTGAACCAAGTGCACGATAGCCTTGAGCCTGAGCGCGCTCGAGGGTCTCGACCGTGGCGAGCGCGCGGGTGGCTTCGAGCTTGTTGTGCTTCTCCAGCTTCGCCGCGAGGTTCACGGTGTCGCCGATCACGGTGTATTCGAGCCGCCGTTCGTCGCCGACGGCGCCGAACACGATCCGGCCGACCGCCACGCCCGCATTGATCGCGAGCGGCGGTTGGCCTTCGGCTTCGCGCTCCGCCTGCCAGCGCGCGGCCTCCGCCATCACGGCATCGACGGCCTCGAGCGCGTCGGCGGCGTAGCGCTCCGAGCGCTCGGCGGCACCGAAGGTCGCGAGGATGCCGTCGCCCATGAACTTGTCGATGGTACCGCCGTGGCTTTGGATCAGCGGCACCAGCCGCGCGTGGTATTCCGTCAGGAGCGCCATCAGAGCGGAGGGCGCGAGCGTGGCGCCGAGCCGGGTGAAGCCGCGGATATCGAGAAACAAGATCGCGGCGTCGCGCGCCTCGCCTTCGCCGGCCTTGAGCGGCTGATCGGCGGTGCGGATGCGCTCGGCGACGTTGGGATCGAAGAAGCGCGCGAGGTCGCGCGCTGCCGCTCCGTCGATGGCGGCGCGCACCAAGAGGCGGCGCGCGCGCGTAATCGCGAGCGCCAGCACGCCGGTCACCACCAGGATCACCAGGACCTTCTCGACCTCGGCCCCGATGAGAATTCGATTGCCCGTCATGTAGCCGACGAAGTCGCGCGTCACGACGGCCCCCGGGGTCGTCACGACCGCGTAGGCGACGAGCCACGCCCAGCCCGCCGCGGCCGCAAGTCCCGCGAGAACGACGTAGCGCACCTCGAAGCGCAGCGCGCGCAGCGCGATGAAGATGAAGACGGACAGGAGAGTCGGCACCTTGAGGTAGAAAGCGGGGGGCTGGCCGTATTGGACGTGGAAACCCCAGATCAGCGCCATCAGCAGGCCCAGATCAATGAACACGCCGCACGACAGCAGCAACGTGCCGAGCACACGAGCATAGGCGAACCCCAGACGGATCACGGTCGCTCCGGCATAAGCGCCGAGCACCCACGGGAGCGGCTCGAAGTGCGGCTCGGCCCGCATGGTCGCTTGCGGCGCCAGGCCATAGACCAGCGCGAAGGCCACCACGATCGCGAGTTGCACCCAGGCGATCAGGACCTCCGCCTGCGCCTGATCCTCGCGGATCGCCTGCCGCGTGCGCTCGGGCAGCTGGTCGAGCACGCGGCCGGAGCGGAAGAGGGTCGGTGAGCTAACCATGGAGCAGTGCGTCCTTCGACTCGCGATGCTTCGCATCGCGGCTCAGGATGAAGGGCTTCTCTTGAAATCCGTTCAATTCACTTCATCCTGAGCCGGGCCCTTTCGGCCCGAGTCGAAGGACGCACTGACTTAGGGCCGCAGGACCATGCCTTCGCGTGCGACGACGGCGCCGGGGAATGCTTTCTTGGACTCGGCGGCGATGGCGTCCATGGTGTCGTCGTCGTGGCCGGGGTCGTGGTGGAAGATCGCGAGCGTCTTCACGCCCGCGGCCTTGGCGAGCTTCACGCCCTCCTGCCAGGTCGAGTGGCCCCAGTTGACGTGCGAGGGGTACTCGGCGTCGGTGTAGGTACTGTCGTAGATCATCACGTCCGCGCGATCGCAAAGGCCGAGAATATTGCGGTCGAGCTCGCCCGGCTTGTGCTCCGTGTCGGTGATGTACGCGATGATCTTGCCGCCGCACTCGAAGCGATAGCCGGTGGCGCCGTTGGGATGGTTGAGCGGCGCGGTCTTGAGCGCGAGGCCATCGCCGGGCGTGAGCGTGGTGCCGCAGGGAAAGTCCGTGTACTCGATGCGGGCCTGCAGGATGTCGAGCGGCACTGGGAAGAGCGGCGCCTGCATCATCTCCGAGAGGACGCCCTTGAGCGTGTGCGCGGGCAGCAGGTGACCCGCCCAGAAGCGCAAGCGGCTCGCCGGCAGGAAGGCGGGCCGAAAGAACGGCAGACCGCAGACATGGTCGACATGGGTGTGGCTGAAGAAGAGATCGGCATCGACCGCGCCGTTGTTCGCGAGCAGCGCCTCGCCCAGGAGGCGGAGCCCGGTGCCGGCGTCGAAGATGAAGACGCGGGCGCCGACCCGCACTTCCACGCACGAGGTATTACCGCCGTAACGCACGGTATCGGCGCCGGGGCAGGCGATGCTGCCGCGCACGCCCCAGAAGCGGATAACGATCTCCGATCCCGCCGCCACCGAACTGCCCTTAAAACCCCCATGATTCCCGACATGTCTACCTAGACGCCGCCATCCTCCGCGTCGAGGTAAAAATGAAACACCGAGTGTGACCTACGTCACACCGCATTAAGGAGCGATTAACGTGCGGCGCGGTCCCGAAAATGGCAACTAACGCAGAGGACGCGGAGCCCTTCGACAATCGCTCAGGGGCGCCGGGGGCGCAGAAGCTCCCCTTGAACCGCCTCAGCGACCTCGGCGAAACCTCCGCGGCCCCTGCGCTAAAGCGGTATTCTTCCGGTTGGAGAGGAGGCCACCTGCCGATGGAGAGCAAATACCAGCCAATCGCGGTCAAGACGCCCGACGGGCTTTCGATCGCCGCGCAGGGCTGGGGCAATCCGGCGGGACCGGAGATCCTGTTCATCCATGGGCTGATGCAGAGCCATCTCTCCTGGGCGCGGCAGGTGGAAAGCGAGCTCGCCCGCGAGTTCCGCATGGTGACCTACGACCTCCGCGGCCACGGCGACTCGGATAAGCCGCTCGCCCCCGAGCGTTACCGTAACGGCAAGGCCTGGGCCGACGAGCTCGCGGCGGTGATCGGGGCTGCAGGCTTCCAGCGTCCGGTGCTGGTCGGCTGGTCCTACGCCGGCCGCGTCGTCGCCGACTACCTCGCGGCCTACGGCAGCGCGGGGATCGCGGGCATCAATTTCGTCAATGCGCGCACGAATTCCGATCCGCGCTTCGCGGGCGCGTTTTCATCGCGTCACCTGGTTGACCTGGTCGCCGACGATCTGGCGACGCGCATGGCGGCGACGCGAACCTTCCTCCACGCCTGTTTCTCTCGGCAGCCGAATCAGGACGAGTTCGAGACCATGCTCGCCTTCAATATGATGGTGCCACGCGAGGTGCGCCTCGCTCTGAGTGGGCGCGAGTTCGACGGCGACTCGCTCCTCCGTCGTCTCGCTTTGCCGGTCCTGGTGACCTTCGGAATCGAGGACAAGATCCTGACCCTCGAGGGCGCCCGCCACGCAGCCGCCGTCACGCCCGGCGCGCGTCTCTCCCTCTATGACGGCATCGGTCACGCGCCATTTTGGGAAGACACGCCGCGCTTCAACAAGGAGCTCGCGGAATTCGTGCGGACTGCGAGCTCGGCGCGGCCGCGGTAAATCTCGCGGCCGCCTGCCGGTCATTCTGTCCGCTCGGAGTGTTCCTCTTGCACGAACACGCTCAGGGGATCGGCTCGAAACTGTGGTTCCGCGATACTTCGCTGCTTACGGCACCAGCCGATAGCCGCCCGGCTCCGTCACCAAAATTTCCGCGCGCGTGGGGTCGCGCTCGATTTTTTGGCGCAGGCGGTAGACGTGAGTCTCGAGCGTGTGGGTGGTGACGCCGGCGTTGTAGCCCCAGACCTCGTTCAAGAGCGCGTCGCGCCCGACGATGCGATCGCCCGCGCGATAGAGGTATTTGAGGATCGAGGTTTCCTTCTCGGTAAGCCGCACCTTCTTGCGCGTGGCGGCGTCGAGCAGGAGCTTGGCGCTCGGGCGGAAGGTGTAGGGCCCGATGGTGAACACCGCGTCCTCGCTCTGCTCGTGCTGGCGGAGCTGCGCGCGCAGCCGCGCCAGCAGCACGTTCAGGCGGAACGGCTTGGTGATGTAGTCGTTGGCGCCGGCATCGAGCCCCAGGATCGTGTCCGCCTCGCCGTCGGCGCCGGTCAGCATCAGGATCGGCGAGCGCACGTTGCCGCGCCGCATGAGCCGGCAGAGCTCGCGGCCGTCCATGTCGGGCAGACCCACGTCGAGCAGGATGGCGTCGAAGTAGCCCTGCTTCACCTGCTCGAGCGCGGCGTTGGCGGTTTCGGCCTCCGCCACCTTGAACTCCTCGTGCAGCTCCAGCTGCTCCGCGAGCGCGTGGCGCAGCGAAGCGTCGTCGTCGACGATCAGGATCTTGCGGCCACCCGCCATGCGGTGCTCCTGCATCTCTTTACGCGCCCGATATCTGCCGCATCACGGCCTGATGCAAGAGGCTTTGCGGCTGGCCGAGGCGCTCCACGGCATCAAAGTGATTGTCGCCGGGCTGGTCCGCGACCTCGAGGGGCAAGCCGGCGGCGCGCCAGGCGGTAGCAAAGCTCTCCTGCTGACGCAGGAACTCATCGGTCTCGCCGGTGCCGACCGACAGGATCAGCGGCGGCGACTGCTTCGGCAGATGAAGGAGCGGGCTGTTGCGCTCGGCCGCGGCAGCGTCGAGGGCGAGGACGTCGTTGAGATAGCTGAGCCGGATCGGCTCGAGGTCGTAGAGCCCGCTGATCGCGCACGCGCCGCGCACGGGATCGCGGTCGAGACCGAACGCCCGCCAATCGGTCTCCAGCACCATCGCCGCCAGATGTCCACCGGCGGAATGGCCGGCGACGTGAATCCGCGCGGGATCGATGCCGTGCTCGCGCGCATTGCGCTGGAGCCACGCCACCGCCGCGCGGTTCTGGCGCACGATCTCGTCCATGTCGGCTTTGGGCGCCAGCGTGTAGTCCGCCACGGCAACCGCGATGCCGGCATCTTGGAACGCCGGCACCAGGAAGCTGAAATCGGATTTGCCCAGCGCCTGCCAATAACCGCCATGGATGAACAGCAGGCAGGGCGCGGGCTTCTTCTCGGCCGGAAACAGGTCGAGCTTTTCGCCGTCGTAGGCGATATCGAGCCGGCACGGCCGCGCGCGCCGGACGGCCGCGGAGTCCTCCGCCCAGCGCCGGAAATACTCGGGATGCTCCGGCACTCGGCCGCGCAGGAAATACTGCGCATCGAGCGCCGCCCGGTCGTAGTCGCGATAAAGCGCCATCTGAACTCCTATGCTCGAGGGGCCGGACTCTCATCCGGCTCGGCCAAAATGTCCACATGGCCCACGGTGAGCCGAAGCTCACGGTCGGCGAGGGCGGCATGCGAAGCGAGGCGCCAGCTTTCGGCGGGTCCCGCGGGATCGATCTCGGAGGCTGCCGCCGCCATGCCGTCGATGAGCGACGCGATCATCGGTTCATCATCCGGCCCGAGGCGCCAGTCGCCCGCCGCATCGCTCACGCGATAGCCTCGGGCCTCGAAGGCTCGAGCGATCGCGGCGGGAGCATCGGATCCGAGCGCGGAGCCGAACCCTTTGTCGCGCCGCTGATGCCGTTGGAACGCCGTGGTGATTGCGAGATCATCCTCGTGCGCGGGCGCCCACGCTCGCCGGCCATCGACGGTGAGCGCCGCGAGGAACGGCATGCGAGCCGCCGTTACGCGCTCGGCCAGTTCCTCGAGCCACGCCGCCGAGACCAGATCGAGCAGAGCGGCACACGTGACGCCGTCAGCGAGCGGAAGCGCCTCGAGGTCGCGTGCGAGATCGAGCTCGACGCTGTGCGCGCGCCACTGTGCCGTGCCCGTCGCCACCGTGACCACGCCGCTGCCATGGGTGACGCGCCAACCTTGGCCGCGCGCCCACTGCGCGATCTCCGCGGATTGATGAGCGAGGAGCGCGCTGTCGCGATCGACGAGGCGCCAATCCTGATCGCCGGGAATCAGCGGCGCCAGCGCGCGAAAATTGGCGCCGCTGCCGGCGCCGAGATCCACGATGCCCGCGGTATCGCCACCGGCGCGGGCGTGCACCATCTTGCCGAATTGCCGGCTGAGCGAGCGGCTCCGCGCGCGGAGATCGTATGGCTCGCGCAGCCGGAGCCAATCGAGGCCGAAGCTCTCGCTCACGCCGTGAGCCGGTCGAGCGCCGCGGCCCAGCCGGCCACCGCTTGCGGCCAATCCGGCAGCCGTGCGCCCGCTCTGCGCGCGCCCGCCGCGAGTCGCGCGCGCAGCGCCGGCTCGTCCAAGAACCGACGGAGCGCCTCGGTGAAGGCGGCGGCATCGCCCGGTGGCACCAGAAGACCCGCGCTCGGCGGCACCGTGTCGGGAATGGCACCGGCGGTGGTCGAGATCACCGGCAGGCCGTGAGCGAGCCCTTCCGCGAGTGCCATGCCGTAGCCTTCGTGGAACGACGGCAGCACCACGGCATCGGCGGCGGCATAGGCCTCGCCCAAGCGCTCCGGCGGCCACTCGCCCACGAGCGCGATGCGGCCTTTCAGGCCGCGCCGGCCGATCTCGTAACGCAGCGCCGTCGTCGTTGCGGCATCGCGCGTGAGACTGCCGATGCAGCGGCAGTGCCAGTCGCGATCGGCGAGCGCCGCCAGCGCTTCGACCAGGATCATGTGACCCTTGCGCGGCGTCAGGCTCGCGACGCAGAGAAACTCGACGCGCGAGCGGGCGGGCCGCCGCCGCATCGGACGCGCCGGCTTCGCCGTGCCAGGCGGCGTCACCGCCACGCGCGCGCGCGACACGCCATAGGCCGCGACCAGCCGGGCCGTGCTCTCGCTGGGCGCGAGCACGCCGCGCGCGAGCTCGAGGAGCCGCGCCTCGAGCGCTCCCACGCGCCTCCGCTCCCGCTCGCTGAGGCCGGTCTCGTCCGCCAGCGGGTGATGCACGAAGGCGACGACCCGCAAGCGCTTGGCCTCGCGCTCGAGGCAGTCGGTAAAGGCGAGGAGCGCGAGTCCGTCGATGACCGCGACAGTACCGTCGGGCAAGCGTGCGAGCGCCTCCCTCGCGGCCCCGCGCGCGACATCGTCGGCGTTCGGAAATTGGCCGGGCAACTCGATTGCGTCGACCGCTCGTCCGCTCGCGCGCAATCCCTCGATCACGTGACGATCGAACAGATACCCGCCCGTGAGCTGATCGAGCGCTCCGGGAATGATGAACGCCGTCACCCCAACGGTCCCTCGAAGGCAGCCCAGGCCAGAGGCGATTCCCGCACCACGATCCGGAGCGAGGCGAGGGCGCCCGCCGTCCCGGGCCCAAGCGCGCCTTCGGCAATTCGCGGCTTCAGCCGGCGGAAGATCTCGCCGGCCAAGAACTCCGTCGTGGTGTTGCGCCCGCGGAACTCCGGCAGCTCGTCGAGGTTCCGGTAGTTGAGCGGGGCTAATATTTCCTTGAGCGTCGCGAGCGCGCGGCCGATGTCGCAGACCAGGCCATCGGCGTCGAGCTGCGCGCGCCGCACCTCTATCTCGACCGCAAAGGTGGCGCCGTGCAGTTGCTGCGCCGGCCCAAAAATCTCGCCCACAAAACTGTGGGCGATCATCACGTGGTCGCTGACGGCGAGGGTGTACATGACGATCCGGGTTCCTGCAGCGCTCGCACTACCATAACGCCATACCAAACTTTCGCCGATTGCGCGCGGATCAATGCGTGGCTGGGCCTAGTTCGGCATGATCGAGAAGTAGATGGCATAGAAGGCAATCCAGATCGCCAACCAGACAGCCTGGATGCGCCGCCGCAAGGCCTGCGTCGGATGACGCGGCGCCAGCCAAGCCGCGATGACCGTGGCGCCGGCAAAGCGGGGCAGCCGCGCCAGGACGCTCACCGCGAGAAAGAGCGGGTAGGAGACGCCTTGGGCTCCGGCAACCGCGGCATAGATCTTGTACGGCGTTCCCGTGAGTGGCCCGAGCACCATGGCCCAGGGCCCGCGGGTGACTACCTCAGTCTGGACATCGGCGACCATGCCCGAGGAAATCGCGGGCAGATGCGCGAGAAATGCGAAGACGGCGTCGGGTGCCCGCGCACCGAGGATAAAGGTGAGGCTGCCGCCAGCGAGCGCGCCAGCGAGCGCAAAGCCGCAGGCCATCAGGCCGGCCTTCACTCCGCGGAGCGCCCCGACATAGGTCAAGATCACGTCGGGGACGAGAAAGAAGACCGTCGCCTCGGTCAGGCCCCATAGAGCCGCAACGCGATTGGCGCTCATTGCACGAACCGGCCGCTCAGTCGTACCTCACGACCTCGCAGAGCGCGCCGTCCGGCGCCGTCGCGAGCCGCGCGATCGTGTCGGGTAGCGCGTCGAAGCGGCATTCCCCAGTGATGAGCCGATCGAAGATCTTGTCGCGCAGGAGATCGAGGGCGAGGGCCAGGCGTTCGCGGTGGCTGCGACGGGCGCGACGGGCGGGCGAAACGGATCCAACTTGAGAGGAGACGAGACGCAAGCGCCGGGCGTGGAAAGCCTCGCCGAGCGTCACCGTAACGGCCTGGTCGCCATACCAGCTGAGCTCCACCACTGTCGCCTCGAAGCCCGCAAGCGCGAGCGCCGTGCCGAGACCCGCGGCTGTACCGCTCGCATGAAACACCAGATCGGCCTCACCGGTCGCCTGCTCGGGTATCGCGAACCGGCAGCCGAGCGCCACCGCAAGCTCCCCGCGACGCGGATCGATGTCGACGAGCTCCACCGTAGCGCCGGGAATCCGCGCCGAGAGTGCTGCGACGAGCGCGCCCACCACGCCCGCGCCCACCACGGCGATGCGGTCGCCGATGCGCGGGCCCGCGTCCCAGAGCGCGTTCACCGCGGTCTCCATATTGGCGGCGAGCGCGGCGCGCCGGTCGGGCACGTCGGCGGGGACCGGCAGCACGGCGGAGGCGGGGACGAGGTAGCGGTCCTGGTGCGGGTAGAGGCAGAAGACGCGCGCGTTCAGCAGTTCCGCGGGCGTTTCGGGCCCGAGCGCGTCCACCACGCCGACCGATGCATAGCCGTATTTCACGGGCGCGGGAAACTCGCCCTCTTGGAACGGACAGCGCATGCGCTGGTGCTCGCTCGCGGGCACTTTTCCCTGGAACACCAGGCTCTCGGTGCCGCGGCTGATCCCGCTCGCGACCGCGCGCACTCGGAGCTCGCCGCGGCCCGGCGCCGGAATCGTCGTGGACCGGATCTCGCCGCGCCCGCGCCGGGTGACCCAGAACGCCCGCGCGGCGTCAGTCATTGAAGATGCAGTCGGCGAGCATGTCGCCGCCGAGCGCGACGTGCCGCACGCGCGGCCGAAGCGCGCCGGAGAGCGCCCGAATCTCGGGGAGCTGCAGGCTCGGCCGCCCGGAGCCGAGGATCACGGGCGCCAGCGCGATCTGCAGGCGATCGAGCACCCCCGCTGCCAGGAACCGCGAGACGGTAACGCCGCCGCCTTCGACGAAGAGCCAGAAGAGCCCGCGCCGCGCGAGCGCGGCCCGGATCGCCGAAGGCGCCAGACGCTCTCCGTCGCGCGGCAGCGGCACGATCTCGGCATTTCCGATCCGCGTTGCGCTGCCCACGCGATCCGCCGCCGCGAGCACCAGCGTCTGCGCCGTGCCATCGCGGAACACCCCGCGATCCGCTGATAGAGCGAGGTTGGCGTCGAGCACCACGCGCACGGGCTGATCGCCCGAGCAATGCCGGACGGTGAGGCGCGGATCGTCCTGCCGCACCGTCCCGGCGCCCACGATCACGGCATCGGCGAGTGCACGCAGGCGATGGGTGTGGCGCTGGTCCGCTTCGCCCGTCAGCCACTGAGACTCGCCGCCCGCCGTCGCGATGCGACCGTCGAGGCTTTGAGCGAGGTGCGCGAGCACGAAGCTGTGACGATGCGGCACCACGGCAAGAGGCAGGTAGAGCGCGAGCAGCTCCGTCACCTCGGGCGGCGCCTCCGGCTCGAGGCGCCAGCCGCCGCCGCGCGCGATGGTCAGCAGTCCCTCGCCCAGCGGGAGCTCGATGGGAAAGCCGAGCGCCTGTTCTCGTCCGCGCCGCCGGAGCGCAACGATCGCGTCCCAGGCCTCGGCCGGGGTGAGCGTGGGTTGCTTGTGGTCGCGCAGATTTGACGGCATTGTCGGCGCAATAGATCCGTTCGGCCTGAGGTCCCGGATACACTGCCGGGGGCACCCTGTCGACGGGGATAACGGGTTCGCCAAGCGCCCGAGCGCGCGAATTCACGGGGACGTGATTGTTGCGACCGGAGGCATCTTCGCTGCGGGCGGCCCAGGCGGAGGCCGGGCAGGCGATCGGCCTGGTGGGCTTGGCCGCGGCCGCGGCATTGCTGGCGATCGCCGGCGCGGGTCGGGCCGGCACCGCCGCCGCGCTGGCCGCCGCCGGCGTCTACGCCACCGTCTCGGTGCTGGTCCTGCAGGCCGTCGCGGCGCCGGACGCGCCCAGCCGGTTCGGGTCCGCCAATGTCGTCACGCTGTTGCGCGCGGGGATCGCGGCTCTGGTGACGGGGCTGGCGCTGGAGGCCCTCGCGACCGGCACCGGGCTGCTCGCCGGTCCCGGCGAGATCGGAGACCTCTGGGCCTGGGCGCTGCCGGCGGGCGCGTTGCTGGCCTTGATCCTCGACGGCGTCGACGGGTCGCTCGCCCGGCGCCGACGGACCGCCAGCGCCTTTGGCGCGCGCTTCGACATGGAGGCCGACGCGCTCCTGGTGCTGGGGCTGTCGTTGGCGGCTCTCGCGGGCGGTCGCGCCGGACCCTGGGTCCTGGGAGCGGGGGCACTGCGGTACGTCTTCCTCGCGGGAGGCGCGCTTTGGCCGGTGCTGGCCGCGCCGCTGCCGCCGAGCTTCCGTCGCAAGGCCATCTGCGTGGCGATCGGGATCGCGCTGGCCGTCGGACTGGTGCCTGCGGTGCCCGCCGCCGCCGCTGGCGTTTTGGCGGGCGCGGGTGTATTGGCGGTCGTCTATTCCTTCGCCGTGGACGCGGTTTGGCTGCTCCGCCGGCGGGAGATTGCGGCGGTCTCGGCATTAACGAACACGTGACGTGCGGGGAACGCGGGCCTGTGGTTGATCGTTCAGGGATAGGATCGGCTTGAGGATCGAACCGGTGCTGACACAACAAAAAGGGGCGGGGAGCGACACCCAGCCCTTGGTCGAGATCGACCGCGCGATCATGGATCTGCGCCGCGGCGGTTTTGTGGTGCTGCGCACGCCGGACACGGCCCTGCTGGTGGCCGCCGCGGAATCCGTGACGGACGTCGCGCTCGAGAGATTCAAGACGCTCGCCGGCATGCCGCTGGCTCTCGCGATCACCCGGCGGCGTGCGGCGGTCCTGGGCTTGGCCGAGCCGCCGAGCGGCCCCGGCGGCAGCGTGTTGCTGGCAGTGCCCGCGGGCACGCCCGCGGCGCTGCTGAGCGATCTCGCCGATCCCGTGGCGACGGCTCCGGCGCGCCTGCCGCTCGCCGTGGTGGAGGCAACGATCCGCACCGCCGCGGACGCCGCCGTGGAGCTCGCCAAGCTCGCCCGCCTGCTGCCCGCGGCAGTGGTGGCGACCCTCAGCCGCGCTGCGGTCCAGCGACTCACCAAGAGCGAGGCCGTTTTGGTGGTCGATGGCGCCCATGTGCTGGATTACCAGGCGTCGGCGGCGCGCTCGCTCGGCGCCGTCAGCGAGGCGCGGGTGCCGCTGCGCGAAGCCGAGAACACCCGTATCATCGCCTTCCGCCCGAGCGACGGCGGGCTCGAGCACTTGGCGCTCCTGATCGGGGATCCCGATCCCAGCGAGCCCGTGCTGACGCGGCTGCATTCCGAATGCTTTACCGGCGATCTCCTGGGCAGCTTGCGCTGCGACTGCGGCGATCAGCTGCGCGGCGCGATCGCCGAGATTGCGCGCGCCGGCAGCGGCGTGCTGCTCTATCTCGCGCAGGAAGGCCGCGGTATCGGCTTGGTCAACAAGCTCCGTGCCTATCAGCTGCAGGATGCGGGCTTCGACACCGTGGACGCTAACGAGCAGCTGGGCTTCGACGCCGACGAGCGGGTCTATCTGCCGGCGGCGGAGATGCTGCGCCAGCTCGGCATCTCCCGCGTGCGGCTCCTCACCAACAACCCCGAGAAGGTGGCGGCGCTCACCCGTTGCGGCATCGCGGTGGTCGAGCGCGTGCCGCACATCTTCCCCGCCAACGACCACAACGAGCGTTACCTCAGGACCAAGGCGGCGCGCAGCGGGCACTTGCTCTAACCTGCCCGCGGGCCCGGCAGGATCTGCCGGCGGACCTCGGACCTCGGACCTAAGTCTTCGGAATCCGTAGGACTTTATTTGGCACCGGGCTTGCTTAAGCAGTCCCGGAGGTTCCTTCGTGTCCGATCTCGAATCCGCCTATATCCCCTACCTGAACGGCCAGATCTCCCAGCCGGCGCCGGATGACGGCAAACCGCACCTCTGGGGGCAGAAGGGATTCCATTTCCACGACCTCCTCGACGCCCTCAATCCCCTGCAGCATCTGCCGGTGATCTCGACGGTCTATCGCTGGATCACCGGCGACACGATCGGGAACATTCCGCGCATCGTGGGCGACGCCATCTATGGCGGAATTCCCGGCTTCGTCTCCGGGCTCTTCGGCGTGCTGCTCAAGGAAGAAACCGGCAAGGACGTGGGCGAGCACGTGGTGGCGACGTTGTTCGGCGACTCCAACTCGGCGCCGACGCCTCCGGCCCAGAGCGCCCAGCAGCCCGAGCTCACTACGGAGCAAGCGGCTGCGCTGGCTCATGCGCCGGTCGAGACGGCGGAGCTGGCCCCGCTGCCGGCCGTCGCCGCCGCGCCGGCAACTCCTGCCCCGGCCGCGACCAGCGTGACCACGACTCCCGCCGCGCAAACCGCCGCGGCCGCTCCCGCTGCGACGCCGGCCACCGCGCTTCCCGCGGCCTCCGTGACCGCGGCGGCGGCAAAGCCCGACCATCCGGCGATCCCGCTGGCGCGCGGCGTCGGCATGAGCGTGGCGGCACCGGCTGCGGCGCCGGCGATCACGGTCACGAAAGACACTGCGGCGAGCGCCTTCCTGACGCAGGCCACCGAGCGTCAGCGCCAACTCCTGGGCAGCGGCGCGGCACCCGCCCCAACCGGCCGCGTGCTGAGCTCGCAACCCGTGCCTTTGCAGCTGCCACCTGGCGCCATCTCGTTCATGTCGCGCCCCAGCGCGACGCTTGCCGCGGCGCCGCCGAGCCCGCTTCCGGCGACCGGCGGCCCGGCCACGAGCGGTCCCGCCGACATCTCGCAAAAAATGCTCGGCGCCCTCGACAAGTACGTCGCGCTCCAGAAGCAGAACACCGCGAACCGCGAGTCCCGCGGCGTACAGGTCGACGTGAGCCCGTAGCATCCGGACCTCGCTCCGCGCTATACCGGCGGCGATGGACCTGGTGGTGGACGGCGACGGCTGTGCGGCGTGGGGCGCTCAGGTGTTTCGCGCGGCGCTCGGGCGCGCGGGGATCGCGCGCCGGAAGCGCGAGGGCGACCACGCCACGCCCCAAGGCGCATTCCTGTTGCGCGAGGTCCTCTACCGGTCCGACCGGGTGGGAATCCCTCGCACGCGCCTGCCGTTCCGCGCGCTCAAGCCCGAGGACGGCTGGTGCGACGCCGCCGAGGACCCCCGTTATAACCGGCGCGTGCGGCTACCCTATTCCGCGAGCGCCGAGCGGCTCTGGCGCGAGGACCACGTCTACGACCTGCTGGCGCCGCTCGGCTACAACGACGATCCCGTGGTGCCCGGCCTCGGCAGCGCGATCTTCCTGCACGTGGCGCGGCCAAATTACCTCGGCACCGAGGGTTGCATCGCGCTCGCGCTCGAGGACCTGCTCAATGTGCTCGAGGAGGCCGACGCGACGTCGCGGGTGGTCGTGCGGGATTGAAAGGGGCTCAACGATGTGCGGCGCGTTCACTACGGTGCGGTTGGTCGTTGCGTGTCTCGCCGCGCTGACAGCGATGGGTATCGCAAGCAGCGCAAGGGCCGAGGGCGAGTATGGGCCCGCCCATGCCGCGCAGACGCTCAGCGATATTCGGCTGCCCTGCATGTTCATCATCCGTTGTCCGCTCACCCCGTCGGTCTACGAGACTTTCCGCCGCGCGGTGGCGGGCGAGCGCGATCAGCAATACGAGCTTGCGAAGCTGCTGGACCGGGGCGATGGACTGCCGCGCGACCTGAACGCGGCGACGGGGTGGTACGGACGCGCCGCCGAGCAGGGCCATGTGCCCGCCGCGCTCGAGCTCAACCACCGGCGCCATGAGGGCCAAGCGATCGAGGCCGACGAGGGGAAGATCGCGGCGGCGCTCCGCGCCGCCGTCGATGCCGGCAATACCGAGGCCATGCGGGCGCTCGCGGACATGACGATTTACGGCCGTGGCGGTCCGCGCAATCCGCAGGAGGCGCTCGCCCTCCTGCATCGCGCGGCGGACAAGGGCTCGGCGCTCGCCGAGCAGGATCTGGGCGACCTTTATCTGCTTGGCGCGCCCGGCGTGCCAATGGACGCCCGCGAGGGCTTCCGCTGGATGGCGACCTCGGCGCGGCACGGCAATCTCGAGGCCATGGAGCAGCTGGGCTCGCTCTATCTCCACACGCCCGACTCGTCGTTGCAGGATCCCGCCGAGGCCTATCGATGGCTGGTACGGGCGTCGCTGCTCGACGCGGCACGGTCGCAGGAGGCGCTGAGCACGCTCTTGGCCGAAGGCGCCATCGTGAACGGGCGCACCGTGATCGCGCCCGATACGATCCAGGCGGACATGTGGTTCCGCATCGCCGCGCGCTCGCCCTTCCACGACAATCCCAGCATCCGGCACAGCATCGAAATGAACATGACCTCCGCCGAGCTCCAGCAGGCGAAGAAGCTCGCCGCCGACTGGCATCCGCGCACGCTCCAGGAGGTGCTTGCGATGACCATCGACCCGCCGGCGGTCAAGGCGTCGGCACAGCGGCCGTGGCCGCCGGGATTGATGGGCGCGGCGCTGCAGCAGTTCCAGGACGGCGTGGACAATCCCGAGCCCTGGCAGCGCCTTCCGGATTTCGACCGCCCCGAGGAGGTGGCGGCGGCGATGACGGCAATAGCCGAGCATTGCGAGCAGAAGGGGCTCGACCGCTGCGCCGCGCAATGCCGCGACCGGCTCACCGATTTGACGCCGCCGGAAAAGCCGGGCGGCCTCACCGTCGATGAGATCGCCGATCGCCTGCGAAAAAATCCGGGCCTCTCGCCGGCCGCCTTGATGCGCAAAACCACGCCCACCGCCGAGGAGCAGATGCAGGGCTGGACCTGGTGCGCCGCCCGCGTCGCCGATCATTGAGGGCGTAGAGCGTCCGAGCGTCGTGCGTCCTTCGACGCGCTCCCTTCGGTCGCTTTCTCAGGATGAGGTCATTCGATCGTGCAGCACTCGATGCGCCTCGTCCTCAGCAAGCGAAGCGCGTCGAAGGATGCACGCTGTCAGGCGCTCGGCGGCCGCGGCCTCTCGCCGAAGATCGCGGTGCCGACGCGGACGTGGGTGGCGCCGAGGCGGATCGCGATCTCGTAGTCGGCGCTCATGCCCATGCTGAGCTCGGCGAGACCGTGGCGGCGCGCGATCTCGCGCAGCAGCGCGAAATGCGGCGAGGGCTCCTGGTCGAAAGGTGGAATGCACATGAGGCCGACAACGGGGAGGCGCCAGCGGTCCCGGCACTCCGCGACGAAGGCGTCCGTCGCCGCCGGCAGCACGCCCGCCTTTTGAGCCTCCTCGCCGGTGTTGACCTGGATGAAGCAACGGGGGCGGCGGCCCGTGCGCTCCATCTCGCGGGCGAGCGCCTCGGCGAGCTTGGGGCGGTCCACCGTCTCGATCACATCGAAGAGCGCCACCGCCTCCTTCACCTTGTTGGTCTGCAGCGGGCCGATCAGGTGCAGCACGAGATCGGGATACGCGGCCTTGAGCGCGGGATATTTCCCCTGCGCCTCCTGCACGCGGTTCTCGCCGAAGACGCGCTGGCCCGCCGCGATCGCGGTGGAGATGGCGGTGGCGTCGTGGGTCTTGCTGACCGCAACCAGCGTGACATCCGCGACGTCCCGCGCCGCGGCGCGCGCGGCCGCCGCGATCCGGTCTTTCACGAGGCCCAGGCGTTCTGCTAGGCCTGCTTGCAAATCAAGGGCTTGCCCGCTCATTGCGAGACCTTGGCGGCTGCCACCAAGGGCGTCAAGCCCGCTCGGCTGCAGCCCGAAGAACTAGCGGAATTTCCCGTCGCTCCGGTGTAGGATGCGGCCCCTCGGAGGGGGTCATCCCGGGAGTTTCTAGGAGCAGGGCCAATGGCGTTGTCGTTTCGTATCGTCGGGTGCGTCGTGGCGGCGGCGCTGTCCGTCGCGGGTTGCGGGATGTTCGGCGGCAGCAAATCGGACAGCGGCGATACGAAGACCGTCCAGACCACCAACGATCCCTATCACACCGATCCAGGCAAGATGGATCCGAAGGATTTCAATCCGAGGATCCAGAGCGACAACGATCCCTCGACCCTGACGCTGATGTCGGCGCTGTTCGGCGGCGGCGGGAGCGGGCAGAACGGCAACGGCCCGGCCGGCGTCGGCGTCAACAGCTTCCTCTGGCGCGCCTCGCTCGACACCGTCAGCTTCATGCCGCTCGCCTCGGCGGATCCGTTCGGCGGGGTCATCATCACCGACTGGTTCAGCCCGCCAGAGACGCCGGACGAGCGTTTCAAGGTGAACGTGTTTATCCTCGGCCGCGATCTGCGCGCCGACGGCGTGCGCGCGAGCGTGTTCCACCAGAGGAAGGATGCGATGGGACAGTGGGCGGAGGCGCCGGTCGACGCCAACACCGCCACCGACCTCGAGAACGCCATCCTGACGCGCGCGCGACAAATCCGCTTGAGCGCGGTCGCCAACCAGCAATAGCCCGCCGCCGATAGCGCACCTCGATACCGGGAGCACGAGACCGCGCGATGGCGCGCTACAACGCTCAAGAAACCGAAGAGACTTGGCAGAGGATTTGGCGGGAGCGCCGCGCCTTCGAGGTCGCGACGGACCCGGCCAAGCGGAAATACTACGTGCTGGAGATGTTTCCGTATCCCTCGGGGAAGCTCCACGTCGGCCACGTCCGCAACTACACCATGGGCGACGTGGTCGCGCGCTACAAACGCGCCCAGGGCTACAACGTGCTGCATCCCATGGGTTGGGACGCCTTCGGCCTGCCGGCGGAAAACGCCGCCATCGCCGGCAAGGTGCATCCGAAAACCTGGACCTACGAGAACATCGCCGCGATGCGCGCGCAGCTTCAGCGCATGGGCGTGAGCTACGACTGGCGGCGCGAGATCGCGACCTGCCATCCCGGCTATTACAAGCACGAGCAGAAGATGTTCCTCGACTTCCTGGAGGCGGGCCTCGCCTACCGCAGGGAGTCCTGGGTCAATTGGGACCCCGAGGAGAACACCGTGCTCGCCAACGAGCAGGTGATCGACGGCCGCGGCTGGCGCTCGGGCGCGCTGGTGGAGAAGCGGCTGCTGGCCCAATGGTGCCTACGCATCACCGCCTATTCCGACGATCTCTTGGAGACGATCAAGACTCTCGACCGCTGGCCGGAGCGGGTGCGGCTGATGCAAGAAAACTGGATCGGCCGCTCCGAGGGCGCGCGGGTGTTCTTCAAATTGAAGGGCCGCGGCGGCCGAAGCGAAGCCTCCGGCTCGCCCGGCGACGATTTCGAGATCTTCACGACGCGGCCGGATACTCTCTACGGCGCGTCGTTCATGGCGGTCTCGCCGAACCATCCGCTGGCGCTCGAGCTCGGGGCCAAGGACGCGCGGCTCCAGGAGTTCATCGCGGAATGCAACCGCATGGGCACCAGCGAGGCGGTGCTGGAAACCGCGGAGAAGCGCGGCTACGACACCGGCCTCAAGGCTCTGCATCCGCTGGTCGAAGGCTGGGAGCTCCCGGTCTATGTCGCGAACTTCGTGCTGATGGAATACGGCACGGGCGCGATCTTCGGCTGTCCCGCGCACGACCAACGCGATCTCGATTTCGCCCGGAAATACGGCCTGCCCGTGAAGCCGGTGGTGCTGCCCCCGGGCGCCGATGCCGCGGCTTTCGCCATCGGCGACACGGCCTATGTCGAGGACGGCACGATCATCAATTCCGATTTCCTCAACGGTCTCGACGTGCCCGCGGCCAAGCGCGCGGTGATCGATCGCCTGCAATCGCTCGGCGCCGGCAAATCCAGCATCACCTATCGGCTGCGCGACTGGGGAGTCTCGCGCCAGCGGTACTGGGGCTGCCCGATCCCGGTCGTGCATTGCGGCGATTGCGGGATCGTACCGGTGCCCGAGCGCGATCTCCCCGTGCTGTTGCCGGAGGACGTGAGCTTCGACAAGCCGGGCAACCCGCTCGATCATCATCCGACCTGGAAGCACATCGCCTGTCCGACCTGCGGCAAGCCCGCGCGGCGCGAGACCGACACCTTCGACACCTTCTTTGAATCGTCCTGGTACTTCCTGCGCTATTGCTCGCCGCGCGCCGAGACGGCGTTCGAGCGCACGGACGTCGACTATTGGATGCCGGTCGACCAGTACATCGGCGGCGTCGAGCACGCGGTGCTGCATCTGCTCTACTCGCGTTTCTTTACCCGCGCGCTGACGCAGTGCGGCTATCTCGACCTGAAGGAGCCGTTCGCGGGCCTCTTCACCCAAGGCATGGTCTGCCACGCCACATATCGGAACGCCGACGGCGACTGGCTGTTCCCCGACGAGGTGACCGAGACAGAGAACGGCTCGCTCGTCGACGCCAAGGGTCGGCCGGTTCAGGTCGGCCGACTCGAGAAGATGAGCAAGTCGCGCAAGAACGTGGTCGGCCTCGAGTCCGTGATCTCCGAGTACGGCGCCGACACCGCGCGTCTTTTCCTCATGTCGGACAGCCCGCCCGAGCGCGATCTCGAATGGACGGATGCGGGCATCAAGGGCGTGTGGCGTTACGTGAACCGGCTCTGGCAGCTGGTAACGGAGGGCACGCGGCCCATCGCGGAGATCGGGGTGGCGTCGAGCCCGCCGGTAGACGACGGCGTCAAGGCGATGCGGCAGGAGGTGCACCGAGCGATCTTCGAGGTCACGCGCTGTCTGGATTCTTTCCGGTTCAATAGCGCCGTGGCGCGGATCCGCGAGTTGTCGAACGCCATCGAGGATTTCGAAGCGCGCGACCCGGCCGCCGCGGTCGCGCGACGCGAGGCTCTCGAGGTCCTGTGCAAGCTCGTTGCTCCCATGATGCCGCACTTGGCCGAGGCGCTCTGGTACGAGCTCGGGCACCGGACGCTGATCATGAACGAACCCTGGCCCGAGGCGGACCCGGCGCTGGTCGCGGAGGAGCGGGTCACCATCGCGGTGCAGGTCAATGGCAAGCTGCGCGGCACCCTGGAGTTGCCGCGAGACAGCGAAAAAGCCGCGGCGGAGAGCGCCGCGCTGGCACTTCCGGCGGTGGCGCGCCACCTCGATGGCCGCGCGCCGCGCAAGGTCATCATCGTACCCAACCGGATCGTCAATGTGGTGGTGTAGGGGTGTACTTAATAACAACATCAATGAGCTAACCCAGAACAATCCGATAACCATTGCGGCTTTGGACCCAAGTTGGACCCAAACTGGCATGGGCCCGTTGCGGGCACGGTCGCCGAGCGTTCCAATTGCTAAGCAGGATCTGTCTCAGGGGGCCGCGACTGGCGCCCGTTCCTATCCGCCGAGTACCCCCTTTGACAAGGCACCGATGACCGCGGCGGCGCTCATGTCGGCTTTCTTCGTCCGCTTCGCATAGCTGCGCAGCAACACCGCCGGATCATGGCCGCAACGCGCAGCGACGACATGAACCGGCACGCCAGCGTCGAGTAGCAACGTCTCGTGTGTGCCGCGTAGGTCGTGAAAGCGCAGCTTGGGAAAACCGAGCCCCCGTGCCTTCCGACCAAACTCCTTGGTGACAGCATACGGGTTCCGGAACCGCGTGAAGCTGAAATCGTCACCCGCAGGCGAGGGGAACATGAGCGCGTCGGGCGGCAGCCTCACCAGCGACAGGTCTACCGTGTCGCTCTCCGGCACTCCAGCTTTGATGCGCAAGTGTTTCTCATGGACCTGGACGAGCAATGCGATCAATCCATCATCGATTGCAATGATCCTTGTCCCGCGCGCAGTCTTGGGCTCCTTAGTGCCTCGGCCATGCTTTTTCGTCTGTTCGAGAGCCCGCCTGATTGTGAGTGTCTTGTTGCTGATGTCGAGATCGGACCACCTCAGCGCGAGGATTTCGTTGCGGCGAGCGCCAGTGAAGGCGGCGACCGACACGATAGGGAATAGTGTCGAATTGCGAAATCCTTGCACAAGTGCTGCCAATTGCTCCTGATCGAGCACGGTGCCTGCATCGCTGTCGCCTAGTGACGGTGCCTCCGCTCTCGCAACTGGATTGTGGATGATCAGCTCCTTGCGAACAGCGGCATTGAGACATGCACCTAATACGACATGAAGATGATGCACAGTGCGCGGTGAGAGGCGCTGTTCAAGCGTCGTGTAGAGGGTGTCAATCTCGGTCGGTCTGATCTGTTGGAGCGGGCGCGCGCCCAGCGTCGGCACTGCATGAAGGCGCAGCAATTCCTCATAGCGCTCTAGCGTCCGCGCGTTCACGAGCCCGCGCTTGCGCCTTGGCGTATCTTCGCTGTCGGGTCCGCG
>DATNIT010000135.1:0-2008 GCA_035604335.1 Allostellaceae bacterium | reverse complement strand
TTCCCGCCTTCGCGCGGGCGCTCGAGGCGGTCAAGGCCGAGAAGCGCCAGGCGCTCGTCAACGTGATGTGCGCCATCCCGGCGGTGCGCCACTTCTGACCCGGCTCTGAGGCATAACTGTTTGTTTTGCCGATTTTCTCTTCTCGCGCCCCCCCTTGATCGTGCTTCGCGGGGTTCTTACATAGAAATTGCGCGGTAGTGCCCGGCGGGGCTGCCGCGCGAGAGGGTGCCGGAAACGGACCCAGTAGGGCGACTCGCTCGTTCAGAGGAGGTTGCTGGATGGCACGGCTGACGCTCTTCAACAGTCCGCTCCTGCTTGGCTTCGATCATTTCGAGCAGGCGCTGGAGCGGGTCTCCAAGGCGGCGGCGGACGGCTATCCGCCGTACAACATCGAGCAGATCGGCGAGGACGGCTTGCGGATCACGCTCGCGGTCGCGGGCTTCTCCGAGAGCGAACTCTCGATCCAGCTCGAGGACAACCAGCTCGTCATTCGCGGCAAGCAGGCCGAGGAAGAGGGCGAGCGCGTCTACCTCCACCGCGGCATCGCGGCGCGCCAGTTCCAGCGCAGCTTCGTGCTCGCCGACGGCATCGAGGTGGTGCGCGCCCATCTCGACAACGGCCTTCTCCACGTCGAGCTCAGCCGGCGGCCGGCGGCCAACCGGGTGCGTACGGTCAAGATCGACACGGCACCCAAGCGCGCGGCGCGCAAGGCGGAGACGATCGAGCTCGTGGCCGGAAAAAATCAGCCTTAGGGGTGCCGGCTTAGGAAAGCGGGCCCAAGAGGATGAGGAGCACTATAGGATGACCAGTAAGATGACCGACGCGTCCAACGATCTGCGCACCATCACCTCGCGCGAGCTCTATGCGCTCGGCATGCAGGAGCTCGCCTATGTCAAGAAGGTGTCCGAGAAGGGCGCCGACGGTTATGCGGTGTTCGCCGCCGACGGCACCCAGCTCGGCCTGATGGCCACGCGCGAGCTCGCTTTTGTAACCTTGAAGCAGCACGACCTCGAGCCGATGAGCGTGCACTGAGGGCGGCTGCGCCGACTTCGCTTCCCCCCTTTTCCGACAAGCCCTTTTCCCGCGCGCGCTTTTGCCGCCGCCCGAGCGTCCGCGCACCGAGAGGGGTAGCCCCACCGGGCAGGGCGCAGCTCAAGACGGCAGCGCCACCCGGCGAGGAGAGTTCAGCGATAGGACTGCAGCGGGCGGGCGCGGCTGCGTCAGCTCGCCGAGCGCCAGTAGAAGGACTGCGACACCGCACCGCCCGGGGACACGTCGACGGAGCGCGTGATGGCGTTGCCTTCGTTCTCCGCTACGACCTGGTACCTGCCGGGTGGCACCCTGGCGAAGAAATAAGGTCCATCGGACACCGCGTCGAGGACCGTCCGTCCCCTTGCATCCACGAGCTTCACCCGCACGTCCGCGAGATATTCACCTGAACCCTCCACGGCGAACATCAGGCGCAAGTTGTAGGCGCGCTCGATCTCGCGCATCGCCTGGACCGAATCGCTGCCCACTCCGCCGCTGAGGTAAGTCACGTCGCCTTGCGTGCGGGGCGGCTCCAGGCCTTGCCGCGCCTGGTACTCGATGGCGTTGACCGTGGCGTCGGTCTCTGAGCAAAGGATAGAGCTCGTCTGTGCCGCGGCCGGTGCTGCCAGCAAGGCGGCCCCAAATGCCAACGGCAGCCATGTCTTCATGCTCATATCTAAGCCCTCCATTCATCCAATGGTCGCTCTTCCAAGAGCTGGCGGGCGAGCGAGGAATTCGCCCATGAGAAAAAATAAGCATCGCTGAGGAGCAAATGCTGCGCGAACGCTGTGACAAAAATGCGGCGGCCGGCCGGTTGCGGACTACGCGGCCGCGGCAAGATTCTCCATCAAGGAGCGCGATATCAGGGAGTTTTCCCCCGCCCGTTTGCGGGATCGATGCCGCGAAGCGGATCGATGCGGTCGCGGCGCGGCCGGGCGTGGGTCCTACGCCGCGCGGCTGGTGGTCGAATCGGTTAGCA
>DATNIT010000134.1:0-2953 GCA_035604335.1 Allostellaceae bacterium | reverse complement strand
CAAGAAGGCCGACTGAGGCGTAACCGCTCGCACTTGCTGCCGTTCTGCAATACACCCACGCCCTCATTCTGAGGGGCTCGATCGCTTCGCGATCGAACACCTCAGCATGAGCGGAGAGGAGTTTGCTGAGGCTGCCGATGCGTTTCACGATCCGTCCGGCCGAAGCCGCCGACGTTCCTGCGGTTGCCGCGATCTACGGCGAGTCGGTAACGAACGGCACCGCCAGCTTCGAGCTGACGCCGCCGAGCGTCGAGGAAATGGCGCGCCGCTTCGCGGCTCTCTGCGGGGCCGGCCACCCGTGGCTGGCCGCTGCAGGCGAGGGTGGCCTGCTCGGTTACGCCTATGCCGGTCCGTATCGGCCGCGCCCGGGCTATGGCAACACCATCGAGGATTCGGTCTATGTCGCGCCCGAGGCGCAAGGGCACGGCATTGGCCAAGCGCTCCTCGCCGCTCTCATCGAACGATGCGCGGACGACGGGTTTCGCCAAATGATCGCCGTCATCGGCGATTCCGGCAATACGGCCTCGATCCGCCTGCACCGATCCCTCGGCTTCGCTGCGGTCGGCACGTTTTCCGCGGTCGGCTGGAAGCACGGCCGCTGGCTTGACAGCGTGCTCATGCAGCGCCCGCTCGGGCCGGGCGCGACGATCCCGCCGACGCGCTGACTAGCCCAACTTGCGCAGTTTGAGGTCGCTAGGGGGAGTCGATTTGTCGCAGCGGTCTTGTCGGATCAATGGCTTGCAGTGGTGAGAGGGTCGGATTTGGCGTGTAGTGGCGACCTTGGGGGTTTTCGGCCGGCCGCGAGTCAGATTGATTCGCCGCATGTATCTGCGGCACACGACTCGTAAGAAGGATGGCAAGGTCCATCGGTATTGGAGCCTGGTGCGCAGCGTCCGCGTGGGTCGTCGCGTCATTCAGCAGACGGTTGCGCATCTTGGCGAACTTGACGAGCCGGGTCGCATTGAAGCGCGTGCCCTTGCCCGGCATCTGATCGGCGCGCCTGAAGCGACGCCATTGTTTGACGACGGCAGCCGCGATGTGGCGGTACCGGTTCGCCTGAAGGGCATCCGGGTTGAGCGCTCGCGGCAGTTTGGCGATGTCTATCTGGCGCTGGCGCTATGGCGCGGGATGGGACTTGAGGATCTGTGCGAGCGGCTGCTTCCGCCGGGCCAGGAACATATCTCCTGGGCGAAGATGGCGGCGGTGCTGGTTGCGGCACGTTTCTGCGAGCCGTCAAGCGAGCTGCACATAGCCGAAGACTGGTACCGCCGCACGGCACTTTGCGATCTGCTGCAGCTTGGCGACGAGGAGGTCAACAAGGACCGGCTCTATCGCGGCCTCGATCACCTGCTGGCGCACAAGGCGGCTCTGGAAGCGCATTTGTCGAAGCGCTGCGGAGAGCTGTTCGCGATCCAGAACGAAGTGCTGCTCTACGATGTGACGAGCACGTACTTCGAAGGTCTGGCGGAAGGCAATCCGCAGGCCAAACGGGGCTATTCCCGCGATCATCGCCCCGACTGCAAGCAGGTGTGCATCGCGCTGGTGGTGACCTTCGATGGGTTTCCGCTGGGCTATGAGGTGTTCGCCGGCAACACCCACGATTCGAAGACCTTGCAGACGATCGTAGCGACCATGGAAGCCCGCCATGGCGTGGTGGGCCGCGTCTGGATCACCGACCGCGGCATGGCCAGCGCCGAGAACCTGGCGTGGCTGCGCGAAACAGGCCGTCGCTACATCATTGGCGCGCCGAAGTCGGAGCTGAAGAAGTTCGCCGCCGAGCTTGCTCGCCCGGACGGTTGGCGCACGATCCAGGAGGGCGTCGAGGTCAAGCTCGCGCGCTATCCCGAGACGGACGAGACCGTGATCCTTTGCCGCTCCGCCGACCGGCGCAACAAAGAGCGGGCGATGCACGACAAGTTCAGCGAACGCATCGAGGTAGGGTTGCAACGCTTGGCCAGGCGCATCACCCGCTCGAAGAAGCGGCTCGATCCGGCGCAAGTGAACCGGCAGATCGGCCGCATCCTGCAACAGAACCAGCGCGCCGCGGCGCGCTTCGCCATCGCGTTGCAGCCGGACAGCTGCCCGGCAGGGCTTCGTCTCACCGTGACCTGCAACGACGCCTTCGACGATTGGGCGGCGATCTCGGAAGGCACCTATCTCCTCAGATCGAACATCACTGATTGGAGCGATCAGCAGCTCTGGAAAGCGTATATCCAGCTTACCCAGGCCGAAGCCGCCTTCCGCATCCAGAAGGACCAGCTCAACGTCCGTCCGATCTGGCACCAGCGCGAGGATCGCGTCCAGGCTCACATCCTGGTTTGCTTCCTCGCCTTCGTCCTATGGAAGTGCCTCGAGATGTGGCAGAGCCGCGCCGGTCTCGGAAACTCCCCGCGCACGATCCTCGAAGAGCTCGCCCGAATTCAATCGCACGACATCATCTTGCCGACAGTGTCCCACGGCCACATCCGTCTACGCTGCGTCGCTCAACCCGACGCCGCTCAAGCAGCGCTCCTCGACCGCCTCGGCATCGTCTTGCCCAAGCGCATGCGCCTGGCCGACCACGAGCTGCCCGTTATCGCGCATAGCGCCTGACCCAACCCGCAAAAAAATGTAGTGGCGACTTTTCGGCTAAGCCATTGATTTGCCTAAACCGAGTGGTCGAATCTGCGCAAGTTGGGCTAAACGTCGATCGATGGGAACCGGCCGGGCGCGACGACAATGCCGCCGCACCCGGCCAAACCACCGACCGGGACAGCGGGAGAGTGCGATGACCGTGACGACGATGCCCGGCAACCGTCCGCATAGCGAGAAGGCCGCGGCAATATGGGGCTCGGGCGGCCGCGACTACGACGCGATCAGCGAGACGATCGCTGATGCGATCGAACATGTCGTGCTCCGGTTGGCGCCGCGGCCCGGCGAGCGCTTCCTCGACGTCGCGACCGGCACCGGCTGG
>DATNIT010000133.1:0-75107 GCA_035604335.1 Allostellaceae bacterium | reverse complement strand
CGTCGAGGAGCCGGTCCATGCCGTGCGGGCAGTCGCCGCCCTCGCCGGCTTCCGCCGCGCCTTCGCGGCGGCGCCGGCCACGCCGGCGGTCCCGGCGTTCGACCCCCTTCCCGCCGGCCCGATCGACGAGCCGACGGCACTCGCGATCCTCTCGCGCGCCGGCATTCCCGTGGTGCCGCACCGGCTCGTGCGCACCGCCGACGAGGCCGTGCGCGCCGCGGCCGAGCTGGGCTACCCCGTCGCGCTCAAGGTCGTGGCGCCGGAGATCCTGCACAAGACCGAGCTCGGCGGCGTGGCCTTGCGGCTGGGCACCGCCGGGGCCGTGCGTGCGGCCTTCACCGGGATCATGACCCGCGTCCGCAAGGCTCTTCCGGAGGCGACGCTGCGCGGATGCTTGGTTGCGCCCATGGTGGAGGATGCCATCGAGACTATTCTGGGTATCCAGAACGATCCGGCGTTCGGACCGATGGTCGCGCTCGGGCTCGGCGGTACGCTCGTGGAGGCGCTCGGCGATGTGGTGCTGCGCGCGGCGCCGATCGACCTTGCCGAGGCGCGCGCCATGATCAAGCAATTGAAGGGCTGCCGAATCCTGGACGGACTACGCGGGGCGCCACCCTCCGACACCGACGCGCTCGCGGACGCGATTGTGCGCCTCTCGCAATTCGCCGCAGCTCACGCCGGCGAGATCGCGAGCCTCGATATCAATCCGTTCGCGGTGCTGCCGAAGGGCCGAGGCGTGCTGGCCCTCGACGCCGTGATCGTGGTGCGATCTTGAAACCCCCTCTCCGCCCGCGCTTGCGGGGGGAGAGGGTGCGAGCGGAGCGAGCGGGTGAGGTGGGTGTCGAGAGCAATCGCCATTGTGCCGCGGAGGCACACCTCACCCTCCCAATCGCTCTGTCGAGCGATTGGGTCCCTCCCTCTCCCCACTTCGTGCGGAGAGGGAATCCTACGGCGCCTAGGCCCGGTATGTTGGCCTACACCCTTCGGCGGCTCGGCGGCGCGATACCGACGCTGTTCGTGGTCATGACGGTGTCGTTCTTCATGATGCGGCTGGCGCCCGGTGGGCCGTTCGACCGCGAGCGGATGCTGGCGCCGGCGGTCGAGGCCAACATCAAGAAGGCCTACAACCTCGACCAGCCGCTGGTCGTGCAATACGGGATCTATCTCGGCAAGGCGCTCCGAGGCGACCTCGGTCCCTCCTTCAAGTACCAGGACTACTCGGTGGTCGAGCTGATCGAGAGCGGATTTCCGGTCTCGTTCGAGATCGGCATCGCCGCGATCCTCTTGGCGGTGATCGCAGGCGGCGGGCTCGGGATCTTCGCGGCGCTCCGGCAGAACAGCGGCGTCGATCATGCCGTGATGGCGACCGCCATGATCGGCATCACCGTTCCGAATTTCGTGATGGCGCCGCTGATGACGCTCGTCCTCGGCGTCTATCTGCGGCTCCTGCCGGTCGGCGGCTACGGCGGCGGCAGCTTGCGCAACTTGATCCTGCCAACGGTGACGCTGGCCTTGCCGCCGGTCGCCTATATCGCGCGGCTCACGCGCGCCAGCATGATCGAGGTGCTGCGCTCCAACTACATCCGGACCGCCCGCGCGAAAGGCTTGCCCGGCCGCCTGGTGGTCGGCCGCCACGCGCTCCGCGCGGCGTTCTTGCCGGTGGTGTCCTATCTCGGGCCCGCCATCGCCGGAATCATCACGGGCTCCGTGGTGATCGAAACCATCTTCGGGATCCCCGGCATCGGCCGCTATTTCGTCCAGGGCGCGCTCAACCGCGATTACACGCTGGTGATGGGCGTGGTGATCTTCTACGGCTCGCTGATCATCCTGCTCAATCTGCTGGTCGATCTCGCCTACGGCGTGCTCGATCCGAAGATCCGCTATGACTGACGCGGCAACCTCGCAGGATTCGACAACGCTCGAGGAGATCGCGGGGCGCTCGCTCTGGCAGGACGCGCTGGCGCGGCTCCGGCGCAACCGCGCGGCGGTGGTGAGCATCTTCGTGCTCAGCTTCATCACGCTGCTCGCGATCTTCGCGCCCTATCTCTCGCCGCATCCCTTCGACGAGGTCTATTGGGACGCGATCCGCGCGCCGCCGGATTTCGCGCAGGCGCACTGGTTCGGCACCGACGCCAATGGCCGCGACCTCTTCGTGCGCACACTCTATGGCGCGCGCGTCTCGCTGGCGGTGGGCCTCGCCGCGACCTCGGTGAGCCTGGTGATCGGCGTGACCTATGGGGCGATCGCCGGCTATTTCGGCGGCCGCGTCGACAGCGCGATGATGCGCTTCGTCGATGTCATGTATTCGCTGCCGTTCCTGTTCTTCGTGATCCTGCTGATGGTGGTGTTCGGCCGGCACATCGTGCTGATCTTCGTCGCCATCGGCGCGGTCGAATGGCTCACCATGGCGCGCATCGTGCGGGGACAAACGCTCTCGCTGAAGCGCCGCGAGTTCATCGAGGCCGCGCGCGCCGGCGGCGTCTCCACCGCGAAGATCATCCGCCGCCACATCATCCCCAACACCATCGGTCCCGTAATCGCCTATTCGACGCTCACCATTCCGCAGGTGATCCTGACCGAGAGCTTCCTCTCCTTCCTCGGCCTCGGCGTTCAGGAGCCCTATACCAGCTGGGGCGTGCTGGTGAGCGAAGGCGCCGCCGAGATCGAGAGCGCGCCCTGGATGCTGATCTTCCCCGCGATCTTTCTCGCGGCGAGCCTGTTCTGCTTCAACTTCATCGGCGACGGCTTGCGCGACGCCTTCGATCCCCGGGACCGCTAGTGTGATGATCCCTAAGTTCGCATGCGAACTTCGGAATCTGAATCACACTAGATTCGATGAAGTAGTGGCCCGCTTATCCCTGAAATTCGCGTTACGAATTTCAGGGGCGGGACACTAGGCCCGCGATGGCGCTCCTGGAGGTCAGCCGGCTCAACACCCGCTTCGACACGCCCGAGGGCGATGTCAAGGCAGTCAACGACGTCAGCTTCAGCGTCGCCGAGGGGGAGACCGTCGGCGTGGTCGGCGAGTCCGGCTCGGGCAAGAGCCAGGTCTTCTTGACCATCCTGGGACTCCTGGCCGCCAACGGCCGGGCCACCGGAAGCGCACGGTTTCGCGGTACGGAGCTGTTGGGCATGCGGCCCGACGAGCTCAACCGCATCCGCGGCAGCCGCGTCGCGATGATCTTTCAGGACAGCATGACCTCGCTCAATCCCTACCTCCGGATCAGCCGGCAGATGACCGAGGTGCTCGTCACCCATCGCGGGATGAGCGAGGCCGACGCTCGGGCTGCCGGGATCGCCATGCTCGAGCGCGTGCGCATCCCCGAGGCGGCGCGCCGCTTCGACATGTACCCGCACGAGTTCTCCGGCGGCATGCGCCAGCGCGTCATGATCGCGATGGCGCTGCTCTGCCAGCCGGACTTGCTGATCGCCGACGAGCCCACCACCGCGCTCGACGTTACCATCCAGGCGCAGATCCTCGACCTCATGCGCGAGCTCAAGCGCAGCAGCAACACCGCGATCGTGCTGATCACCCATGCGCTCGGCGTGGTGGCCGGACTCTGCGACCGCGTCCTCGTGATGTACGGCGGGCGCATCGTCGAGGATGCGCCGGTACGCCGGATCTTCTACGAGCCGCAGCACCCCTACACCCACGGGCTCCTGCGCTCCACGCCCCGCCTCGACGAAGCCGATGGCGCGGAGCTGCGCACCATTCCGGGCCAGCCGCCCAACCTGCAGCGGCTGCCGCCGGGCTGCGCCTTCAACGAGCGTTGCGCCTGGCGGATGGAGCGCTGCCGGACGGAAGAACCGGCGCTTCGCGAGGTCGGCGTCGGTCGGCGCAAGGCCTGCCATCTCGAGCGCCTGGACGTTCCGGCATGAGCGCCGCCGGGCCGCTCCTCGAGGTGCGCGACCTCAAGGTACATTTCTCCGGGAGGACGCGCGGCGGGTTGATGGGACGCCCGACTCTGCTCAAGGCCGTGGACGGCGTCAGCCTCCGCTTGGCGCCGGGCGAGACCCTCGGCGTCGTCGGCGAATCCGGTTGCGGAAAATCCACCCTCGGCCGCGCCATTCTGCAGCTGATCCCCGCGACCTCCGGCGAGGTGATCTGGCTCGGCCGCCCGATTCAGGGCCTGGACGCCCAGCACATGCGGCCGCTCCGCCGCGACATGCAGATCGTGTTCCAGGATCCGCTCGCCGCCCTCGATCCCCGCATGACCGTGGGCGAGATCATCGGCGAGCCGCTCGACACCTTCACGCCGTCGACCCCCAGGGCCGAGGGCAAAGCGCGCGTCCAGGAGATGATGGCGAAGGTGGGCCTGAGCCCGCACATGCTGAACCGCTACCCGCACGAGTTCTCGGGCGGCCAGTGCCAGCGCATCGGCATCGCGCGCGCGATGATCCTCAATCCAAAGCTCATCGTGTGCGACGAGCCGGTTTCGGCGCTCGACGTGTCGATCCAGGCGCAGATCGTCAACCTGCTGATGCGGCTGCAGCGCGAGCTCAAGATCTCGCTGATCCTGATCTCCCACGATCTGAGCGTGGTCCGGCACATCTGCCACCGCATCCTCGTGCTCTATCTGGGCCGTGTCATGGAGGCAGCGAGCCGCGACGAGCTCTATGCGAGCCCCCGGCACCCCTATACCCAGGCGCTGATCTCCGCGGTGCCGATCCCCGATCCCGATCGCGAGGCGGCGAAGCCGCGCATCGTGCTGAGCGGAGACCTGCCCTCGCCCTTCGACCCTCCGAGCGGCTGCCTCTTCCGCACCCGCTGCCCCAAAGCGACCGCGCTCTGCGCGGAAGTCGCGCCGCCCGAGGACTGCCTCAGCGAAACCCACCGCGTCGCCTGCCACCACTGGCGGGAGTAGGCGACTCGCTTCGCGTCGGCAAGCGTGGTGCGTCCTTCGACGCGCTCGCCAAGGCTCGCTTGCTCAGGATGAGGTGCTTTTCATTGTGCCCAACCCACTGCCCCTCATCCTGAGCAAGGGCCGATAGGCCCGCGTCGAAGGACGCACCCCGCCCACTCAGCACTCTTGACAGGCAACCTGTTAGTTGCCTATTATCCCGCATGAGCATGGATGCGGTGTTCAGGGCGCTTGCCGATCCGACCCGGCGCGCGTTGCTCGATGCCCTCCGTGCCCGGAATGGACAGACCCTGAGCGAGCTCTGCGAGCGCCCCGACATGACCCGGCAGGCCGTGACCAAGCACCTCGGAATCCTCGAGGCCGCCAATCTGGTGGTCACCGAGAAGCGCGGCCGCGAGAAGCTGCATTACCTCAATCCGGTTCCGATCCACGAGATCGCGGACCGCTGGATCGATAAGTTCGAGCGCGGGCGTCTCGGCGCCCTCGCGGACCTCAAACGCAAACTCGAAAAGGAAGGCCGATGAGCGATCGATTCGTCTACGTCACCTATATCCGCACCACGCCGGAGACGCTGTGGGATCACCTGACGAAAGCCGAGTTCACGCGGCTTTACTGGCAAGGCATCTCGGCCGAGAGCGACTGGAAGCCGGGCTCGTCGTGGAAGCTGCGGTTCGAGGACGGGCGCGTAGCCGACACCGGCGAGATCGTCGAGGCGGACCCGCCGCGGCGCCTCGTCATCAAATGGCGGAACGAGTTCATGCCGGAGCTCACCGCCGAAGGCTACTCGCGCGCCACCTTCGAGCTCGAGACCGTGGCTCAGATGGTGAAACTCACGGTGACCCATGAGATCGATCGCACCGGCTCGAAGTTCATCCAGGCGGTGTCCGGGGGCTGGCCCATCGTGCTGGCGAGCCTGAAGAGCCTGCTCGAGACCGGACAAGCACTGCCGCGCTATAAGCCCGCGAAGTAGAGCCGCCCCGCGTCCCCGTTCGCCCGCCGGCCGGACCGTGCCTATACTCCACGTGGCACGGTCACACGGGCCGGCGGCGATCGGAGGGGGACATGGCGCGACCGATCAGTATTGGAATCCTGGCGGCAGGATTCGTTCTGGGCGCAAGCCTCGCGCAAGCGAGCACGCTCCGGATCGCCCTCAACGAGGACCCCGACGCGCTCGATCCCGCCACCGGCATCAGCTTCGTCGGCCGCGTGGTGTTCTCGAGCCTCTGCGACAAGCTGGTCGATCTCGACGCCAAGGCCAATTACGTGCCGCAGCTCGCGACGGAATGGTCGTGGTCCCCCGACAATCTCACGCTCACCATGAAGCTACGGCCGGGCGTCAAGTTCCACGACGGCGAGCCTTTCGACGCCGAGGCGGTCAAATACAACATCGAGCGCTACCAGACCGCCGAGTTCTCCAAGCGCAAGGCCGAGGTGAAGTCGATCAAGAGCGTCGAGGTCGTGGACCCCACGGCCGTGCGCTTTCACCTGTCGGAGCCCTACGCGCCGCTGATCGGCGTGCTCTCCGACCGCGCGGGCATGATGGTGTCGCCGAAGGCCGCGCGCGCCGCCGGCGACAAATACTCCACCGATCCCGTCTGCTCCGGCCCCTACAAGTTTCGGGAGCGCGTCGCGCAAGAGAAGATCGTGCTGCAGAAATTCGCGGACTACTGGAACAAGGACGCGATCCACATCGACGAGGTCGTATTCTCGGCCGTGCCGGACAGCGCGGTTCGGCTCGCCAACCTGAGAGCCGGCGGTTTCGACATGATCGAGCGCGTGGCGCCCACGGACGCGCCCGCGATCCGCAGCGACCCCGCGCTGACGCTGGTGGAGAGCCCGTCCCTCGGCTACTACAGCCTTTCCATCAATCTCGCCAACGGATCCGCGGCCAAGACGCCGCTCGGCGAGAACCCGAGGGTGCGCGAAGCCTTCGAGGCCGCGATCGACCGTACCGTGCTGAACCAGGTCGTCTTCGCCGGCGAGTATGTGCCCAACAATCAGCCGATCCTGCCGGGGTCGACCTATTACGATACTGGCCATCCCGTACCGGCGCGCGACCTCGACAAGGCGAAGCGTCTGCTCAAGGAGGCGGGCGCGGAGCATTTCTCCTTCACCTTGATCGCCGTCAACAGTCCGCTCGAGCTGCAGGTGGCACAGGTGCTGCAGTCCATGGCCGCCGAGGCCGGCTTCGACATGAAGATCCAGGCGATGGAGGCGAACACGCTCACCGCCGCGGGCGCCAAGGGCGACTACCAGGCGGTGCTCGTCATCTGGAGCGGCCGGCCCGACCCCGACGGCAACATCTCCATCTGGCTGCAGTGCGATGGCTTCATCAACTGGGGCAAATACTGCAGCAAGCCGCTCGACGAGGCGCTGGCGAAGGCCCGCCAGACCACCGACACCGCCGAGCGGCTCAAGCATTACAAGGAAGCGGCGGCCATTTATCTCGCCGATCGGCCGCAGCTCTTCCTCTACAACATCAAATGGATCTGGGGCACGACCGCGAAACTCCAGGGATTCGCGCCGAGCCCGGACGGGCTGATCCGGCCGCAGGGGATGACCCTCTCGCCCTAAAGCCCGCGCGCGGGTTGCGGCGAGCGGGCCAATCCTTCTATTACTGAGGCGCCAGACCCCGCTCCGGAGACCTCATGACCGCGCCTTCCCCGAGCGCCGCCGCGGCGCTGCTGTCCGCTCTCAAGTTCGACCGCGATGGCCTGGTGGCCGCGATCGCGCAGCAGCACGATACCGGCGAGGTGCTGATGCTCGCCTGGATGAGCCGGGAGGCGGTCGACGAGACCCTGGCTACCGGCCACGTCACGTATTTCTCGCGCTCACGCGGCAAACTCTGGCGCAAGGGCGAGACGTCCGGCCAGACGCAGCGGCTGGTCGAGCTGCGCGTCGACTGCGACGGCGATGCGGTGCTACTGCTGGTGGACCAGGTCGGCGCCGCTTGCCACACGGGGACGCGCAGCTGCTTCTTCCGCGCGCTGCGCGGCGGCGGGCTCGAGCGGATCGCGGAGCCGATCGTCGATCCCAAAGCGCTCTACGGCGCGGAGGCCTGACGGCGATGCGTTTCGTCATCGCGATGATGAAGCACGAGACCAACACCTTCTCGCCCATCCGCACGGACTGGCGGCGGTTCGAGGAGTGGGGCGCCTATTTCAGCGCCGACGCGCGCCGGGCCTATGAGGGCACCGCGATGCCGTTCGGCGCCTATCTCAAGCTCGCGCGCGAGATGGGCGCGGAGGTGGCGACACCGGTCGCCGCCGAAGCGATGCCCAGCGGCCCCGTCGAGAAAGCCGCCTACGAGACCATGGTCACGCCGATCCTGGAGGCGGTGCGCCGCGGTTGCGATGCCGCGCTCCTGGATCTCCACGGCGCCATGGTGGCGGAGACCACACCCGACGGCGAGGGCACGCTCCTCGAATCGATCCGCGCCATTGCGCCGGATCTGCCGATCGCCGTCACCTGCGACCTCCACGCCAATCTCACGGAGGCGATGGTGCGCAACTCGACGACGCTGATCGGCTACAAGACCTACCCGCACGTCGACATGGAGGTGGTGGGCGAGCAGGTCGGCCGCATCCTGCTGCGCGCGCTCAAGGGCGAGATCCATCCGGTGATGGGCTGGGACCGCCGGCCGCTGCTGGCGCAGACGCTCCGCATGGGCACGGACGACGAGCCCTTCAAGACGCTCATCCGGCTCACGCGCGAGGAGGAGGCCAAAGGCATGCTGGCGGCGACCGTGTTCGGCGGCTTCCCGCTAGCGGACTTCGCGGACGCCGGCATGTCCGCGATCTGTGTTTCGGATGGCAACCGCGACGCCGCGAGCGCCTCGGCGCGGCGGCTGATGGAGAGCGCGTGGGAGCAGCGGCAAGAGCTGCTCTACCGGCCGGAGCCGCTCACGCAAGCGGTGGCGCGCGCCAAGGCCATCGCCAGCGGTCCCGTCCTCCTGCTGGACCACGCCGACAACGTCGGCTCCGGCGGCACCGAGGACGTGATGACCGTAATCGCGGAGGTGCTGCGGCAAGGCCTGGAGGACGTCGCGGTGGCCGCGGTCTGGGACCCGACGGCCGTGCAGCAGATGGCGAAGGCAGGCGTCGGCGCCACGGTCACGCTCGAGCTCGGCGGCCGCACCGATATGCCCTCGGTCAAGCTCAAGGGCACGCCGCTCGAGATCACCGGACGGGTTCGCACCCTCACCGACGGCGAATGGATCGTGCGCGGCCCCATGTATACCGGCGTCACCGTGAAGATGGGGCCGACCGCCGTGCTCGACACCGGCACCATGCAGATCGTCGTGGTCTCCCGGCATCACGAGCCCTGGGACATCGGCGTCTTCACCAGCGTCGGAATAGACCCGCGCACCAAGCGGTACCTGCTGCTGAAATCGCGGATCCACTACCGCGCGGGCTTCGCGCCGCTCGGCCGCGCCACCATCACGCTCGACGGCGAGGGCGTCACAACGTCCGACAATTCCCGGCTCGACTATGTCCGCGTCCGGCGTCCGATCTTCCCGCTCGACCGCCTGAACGCGCCGCCGGGGCGCCAGAGCTGACCCGACGGAGGAGAGCCCGATGCGGAAATGCCTGGTCCTACTCGCGGCGGTCGCGCTGTGCGCTCTCGCGAGTCCGGCCATGGCCGATGATTCTCCCATCGCGGCGAGCGACGCCTGGGCGCGGCCGACCCTCAAGGGCACGAGAACCGGCGCGGTCTATCTCATGCTGAGCAACCGCGGCGCCGCCGGCGATCGCCTCGTCGGCGTCAACACGCCGGTGGCCGAGCGGGCGGAAGTCCACGAGGACGTGACGGCGAACGGCATCATGAGCATGAAGCCGGTGCCCGAGCTCGCGCTGCCGGCGGGAGCCAGCACGGCGATCGAGCCCGGGCGCTATCACATCATGCTCATGGGCATGACAAAGCAGCTCAGCGCCGGCGAGAGCTTCCCGATCACGCTCACCTTCGCGGCCGCGCCGCCGCTCGAGGTCACCGTCGCCGTCACGCGTACGCCGCCCAAATCGGCCTCGGCCCCGCCGGACTCGATGCCGATGAAGATGCCCTGAGGCTCTGGCGTTGCGCCTATTCAGCGCAACAGTTTTGCTTCGGGGGATGTTACTCGACCGTGCCCACCCTACATAGTGCCCCGTGCACGGCAGCGAAGGCGCTTCGGCGTGGGACGGGTCGAGTGGAAATAAATCTACGCGCGCAGCGTTATACAGGCGGAGGTTTTGCGGGGGCCCTTTCACGCGATAACCCCTGGAGGCCTGACTATGCGCGCAAAAGCAGCGATCTCGACGCTAATCGTGGCAGGATTGGGGCTGGCCCTCTCCGCTTGCTATGTGGCCCCCGCCCCCGGCTACGGCTATTACGACTCCGGCTACTACGGCAGCCCTGGCTACTACGGCCCCGCCTATTACGGCCCGTCGGTCGGCGTCTACTACGGGGGCGGGGGTGGCTGGGGCGGCGGCGGGTGGGGCCACGATCACCGCTGGCGTTGATCGGCACTGAGCCCGCTGCACGGTTTGCCCGCGCACTTTCCTGGGGGAAAGCGCGGGCTTCCGGTGCCGCATGAGCTCGGCGCTCTTGCGGCGACGCGATCTGCTGATCGCGACCGGCCTATGCATTCTCGGAGCGGGCACCCTCGCGCCGGGCAATGCCGCGCCGGTTGCGATCGCGCGGCCGGTGGCACCGCGCCGGCTCAAGCTCAAGAACGTGCATACGGGCGAAACCTTCGAGGGCCCCTATCGCGACAACACCGGGCCGATCCCGGACGCCATCACCGACCTCGCGCATTTCCTGCGTGACTTCCACGTAAATAAAGTGGGGCCGATCGACGTCGCCACGCTCGACTTTCTCGCCGACGTCATGGACGCGGTCGGCGAGACCAACGCGTCGGTGCTGTCCGCCTACCGCACGCCCGAGACGAACGCCCGGCTGCGCGCGACGATGTTCGGCGTCGCCGAGAAGAGCCAGCACATGTACGGACGCGCGATCGATGTCTCCTTCGATCGACGCCTCCTCGATGCCGAGACCGCCGCCCGCCGCATGGCCCGCGGCGGCGTCGGCTGGTATCCCCGCTCGCACTTCGTGCACCTCGACACCGGGCCGACGCGGAGCTGGGAGATGGACGGCACGGGCCTCGACCGCGTGCTCTCCGGCATGGGCGGACGCGTTGCCCGCGGAGAACCTCCGCTCCGCGTCGCCGACCGGCTGGCGCGGCACCGCGCCCTCGCGCGCAGCGAGTTCCTCCACCGCAAGCCGTGAGCGTCCCGCTCAGCGCGGGCAGTAGAGCCCGAGCTGGACCTGCGCGAGTACATCGGGGTCGAAGACCGCGTCGGCGCAGCTGCCGTTATAGGTCTCGACCGCGCTGTTGTAGCGCTCGACAGCGGCGCTATAGGCCGGCGTCGCCTCGTCCTGGAACGCGCGCTGCGCCGCGTCGCGCTGGTCCAGCAGTCTCTGGAACGACTCGACCTGATCCCTGTCGTGGACGTCCATGCGTACCTTTACCGCGTCGACCTGATCCTCGAGCGCGGCGTAGCGCCGCCGCGCCTCCTCGTAAAGCCGCCATTGCTGATCGAGCGCCACCTTGAGCTCGTCGACCACGCGGTTCTGGCAGAGGCAGTGGGAAATTTGCTGGGGCGAGCGCAGCAGGGTTTGTGCCTGAGCGGGGGCAAGAAGGCTCGCAGCCGATGCCAGGGCAATCACCAGCCGCCGCCATCTCATCGAAGTCCTTGCTGTCATTGGCGCCTTTCCCGGACAGTGGGCGTACCGTCCGAGCCTAGCGGCTCACCCGCCGGAAAGAAACCGGCGCGCGAAATCCTCGTCCCAAAGGGGGTTCGCTGCGGCAAAACAGTGGCCGGTGGCCCCGCCCTGAATTCGCCCAAGTCCCGCCATGTAGTCCCCAAATCCTCATGCGACCTTTGTCACGGCTGCTGCTTCGGCGTGCAGGCCCCGATACTCAAGCCTCAGGAGGAACCGACAATGATGGCCATCAGCAGAAGTCTGGGATATTCGGCCGTCCTGGTCGCGGCACTATCGCTGGCGGGTTGCTCGGACGGGTCTCGCGGCCCGCAATCGACCAGCGCTGCCCAACCCGCCGCGGCGACCGCGCAGCGGCAATTCAACGTCTACTTCGACGTCGACAAGTCCGGCCTCACGCCCGAGGCCCGGCAGTTGATCGCCCAAGTGATCACCGAGGCCAACCGCGACACCAGCGCCAAGGTCGTCGTGGTGGTCGGCAAGACCGACATCGCCGACACGGATCGCTCCATTGTCGGCCCCGCGCAACGCAGGGCCGACGCGGTACGCACTGCGCTGATCGCAGGCGGCATCGCATCCGACCGGATCAGCGAGCGCTCGGTCGGCTCCCACGAGCCGTCCATTCCGACGCCGCCGGGCGTGCGCGAGCCGCGCAACCGGATGGTCGAGATCGCTTTCCAATAGCGCTAACGAACCGAGCCTCTCGGAGGCGGCGCCGCCATCGCGGCGCCGTCTTCTTTTCAGTACGCAGCCGGCGCCAGGACGCCGCCGAAGAATTCCAACTGCCAGCGCATGGCTTCCTCGCTCAAGGGGTAGCCGCCGCCCCGCGGCTGAACCGCCGCGCTCGGCGCGATCCGGCCCAGTTGGATCTGCACCTTGACGGCCGCGTGCATGCTGAGATGGCAATGCCAGACCAGCGCCGTCACGCCTTTTGGGCTGTGCGCGGCCAGCACGCGGTCCACCACCTCCATCGGCAAATCCCCGAGCGTGGCCAATGCCGCGCGCACGAAGGCGCGGTCGCTGCCGAGCGCGTCCAGAACCGTCGCCTCGTCGAGCCCGCCGGCGGCCTTGAGCGCCCGGGCGCGCGCCAGGGCGTCGGAAATCGCGCCGTTACCCGGTGGCTTCGCAAGCGTTGGCGGCTCGACCTCATCTGTATCCGGCGCGGCGTCGATCCGCTGCAACACCTCGGCCTTCACCTCGCTCGCGGTCTCGGGATCCAGATCACGGCGCTCGGTCAAGAGCTGCAGCAGATTTTGCGCGACGAACCGGGCGAGCTTCTTGACGGCCGCCGCGGGCAGCCATGGCCGGGCCACCAGGGGCCGGTGCCAAGCGGATACGTGCGGCGCGCGCTCCACCAGCCGGTCCAGGGTCGCCTCGCGAATCTGCGCGCTCGGATTCTCCAGCAATGCGGTGATCGCATCGTCGTCCGGGCTGTCGCCGATGGCGTCCGCGACGGCGGAGGCCACTTCGATGCGCCGCGCGATCGCGGTAAGGGCGCCCGAGATCGGCGCGTGGTTGATGATCTCGAGCAGATCGTCGTCGGTGAGCACGGGCGAGAACTGCAGCACCGGGCCCGCCACAACGATCTCGCTGTCGCGCGCGAGGGCGCGCATCACGTGGGGCGGCGCGTTCGCCACGTCCTTCAGGACCGTGGAGATGACCTCGCGCACCCGCGCGACCTGGTCGCGCACGAGTATCTCGAGCACCTCGTAGGTCATGGCGCGCAGGCGGTCGTGCTGCTCCTTGCTCAAGCTCGGCGTCAGCCGCGCGATCTTGGCCGCGAGATCGACGCGCACGCGCTCGTCGCGATCGCGCGCCAGGATCAAGTCCGCCTGTACCGGCGTCGATTCGTTCGCGGCCACGCCCGCGCGCACTTCGTGGTCGCTGTCGCCGGTGAGGTAATAGAGAACTTCCGGGCGCGCGCCGGAATGACGCGCGACGGCACGGCGGTCGGCGGGCTTGGGGCTGGAGGCGAGGCGCTTCGAGGCCTCGTAGTCGAGCGGCTTCTCGCCGCCCCGCACGGTGCGCATGACGCGCTGCAGGAGCTCCATCATGCCGAGAGCGCCTCCTCGCGAGGCGCCGAGGCCGTCGCGTAGCGGAGCTGACCGCGGCCCGCTTCCTTTGCCGCGTACATGGCCCGATCGGCGCGGGCGACCAACGCCTCCGGCGCCTCCCGGATCTGCGGAGCGTAAAGCGCCAAGCCCATCGAGACCGACAGCGGCCGCTCGGCGTCGCCGGTGGCCGGAGCCAGCGCCCGGAAGGCGTCGAGGATGGCGCGAGCCCGCGTTTCCGCGATCTCCGGGCCGATGCCGTCGATCCAGACCACGAATTCGTCTCCGCCGAGGCGCGCCGTGACATCGTCGCCGCGGGTGTTCTCGCGGAGAATGCGGGCGAAGCTCCGCAGAACCTCATCGCCCGCGCCATGGCCGGCGTGGTCGTTCAGCACCTTGAAATTGTCGAGATCGAGATAGAGGAGCGCGCCCGGCCGGCGCTTCGCGTCCGGCGTCTGCAGCCGGCGCTCCAGCTCCTCGAAGCAGGCGCGCCGGTTGAGGAGTCCGGTGAGGCCGTCCGTCCGCGAGAGCTGCACGATCCGCTCGTGATGCACGACCTGGGCGATCGCGATCCCGAGCTGATCGGCGACGTCGGCGACCACCGCGCGGTCGCCGTCCGAGAAGGCACCGTCGCCGGCTCGGCGCCAAAGCAGCAACGCGCCGTTCGAAGCGCCGCGGTAGCGGGTCGCCATTCCCGCATAGAGGTAGTCGCCGACCGTGAGCTCGAGATCGATCGCGCCGACCAATTGGGTCTCGACGGCGACGAGCGCCTCCGGCGGCGCTTCCTCTCCCCAGCGCACCGCTTGTTCCGCGGTTCCGTCGGGAAGCCGGCGCAGGACCAGGCCGCCGGACGCGCCGGCGGCAAGGCCGGCAGCGCTCACCGCGGCCGAGAGCGCCTTCTGCGGCTCGATCTCGTCTCGCATGGTGCGCACCATGTGCGCCATCAACCGGTCGCGCAGGCGCGCGCGGGCAAGCGCCTCGTCGCGCGCGCGGTCGGCGGTCAAGTCGCGGCAGACGCCCCGTGCTCCCTTGAGCGAGCCGTCCCGCGCGAGCACCGGCACGGCGGCGACGCCGAGGCACGCCGCTCCGCCGTCGGCGCGCCGGAACCAAAGATCCATGTCCGCGACCGGTTTTTCCGTGCAGAACACGTGAGCCTGGGTCTGCGTGGCGTCGATCAGGAAATCGGCGGCTCGCCGCCCCAAAAGGTCGGCCGCTTTCCAGCCGAGCGCGCCATGAGGCGACACGAAGGTGAAGACGGATTGCGCATTGGTCTCCCAGGCGAAATCGCTGGAGATCTCCACCAGCGCCTTGAAACGCTGTCGGCTCTCGATGAGCGCTTCGCGCAGATTGGTCTCGAGGCCCTGGTCGCGCACCAGCACCAAGGCCGAGCGGTCGTGGGCGAGCGGAAGCACCATGGCCTCCAGCACGCGCTCCAGGGTCAATGCCTCAATCGCGGCAAAACCGCGCTCGACGACTGCGGCAATTTGCACCGCGGCATGGTGCCACTGCGGCTCGGCGGTTTCGGCGAGAAGCGCCTCGCCGCGGGAGTTGAGGCCGGTGCCTCGGCCGCGCGCATCGACCTGGATCACCGCGCCGGGGAACGTCGCGAATGCGGACTCCCGGAACGAGAACGCTCCGCCCTCTTCTATAACGGGCTGGAATAGTGCGTCCCGGCTGTCCAAGATCTGGCTCCCCCTGGAGAAACCGCGATTTTATCCGGGCATGCGTTAGGAAAGACTTTAGCCTCGAGCGTCCGCGGCGGCCGATTTTTACGAGGTCTTCACGCACTCACGCTAAATTCGGCGCCCTCGTCCTTGGCAACTTCCGGATCCCGGGCCTCCCATGACCTTCCTCAATCGGCTGTCGATAAAGCTCAAGTTTGCCATCGTGCTCGGCCTCTCGGCCATCTCGCTGGTCGTCGCGCTGGCGCTCGCGGCATCGGTCATGCACAGCCAGATGATGGAGGAGCGGATCGGCAAGCTCCGCGGGCTCGTCGAGGTCACGGTCGGCCTTGCGCAGGGGCTGCAGGACGAAGTGGCCGCCGGCCACATCACCCGCGACGAGGCGATCGCGCGGTTTCGCGATGACATTCACGCGATGTGGTACAGCAATCACGTCGACTACCTGTTCGTGAATTCGATGGACGGCATCTCCATCGCCAACGCCTCGAATCCCAAGCAGGAAGGCACTAGCCGCCTCGACAACAAGGATGTCAACGGCAAGGCGATCACGCCCGCCATGATCGACGCGGTGCGCAACGCCGACGAGGGCTTGGTGACCTATTACTATCCGAAGCCCGGCCAGACCGAGGCGCTGGAGAAGCTCACGCTCGTTCGCCGGTTCAAGCCGTGGGATTTCGTGATCGGCACCGGCGTTTACGTCGACGACCTGGAAGCGGCATTCCGTGCGGGTCTGCTGCACCTCGCCCTCGCCGCACTGGGCCTGATCGCTCTGTCGGTCGGCACCGTGTACCTCATCAGCCGCAACGTCAGCGCACCCATGACGAGCCTCAAGGCCAATATGGAGAAGCTCGCGGAGGGCGACGTCAGCGTCTCGATCAGCGAGACGGGGCGGCGCGACGAGATCGGCGATATGGCGCGCGCGGTGCAGGTGTTCAAAGAGAATGCCCAGCAGATGCAGCGCCTGCAGGACCAGCAGGAGGAAATGAAGCAGAAGTCCGAGCAGGAGAAGCGCCAGGCGATGGCCGATCTCGCCAATTCCTTCGAGACCAAAGTGCGCGGCTTCGTCGATACGCTCGCGAATGCGGCCCGCAAGATGCAGGCCACCGCCCGATCGATGTCCACGATCACCGACAGCGCCCGCAGCCAGTCGGCGGCGGTCGCCGCCGGCGCCACGCAGGCGACTACGAACGTGCAGACGGTCGCCTCGGCCTCGCAACAGCTCTCGACCTCGATCGCCGAAATCGGTCAGCGGGTCGTGCAGGCCTCCACGGTCTCCAGGAAAGCCGCGGACGAAGGCGAGCGCACCAATGCCACGGTCGCGGGGCTGGCGGAATCCGCGCAGAAGATCGGCGAGGTGGTGGCCCTCATCAACGACATCGCCTCGCAAACGAACCTCCTGGCGCTCAATGCGACCATCGAGGCGGCACGCGCCGGCGAGGCCGGAAAAGGCTTCGCCGTGGTGGCGAGCGAGGTCAAATCGCTCGCCAACCAGACCGCCAGGGCGACCGACGACATCCGCGCGCAAGTCGCGGCGATCCAGGCCGAGACCCGCTCGGCGGTCGACGCCATCCAGAGCATCTCCAAGACCATCCTGGAGGTGAACGAGATCTCCTCCTCGATCGCGGCCGCGGTCGAAGAGCAGACCGCGGCGACTCAGGAGATCACCCGCAACGTGCACGAGGCCGCCAGCGGCACGCAAGACGTGTCGAAGAACATCTCCGGCGTCAGCATCGCGGTCGACAAGGCGGGCCAAACCGCCGGCGAGGTATTGGCGGATGCGGACGAGCTCGCCAAGCAATCCGACGCGCTCCGCCGCGAGGTCGACCAGTTCCTCGCGACTGTCCGCGCGGCGTAGCGAGCCGCAGGCGCGCCGCATCCCGCCACGTCCCGCCAGCGCAGGCGAGGAACTCGGCGTAACGGACCCTGATCCGGCACCGCCGAGACCGCGCGCGAGCGCGTTCACGCCGCCGTAACATAACTGCGGTAATCGAGGTCATGGTGCAGGAGCGACCAGCGCCCGACCTCGAGCTCCCGATGGACGCGCTTCCGGCGCAGTACGACGTTGCCCTGCGCTCGGCGAGCGATACGGTGGTGACCACCGCGCTGGCCTGGCACGCGCTGTTCCGGGCCTATGTCGATGTTTTCGATGCCGGTCGCCGTGCCTATGGCGGCCTGCTCGTCGATTGGCATCAGCGGTACCTGCACTCGGGAGGCGACACAGGACACCCCGATCCGGGCGAGGCGCCCCCTGAGTGACGGAGAGAGCCAAGACCATCAAGCCCGCCGACCGCGATCGAGAGGTTGGCGGTCCTGTCGCGTCGTAAGGCTCCCTCCCCCGTGCCCGAGGAGATGACGTCCGTGCAGCGCATCGCGGTCGGCGTCGACGGCTCGGACTCCGCGTTGAGGGCGGTCGACTTCGCCGCCGAGCTCGCCCAGGCGAGGTGGGCCGAGCTGGTGCTCGTGACGATTGCCGAGGCGCTCCCCGCCACGGACCAGGGCCTGCAGGAGCACATGCGGGCAGAGCATCTGACCGCGTGGGGGGACCTGGTGGAAGCCTATGCCAACCAGATCTTGACCGCCGCCAAGAAGCGGGCAGCCGTGTATGACGGGGTGCGGATCCGCACGGAGTGGCGCGCAGGCGTGGTGGCCGAGCAGCTCGCCCAGTTCGCGCGCGAGGACCGGTGTGACATGCTGGTGGTCGGGCATCTCGGGCGAAGCCGGCTCGCGGGCTTCATGTTCGGCAGCGTCACGTTCAAGCTCCTGGGACTTTCGCCCTGCCCGCTGACGGTGGTATGCTAGCATCCGCCGCTGAGCCGCCCGCGCGCGGCACGATCCTAGTCCAGGAAAAGATCCTTCCGGAGCGTCTTCGCGGGATCGACCGCGTAGGCCGAGAGATCGGCGACGCCGGCGCGGGCGAGCACGTCCTCGTCGATGAAGAAATTGCCGGTGAGCGCGCGGCTCGGCTGGGTCAGGATCCAGTGCGCGGCGTCGGCGAGGATCTCGGGCTTGCGACCCCAGCCGGCGTCGACGCCCGGGATCATCTGCAGCGCGGCCGTCGCGATGATCGTACGCGGCCAGAGCGCGTTCACCGCGACGCCCGCGCCGCGGAATTCCTCCGCCATCCCGAGGACGCAGAGGCTCATGCCGTATTTCGCGATGGTGTAGGCGACGTGCGGCGCGAACCAGCGCGGGCTCAGATTGATGGGCGGCGAGAGCGTGAGGATATGCGGATTGGCCGCGCGCTTGAGCGCCGGCAGGCAGGCCTGCGAGCAGAGGAAGGTGCCGCGGGTGTTGATCCCCATCATGAGATCGAAGCGCTTGATCGGCGTCTCCAGCGTGCCGGTGAGGCTGATCGCGCTCGCGTTGTTGACGAGGATGTCGACGCCGCCGAAGCGCTTGACCGCGGCCTCCACCGCCGCCTGCACCTGATCCTCGAAGCGGATGTCGGTCATGACCGGCAACGCTTGGCCACCTACCGCCTCGATCTCCTTGGCGGCGGTGAAGATGGTGCCGGGCAGCTTCGGATGCGGATCCGTGGTCTTGGCCGCGATCACCACGTTGGCGCCGTCGCGCGCGGCGCGGAGCGCGATCGCAAGACCGATGCCGCGCGAGGCGCCGGTGATGAAGAGCGTCTTGCCCTTGAGGTCCGCCATCGTATGCCTCCCTATTTGCCGAGAGAGGCTAGCGGAAAAAATAAGCGAACCACAGAGGCAATGAGGCAGTGAGAAGGATTCCCGACGCGAAACGCCTGCTCACTCACTCGCCGCCTCACTGCCTCTGTGCTGAACTACCGCTACGAACGCTCGGTCTCAAACCGTTTGAGGCAGCGTTCCGCGGTCTCGATGGCGCCCTGCAGGTGCTTGGAGCGAACCGGATGCGCCACGGTCGCGCGCACGTGCTTCAAAAGGTGGCCGAAGTGATGATAGAGCGTGTCGGCGTCCTCGATCTTGCGCGACAGACTCTTGAGATAGTCGTCGAGCTCGCGATCTCTGAACTTCTCGTGGAAAGCGCGCGACTTGCGCGTGATGTCCTCGGCGGCTTGGCTCATGGCGTGTGTCCTCCTGCGGTCATGCTGCGGGATCAATGGAACTGCTCGGCTTCGGTCGAGCCCTTGAGCGCGGTGGTCTCCGACCGGCCGCCGGAGATCGCGAGGTTCACCGCGTCGAAATAGCCGGTGCCGACCTCGCGCTGATGCTTCACGGCGGTGTAGCCGTGCCGCTCGGCGGCGAACTCGGCCTGCTGCAGCTCGCAATATCCGGCCATGCCGCGCTCGCGGAAGGCGCGGGCGAGCTCGAAGCTCGAGTAGTTGAGGCTGTGGAAGCCCGCCAGCGTGATGAACTGGTACTTGTAGCCCATCGCCGCGATCGACTCCTGGAAGCCCGCGATCTCCTCCGGCTTGAGGTTGGCGCTCCAGTTGAAGCTCGGCGAGCAGTTGTAGGCGAGGAGCTTGCCCGGGAACCGCTGGTAAATGGCGTCGGCGAAGCGCCGCGCGTCGGCGAGATTCGGCCGCGAGGTCTCCCACCAGAGCATGTCGGCATAGGGCGCGTAAGCGAGGCCGCGTGCGATGCAATAGTCGACGCCGACGCCGCGCTTGATGCGATAGAAGCCCTCGGCCGTGCGGCCCTCGCGATCGATGAAGGCGCGATCGCGCTCGTCGATGTCGGAGGTGATGAGCTGCGCGCTCTCGGCGTCCGTGCGCGCGACCACCAGGGTCGAGGTGCCGCAGACGTCGGCCGCGAGCCGCGCGGCGTTGAGCGTGCGGATGAAGCTCTGCATGGGCACCAGCACCTTGCCGCCGAGATGGCCGCACTTCTTCTCGGAGGCGAGCTGGTCCTCGAAATGGACGCCGGCGGCGCCCGCCGCGATCATCGACTTCATGAGCTCGAAGGCATTGAGCGGCCCGCCGAAGCCCGCTTCGGCGTCGGCGACGATTGGCGCGAACCAATAGGTATTGCCCTTGCCTTCCATCGCCTGGATCTCATCGGCGCGTTGCAGCGCCTGGTTGATCCGCGTCACCACCGCGGGAACGGAGTTCGCGGGATAAAGGCTTTGATCGGGATAGACCTGACCCGCCAGATTGGCGTCCGCCGCCACCTGCCAGCCCGAGAGATAGATGGACTCGAGGCCCGCGCGGACCATCTGCATGGCCTGGTTGCCCGTGAGCGCCCCTAGGCAGGCGACATAGGGACGCGTGCGCAGGAGCTCCCAGAGCCGCCGCGCGCCGAGCTCGGCCAGCGTGTGCTCGATGCGGATGGAGCCGCTGAGCCGCGCCACGTCTTGGGCGGTGTAGTCGCGGCGGATGCCATCAAAGCGGCCGGGCCGGGTCGCAGGCGGCCTGATCGAAGGACCGTGGTCGAGCGGGCTCATGGGGGTCTCCTTAAGGGACAGTCGCTGCGGCGCAATATCGGGGGGATAACGCCGGCTTGCACCTCCGATTTCCAGAAAAAACCTTGGAAAAGCGTGGGCTTGTAAACTCTTTACAAGCGGCGTCTGTAAACTTGCCACTTGTGAAAAGCCGGCATGGGGCGGAGAGTGCAGCCCATGAGCCAGAAGCTGATGCTGGGCCACAAGGTACGGCGCCTGCGCCGGGAGTCCGGGCTCTCGCAGGCGCAGATGGCGGAGCAGCTGGGCATCTCGCCGAGCTACCTCAACCTGATCGAGCATAACCAGCGGCCGGTGACGCTGACGCTGCTGCTGAAGCTGGGGCAGAATTTCGGCATCGATCTGCAGCGCTTCGCCGAGGACGACGAGGCGCGGCTGGTGAGCGGCCTCAGCGAGGTGCTGACCGACGCGCTCTTCCGCGGCACCGATCTCGGCAAGCAGGATCTGCGCGAGCTGGCGGCGGTGGCGCCGGGCATCGCGGAGGCGATGACCACGCTCTACGGGGCCTATCGCCAGGCGCGCCAGGAGCTGGAGGCGATCGCGGATACCGCGGGCGGTCCCGACCTCGCGAAGCTCCGCGCGTCACCCGGCGAGTCCGCGCGCGATTTCTTCCAGGCGGAGCTCAATCATTTTCCTGACCTCGAGGCGGCGGCCGAGGATCTGTGGAAACGCGCCGGTCTCGACGCAACGGCGCTCTATACCTCGCTCGCGCGCTATCTCGAGACGACGCACCGCATCAAGGTGCAGCTGATGCCCCAGAGCATCATGGGCGCGATGATCCGCCGCCACGATCCTCACCGCGGGCGCGTGCTGCTCTCGGAGATGCTGCCGGCGTCGGGCCGCGCGTTCCAGCTCGCCTGCGAGGTGGCGCTCCTCGAGCACCACGCCACCATCGAGACGACGCTCGCCCGCTTCGCATCGACGGACGAGGACGCGCGGGCACTGGTGCGGATTGGGCTCGTCAACTATTTCGCGGGCGCGGTGCTGCTGCCTTACAAGCCCTTCGCCGATGCCGCTCAGGGGCTCAGGCACGATCTCGGCGTACTCGGCGCGCGCTTCGGCGCCAGCTTCGAGCAGGTGTGCCACCGCTTGACGACGCTGCAGCGGCCGGGCGCCAGCGGCGTGCCGTTTTTCATGATCCGGCTCGATGCCGCCGGCAACGTCTCCAAGCGCTTCAGCGCGAACAGCCTGCATTTCGCGCGCTTCGGCGGCGCCTGCTCGGTCTGGAACCTGCACCACGCCTTCCAGGCACCGGGCCAGATCCTGACCCAGCTCGCGGAGATGCCGGACGGCAGCCGCTATCTCTCGATCGCGCGCACGATCTCCAAGCCCTGGCGCAAGGGCCCGCTGCGCGCGGCACAGTATTCGATCGCGCTCGGCTGCGAGACCCGCCATGCCGAGCGCATCGTCTATGCCGACGGCCTCGCGCTCGAAGCCAAGGACGCCGCAGACCCGATCGGCGTCACCTGCCGAACCTGCCCGCGCGGCGACTGCGCGCATCGCGCCTTCCCTTCTGCGCACCAGCCGATCCCAAAGACCGACTTCATCCGAACGGACCCGCTCTTCGCGACGCCATGAACATGCGTCCTTCGACGCGCGCTCCAAATGGGGCGCTTGCTCAGGATGAGGGGCACGGGAGCGACCCAATCACAACGCCCCTCATCCTGAGCAAGCGAAAGCGCGTCGAAGGACGCAAAGAGAGCGTGCAGCATTCGCTTCTCTGTGCTCTCCGCGTCTCCGCGGCGACTCTTTAGTCTTGCTACCGGCCCTGGAATTTGGGTGGGCGTTTGGCGATGAAGGCGGCGACGCCCTCGACGAAGTCCTCGGTGCCGGTGCAGCGCGCGAAGCTCTCGGCTTCGGCCTGCAGCTGGGTCTCGAGCGAGACGCCGAGGGATTGGGAGAGCAGCCGCTTGGTGCCGGCATAGGCCTCGGCGGGACCGCTTGCGAGGCGCCGCGCCAGCGCGGCCGTGCGCTCCGCGAGCTCCGCCGCCGGCACCACCCAGTTGACGAGGCCCCAGGCGAGCGCGGTCTTGGCGTCGAAGCGGTCGCCGAGCAGCGCCACCTCCATCGCGCGCTTCATGCCGAGAGTGCGCGGCAGGAAGAAGGTCGAGCCGCCGTCGGGGCTGGTGCCGAGGTGGCAGTAAGCGAGCGTATAGAAGCTGTCCTCGGCGGCGATCGCGAGATCGCAGGCCATCAGGAAGCTCATGCCGATACCCGCGACAGGCCCATGCACGCTCGCGATGAGCGGTTGCCGCAGCCGGCGCAACCGCAGAATCAAGGGATGCACATGGTGGATGAATTTCTCGAACCGCCGGCTGCGCTCCGCGGGCGCGAGCGGCGTGATCTCCGTGAAGAACTTGATGTCGCCGCCGGCCATGAAGCCGCCGCCCGCGCCCTTCAGCACGACCACGCGGACGCCGCGATCCGACTCGATACGGTCGACCGCCGCCTCGAGCCCCTCGCGCATGCCGCTGTCCAAGGCGTTCATCACCTTGGGTCGGTTGAAGGTCAGGGTGGCGATGCTGCCGTCGCTGGCATAGAGCACGGTGTCGTTCATAAATACGGTCTCCGGTATCCCGCGTTACGGCGCCGATTTCGGGGGGTTGATGAAACTGATCAGGCTAAGCTCTGCTCCGCGAATGGTGCGGGCGCTCAGGGAACGCCCGCACGGCAAGGCTACCCGCGGATACCGGCGCTCCGCAACGGCTGCCCGGACTCGACCCCGTGGCCGCGGCCTTGCGCCGCGCGGCGCGCGGGCCCACCTCATTGAAATGGACGGACGGCAGCCATGAAGACCTGGGCCATCCTGCTGACGGCGGCTTTGCTCGCGGATTGCTCGAGCCAAGGCACCATCGAGCGCGACCAGCTCTCCGAGCTCGCCGTGGGACGGACCACCAATACCGAGCTCGCGAAATCCTGGGGCCCGCCGCTCCGCGACGCGACCATGGCCGACGGCCGGCACGTCGTGACCTATCGGTACATCCACCTGCAGACCGGGCCGGTGGCGGCTTTTGCGCCGGGCTTCGGTCCGATCGGCAGCACGACGGATACCGTGGCCGGGCAGGTCACGCTCACCTTCGACCAGCAGGGCGTGCTGCTCTCCTATGAGTACCTCCGGTGAGTGGGCGCGCCGGACGACGGGCCTCGATCCGGAAATCGTGAAGAATTTGACAGAAGAATTACTTGCGAGCCGCGTCGATCGGCGGATGATTCCGGGGAAGGGCCACAGAGTCGAGGCAACCCGATGAGAAACCCGTTCGTCCCAGCCCTGATCGTCGCGATCGCCCTCGGGCTCTCGGCCTGCGTCGGCGGCGGCGAGCCGCCGGGCACGCGCTTTGCCGCGGTAGCGTCGCAAATCCCGCCGGTGCCCGCGGACCGCGCGCGGTTCTTCTTCTATCGCGACTATTCGCTCTACGACAGCGATCAGCGCCCCTTCATCGCGCTCAACGGAGCGCCGGTGGCGGTCTCGGAGAATGGCGGCGTCTCCTACCGCGACATGCCGCCCGGCACCTATCTGATCTCGGTGCCCTACTCCGCGATCTACCCCTGGAAGGACAAGACGGTCACGGTGGCCGGCGGTCAGACCGTCTATGCCAAGATCCAGACGGAGAAATACGAGCCCAGCATCACGCTGGTCGATCCCGAGCCCGACATCTTCGTCGTGGTGCTCGTCGACCCCGCCGACGCCCAACGCGAGATCGCCGGCAAGCGATATTTTCCGTAAGCCGTCAGCGCCAGCCCGGGAAGCGGGTCGGCAGCAGCCACGCTTGCGCGGGGTTGCCGTCACCGGACATCACGGCATCGACCAACCATCGCGCGGTGGCCGGTGCGGCGGCCATTCCGATCGATCCCATGCCTCCGTGCACAAAGAGACCCTCGATCGGCGTTCGACCCGCGACCGGCAGACCATCGGAGAGCATCGGCCGGTTGCCGAGATAGGCATTGGTCACCCGCAACGAGCCCAGGCCGGCGATCATTCGCAGCGCTCTCGCTGCAATGCGGCTCGGCATGTCCGTGTTGCGGAGGAGATCGCGAAACGCCGGCTGCACGGAGGCGCCGAGGCGCGCGTCGCCGCCAAGCATGGGATTGAGGCAGATGGCCTCCACGGCCGGCCGGTCGTCCTTGCGCTCCGCGACATCGGCAAGCCCATCGAGCGACATCCGCTTCCCCAGCTCCTCCTGGTCGGGCCACGTGAGCTCCTCGACGATCCAGGGAAGCTCGAAGTCGAGCTTGCCCAGCTGGATCAGCCAGCCGCGGCCAGCGGTGAACGGCAGGCCGGGCAACGGTCCGTCCCCGACGGTTCGGCGCAGCAGGTCCCCCATCCAGAGGCCATTGGCGATGAACACCAGATCAGCCGAGAGAATGCCCTGGTCCGTCAGGACACCTTCCACCCGGCCATTGCGCGAGACGATCTGAGCGACGCGGACGCCGGTCTTGATCGTCGCCCCGGCTTCGCGCGCGGCGTGCGCGACTGCATGCGTGGCGCCCATCGGCTCGAGCGTCCAGGCCCGCCCGACGAAGTAGCCGCCGGCGACGTTGAATCCCAGTCTGGGATAGTCGCGCGCGAGATCCCTGCCTGACACGGCTTCCATGCCGACGCCCGCCGCCCGGTAGCGCTCGGCGACGGCGGCGACCGCCGCGTAGCTCGCCTCGTCCTCCGAGATCAGGAGGTGGCCGATCCTCGCGAACTCGAAGGGCACCGGACCTTGCGCGATCTCGGCATAGATCTCCGCGCTCGCGTCGAGAAGCTCCACGACCTCCCTCTGCGGTCCGCTCAGGACCGTGCCCGTGTTGCGCCCGGAGGCTTCGGCGGCGATCGCGTTTTGCTCGAGCAGGACGACACCCGCCTTCCGCGACGCGAGCTCGTAAGCCAGCGTGCATCCGGATATGCCGCCGCCGATGACGATCGCATCGACCGGCTTGCCATCGGGGCGGCGGCGGTTCGCGGCCATTGAACCGGGCATCTCGCGCTCCTCGCTGCTCTTGCCCTGCTTGGATACTCGTATACGAGAATACGAGCAAGTGCTTTTCTGCTAGGGTCCGGCCGGGAACGAGGTGTCGGGATGGATCGACTGGGCGGGCTCACGGGGGCCGCGATGGGCAAGCCGATGACCGCGGCGGATCGCGTCGCCGACATCCTGCGCGAGGCGATTGCCAAGGGCTCGCTGACGGCGGGAACTCCGCTGCGCCAGGATGAGCTCGCGACGCGCTTCGGTTTCAGCCGCATGCCGATCCGCGACGCGCTGCGGCTGCTGGAAGCGGAGGGCATCGTCTCGATCCATCCGACGCGCGGCGCCTTCGTCGCCAAGATGGACGCCGTCGAAATCGCCGAGATCTATGCGGTCAGGGGACTCCTGGAGGCAGAGGCCTTGCGGTTGTCGCTGCCCAGGCTGGGCGAGGAGACGCTGAAGGAGGCCGGCGCGGTGCTGGACCAGATCGACGCGGAGTCGGATGTGGGACGATGGGGCACGTTGAACCGCACCTTCCACCTGGCGCTCTACGGCGCGTGCGGCAATGCGCGGCTGCTCGCGCTCATCGACGCTCAGCACAAGGCGGGCGATCGTTACGTCCGCATTCTCCTGTCAAGCCTGGACTACCGCGCCCGCTCGCAGACGGAGCACCGCAAGCTCCTGGCCGCCTGCCGAAAGCGGGATACGGAGCGCGCGCTGACGTGGCTCGCGAGGCACCTGCAGGACGGCAGCAGGACGCTGGTCAAGTCGATCCGGTGACTAGCGCGCCGAGACCTTTGCGCGAGACACGCTCGAGTCCGCTTGCGAGGCAGGCTCGGCGAAGGCGGGCATCACTTCCTTGATGAAGAGCTCGAGAGAGCGCTTCTGCTCCTTGAAGCCGAGCCCGAAGGTCGCGCAGTACGTGTAGTGATCGACGCCGAGCGCCTCGTAGGGCTTCAGCTTCCGGATCACCTCGTCGGGCGTGCCGAACATCAGGTTCTGGCGGAGCGAGTCGAGATCGAACTCCTGGCGGCTGTTGAGGGCGTCGAGATCGATCGGCTTGGGGAAGCCGTCTTTGACGTCGCCGAGGTTCTTGAACAGGTTCTCGAACCGCGCCATCTGGCGCCGGGCGGCGGCGACGGGCACGTCCCACTGATCCGGCCGGTCGTAGACCGCGGTGTAGCGCATGGTCGCGAAGATCGGCCGCGCGGCGCCGGGATTGGCGGCCATCGCCTCCTCGAGCCGCTGCTTGTAGGATTCGACCTCGGAGAACGGCCGCGACAGCGCCCAGGACAGGATGTTGCAGCCGTTCTTGACGGCGGTGTCGTAGGTATGGGGTGAGCGCGCCGCGACCCAGAGCGGCGGGTGCGGCTTCTGCTGCGGCTTCGGCACGGCGGTCGAGAGCGGGAATTTCCAGTATTTCCCGTCATGCGCGGTGTCACCGGCCCAGAGTGCCCGCAGCACCGGCAGCATCTCTTCCATGTAGAGATGGCCGTCGGTCTGCTTGAGACCCGGCGCCATACGGTCGAACTCGCGCTGGAAGGCGCCGCTGCCGATGCCGAACTCGACGCGGCCGCGGCTGTAGAGATCGAGCAGGCCGACCTCCTCGGCGAGCCTGATCGGGTGCCAATAGGGCGCCACGGCCACCGCCGTGCCGAGGCGGATGCGCGAGGTATGCGCCGCCCACCACGTCAGCATCGAGAAGGGATTGGGACAGATGAAGAGCTCGAGCGCGTGATGCTCCGCGGCCCAGGCGATGGCGAAGCCGCCGGCTTCGGCCATCTGCACCATCTCGAGCGTGTGGCGCTCGAGATCGCGCATGTCGATGTCGGGCGTCGCCCGCTCCATGTTGATGACCAGCTGGAATTTCATGAGGTGGTTCCTTAGTCGGCGGCGGTTGTCTTGTGCAGTGCGGCGGCAGCGGCGGCGCCCAGGCGCTCCGCCGCCGACTGCTCCGAGAGCAGGCGGCGGGCGACCGCGGCGGCCTCTTCCACGTGCTCGACCGCGGCGGCTCGCGCGGCCTTCGCGTCGCCGGAGGCGATGGCGCGAAACATCCTCTCCATCTCGCGGAGCGCGATCCGTTGCCGGCCGGGCGTCGTGACGGTCATGGTGCGGAGCGCGTTGATCCGGAGATTGAGAGCCTCCACCACGCTCCAGGCGACGCTCTTGCGCGAGATCGCGAACATCTGCTGATAGAATTTATTGGCGGCACGCATCGAGAGACGCGGATCGCCTTTCGCGCTCGCTTCCCGCAATTCATGGATCGCCCGCTCCAGGAGCGCGACGTCCGCGGCGTCCGCGAGGCGGGCGCTCGCCGCCGCCGCCGAGCCCTCGAGCAGGCTCCGGAGCTCGTAGATCTGCTCGACGTCCGCCGGCTTGATCGTGGCCACCACGGGTCCGCGATTTCGCGAGATCTCGATCAGCCCCTCCGCCTCCAGGAAGCGCAGGACTTCCCGGACCACGGTGCGGCTGACGCCGAGTTCGGCGCAGAGCGTCCGCTCCACCAGGCGCTCGCCCGGCCGAAACCGGAGCTCCAGGATCGCCCGCCGGACGGCTTCCTGGGCTTGATCCCGCAGGCTCTTCTGCGGACCCAGCAGCCGCAGCACCCGCGCCTTTTCCGCCATTCGCCGCGGCTCCGTTCGTCCGACCTCGAGCGCCAGGCCGGTTCTTGTGAAACGCTCAACCATGGTATACCATAATACTGAAATCGCTCCTGTCCAATGGTGAATCCGATGGCCGCGCCTCCCGCGAGCGGCGGATCGATTGTGCGGCTCGGCGCGGACCGCGAGCTCTTCGTGCACGACACCGCGAGAAGGATCTCGGCGCGGGTCCCAAGACCGCTCGCTTCATCGCCGAGCAGATCCGCGGCTCCCAACTGATCATCCTGCCTCGGCTCCGGCACCATCTTCTTCTGGAAGCGCCGGAGCTGGTCGGCGGCATCCTGCGGGAGTTTTTCTCCGACGCGGATTGAGCGGGCTCGACCTTGCGCCGCGGTTTTTGACGGGCAGCCACGATTGCTGGCGGGGTCGACATTGATCCCAATCAATGCCCATGGAGGGTTGCGACGAAACGACCGTATTAAGACTTATCTCACCAAATTCTGCCCATTTTAGCATCGTGCTACGCGTCTGGCCTTTGGGAATGCCGGGGATGTCTCCTTACGTCCGAACGTCGCTCGAGGAACGCTCCGTGGAGCCCGAGCTGGCGCGCCTGCTCTATGGCTCGTGCGTCCCCTCGTTGGCTTGCCTGGCCGTGGCGCTCGGAACCTGCGTCCTGCTCTGGCCCGCCCTGCCTTGGCCGATGGTGCTGGGCTGGGGCGCGATGACCGGCATCGCTCACGGCACGCGGCTGTGGATGCAGTCCGCCTATTTCCGTGACGTCGGCGATCCCGCGACGACCGCGCCATGGCTGAGGCGGCACACTTGGGTCGCGCTGCTGATCGGGTTCGTCTGGGCCGCGCTCGCGGTGCCGATCGCGGAGGGGCTCACCGGTACGCCGTTCTTTGCGGTCTGCACCGTGGTCGTCGGCATGCTGTCCGGCGCCACCATCATCAACCATCCCCACATGCCCAGCGTGACCGCGATCGTGTGGCCGATCGGGCTCGCCACCGCCACTGCCTTGGCTTCGTGGGGCGACGCGCAGCATATCTCGTTTGCTGCGTTCTTTCTCATCATCACGGGGTGCGCACACTTTTTCGCGCGACGCATGCACGCCACGCTCACGGAGACTTTGCTGTTGCGCTACGAGCGGACGCAGCTGGCGGCGGATTTGTCGGCCCGAAACGCGGAGCTGGCGCACGCCAACGAGCGGCTGGGCGCGACGAACGCCCAGCTCCAGGCGACGCAAGCCTTGGCGGAAGCCGCCAACAGGGCGAAGTCCGAGTTTCTGAGCAACATGAGCCACGAGCTTCGCACGCCGCTGAACGCGATCATCGGGTTTGCCGAGATCATCAAGGATCAGGCGTTCGGCCCGGTCGGGCTGCCCCGCTACGCCGAATACGCCAACGACATCCACGAGAGCGGTCGCTCCCTGCTGCAGCTGATCAACGATATCTTGGATCTCAGCAAGGTCGAAGCGGGCAAGATGGAGCTGCAGAGGACCTTCGTCGATGTGGCCGACATCCTGGGCCGGTGCATCCGGCTCATCAAGGACCGCGCGGCCAAATCCAAGGTACGGCTGGAGATGGCGCTCGATCCGAACGTGCCGCGGCTCTTCGCGGACGAAGGCCGGATTCGCCAGATCGCCCTCAATCTGCTGTCGAATGCGGTGAAGTTCACGCCCGCGGGCGGCACGGTGGTGCTCTCCACGAGCGTCGACCCACAGGGCGCCATCTCCGTCGCCGTGGCGGACACGGGGATCGGGATGAGCGCGGCGGACATCGACGTCGCGCTCGAGCGGTTCGGCCAGGCCGCGTCATCGCTGTCGCGCACGCAAGAAGGGACGGGCCTCGGCCTGCCGCTCGCCAAGGCGCTGGCCGAGCTGCACGGCGGCGCACTGATTATCGTGAGCGCGCCAGGCAAGGGCACCACGGTCACCGTGACCTTCCCGCCTCAACAGTTCCCCGAAGCGAATGCCCATGCCGCCGATTGACCCGTCGGGCGGCAAGAGCCGGACCAAGACGAAGCTCGCGGACCTCGACGAGGTCCTGCGCCTGCATGGCCTGTTCCTGGCGGGATCAGGCGGTGCGCGCGCGGAACTCGTCTTCCACGACCTCAGCGACCAGGACTTCAGCGACCGAGACCTCTCCGGCGCGGATCTCAGCGGCGCGCTCCTGCGCCGCTCTCTTCTGGTCAATGCGCGACTGTGCAAGGCCGTGCTGTTCGCGGCCGACTTGCGCTTCGCGAACTTGAATGGCACCGATTTGAGCGGGGCCGACTTGCGGGGCACGTGTTTCCGGGGCGCCCAGCTCAATCAAGCTTGCCTCGTGGATGCCGACCTGCGGGAGGCCACGCTCGCGCGCAACGACAGGCGCCTTGCCCTCTTGCCGGAGCACCCCGCGACGACCCGGTCGGATTTGAATGCCCTGCAAGCGCAGGGCGCGGACCTCTCGGGAGCCAAGCTCAACGGCGCTTTCGTCATACGCTCGGACTTCGCCGACGCGATCATGCGGGGGACCGACCTTCAGGGCGCCAATCTGCACCATGCCGTGCTGACCGGCGCCAATCTGGAAAACGCCAACATGGCGGGAGCCAAGCTCGCCGGGGCGGATCTGCGGGCGGCGAGATTGACCGGCGCGGACGTGCGCGGCGCGGACTTCGCCGGCGCGGACCTCACGGACGCGATCGTCGAGCCCGCCATGATGGCGAGGGACGAGCTTCGCCAAGCCATCACGAGCTCGTGCAGCCAAACCACTCCGGCCGACGTCGCCGAGAGGCTCGCCCTGCACCAGGCATGGCTCGACAGCCGGGGCGCGCAGGGCGCGCAGGCCGACCTGACACGGATGGATCTGAGCGGCTATCAACTCGACGGCGCGTGCCTCACCCTCGCGATCATGACCGGAGCGAACCTGCGCGGCGCCCACCTCGCGCGGGCGGCGCTCTCCATGTGCGACCTGTCCGCGGCGGATCTTCGAGGCGCCGACCTCGCCGGGGCCGACCTTCGCGGCGCCCAGCTCCAGCGGGCCTATTTCGACGGGGCGGATCTGAGCGGAGTCCGGCTCGGGGCGTTGCGCGATGTCGGCAACGATCACCGCGACATCGGCTCGGATCTTCACTATGCGAAATTCGTCCGAGCGAACCTCGCCGGGGCCGATCTCAGGAACGCCAATCTCAGGGGCACCGACTTCACCGGCTGCACCCTCTCCGGCGTCAATCTCTCCGGCGCTCTGGCCAACGATGCCAACTTCACCGGCGCGACCACCGATGGAACCGAGTTCCAGGGCGCCAGCCTACTGCGCGCGCGCGGCCTGGCGACCCGTTCCCCGCAAGCCGCCGGCGCTGTCTCCGCTCCCTGAGCGCGATCGATCGGCTCTCGAGCTCGCACAATACAAGATTCCTCTGCTCACAGGCCGACCTCCCGAAAGGCGTGCGCCTCTCCAACCTTGCCAGCCCGTGCGTGGTCGAGCGCGCGTCAACGCAGGCCCTCACGGGCCGCCGCCGGCCGCGGCTCCCATCGTGCCCGCAGTGCACGGGTTATCCAGCCGAAGCGCGTCGAGAGCACCGCCAGCGACGCAACGCTCGCGAGGGCGATCGCCAGCAGGAGCCCGGTCACGCCGAAACCCAATCCGAACGCCAAGGTCCAGCCGAGCGGCACCATGAGGATCGCGTAGGAGACCATGTGGAGCGCGGTCGGAAACCAGGCGTCGTGGCAGCCGCGCAGGGATTGGGCGACGACGCGCTGGCCGCCGTCGCCGATCATGGTGACCGCGATGATCAGGATGAGCGGCACGGCGGTTACGATCACGACCGGATCCGTCGAATAGAGGTGCGCGATCGAGGCCGGCGCCAATAGGAGCGGAACGCCCGCGAGCACCATGACGCCGGTATTCACGGCGATGCCCAGCCAACCGCAGAACGCAACGCCGCGCGCGCTCTGCCGGCCATAGGCGCGCCCGACCAGGACGGCGGTCGCGGCGCTGATGCCGAGGGCGAAGGTGAAGATGATGCCGAGCAGGCTGAGCGCGATCGCATAGGCCCCCACCGCCGCCGTGCCGAGCGTCGCCGCGAAGATGTTCATGAGGGTGAAGGAGCCGGACTCTATGCCGAGGCTCAAGCCATCGGCATAGCCGATCCGCCGCTGGCTGGCGCCGCTCTGCCAGCCGCCGGTGCCCGAGCGTCGCGTGCCGAAGCGCGCGGCCTCGCGGAACGAGAGGGCGTAGACGATCAGCCCCGCCGCCAGCAGCACGCGGACGGCGAGGTTCGCGATCGCGGTGCCCTCCGCGCCCAGCGCCGGCAATCCCCCATGCCCGAAGACGAGTGCCCAGCAGAGGAGTCCGTTCGCGGCGGCGCCCAAGCCGATCGCGATCATGCCGGGATGCGGCCGCCCGATCGCCTCGAGGAAGAACGAGGTCGCGACGAAGAGGAGCTGTGCCGGGAGCGACCAGCCCAGGATGAGCGTGACGCGGCCCACCGCCGCCGCGAACTCCGGCGGCTGACCCATGACCTGAAGCAGCTCGGCCGCGAAGCCGCTCAAGACCGCGCCCAGGATGCCGAGGCCGACGGCGTAGTGCAGCGAGCGCCGCCAGGCCCGGCCGCACTCGACATAATCCTCCCGGCCGAAGCCGACGGCGACCGTCACCAGCGTGCCCGTGAGCAGGCCGAAGCCGATCATCTGCAGAGTGTTGGTGAGCGAGAACGCAACGCTCTGCCGGGCGAGCTCCGCGGCGCCGGCGTGGCCGATGATCACGAGGTTCGTGACGTTCAAGACCGTATTGCCGGCGCGCGCCAGCACCACGGGCCCGGCGAGCCGGGCGAGCGCGCGGACTTGACCGCTTCGAGGCGGCTCGGGCTGTGCGATTTTGGAAAGATCGCGAAGGCTCACGCGCGCAGTCTAGTCGATTTCGCGGCGAGCACGGGGGCACCTGGTGGACGGTTCGAGGTTTCGGGAGGCGGTGTCCGGCCCGAGCTCGGGCGGCTCGACGCTTGCACGGCTTAACGTAACGCGTTACATTGTCACGCGTTACAGGCCCCGAAGAACGAAGATGACACCGCCGGCGGAACGGATGCGGGCGATGCGCGCGCGACGGCGCACGGAAGGCCTGCGCGAGCTACGCCTGGTCGTGCCGGACGCGCGCTCGCGCACGGTCAGGCGCCGAATTGCAAGACAAGTTGCACGCCTCCGGCCCGAGAGCGAGCGCGACGCGCTCTTGTGGATCGAAGCCGTCTCGGAGTTCGATGCGCCGCGGTGACGTCGTCACCGTCGCGGCCGCCGGCGATTACGGCAAGCTGCGGCCGGCCGTCGTCGTGCAGAGCGACGCCTTTCCGGCGAGCCACGCGTCGGTTGTCGTCTGTCAGATGACCTCCGCGCTGGTGGACGCGCCCGCGTTCCGCGTCGCCATCGATCCAAGTGCCGAAAACGGAGTGCGGGTGAAATCTCAGGTGATGGCCGACAAGCCCGTCACGATTCGCCGAGAGCGGATCGGGCGGATGTTGGGGCGGCTCAACGGCGACGAGATCGCGCGCCTCAACACGGCGCTCGCTTTCGTTATGGGACTGGCGGATTAGCCAGCCGACGGCAGCCCGGTCCCGGTGGAGCGCTCAAGGGTCGAGCCTGCGCTCGAGCCGAACCGACGCCGCGACCTCGGGTCAGCGTGACTTGAGGGTGCTTGACGGGCCCTTCGAGGGCGTTTCGGTCTCGCGCTTCGGCCGGCGCTCGGCGCGGTAGATCATCCCGGTGTGATCCCACACCTCGACCGCGGGGTAACCGACCCGAGCGACCACCTGGTCGGCTCGCGCGCGCGCCACACTCTCGTCGTCGGCATCGAACATCTCGACGCCCACGACTTCGCCCGCTTCACCCATGAAGCAACACCGGTATCTCGGCATGGCTCTTGCCCTCTCAGCCGCCGAATATCGCTGGTCCGCAGGGAGACACGCTAAAGGCTTCGAGCCCGCGATGACACCGCGAGCCAAAACAATCGCCTCAAATTTTAGGGATCGGTGGGGGACTCTCGCGCGTTGCCGAGACACGTCCGTTGGCACCGCATCCTCGACCGCGCGCCGCAGCGCCGCCCGCACCGGCTCGCCCATCCCCGCCCGGTCGCCGCGCTCGAGGCAGCCACGTACTTCGCCAGCGAGTGCGTGTGCATGGACGCCTCGGGATGCCCATGCGGCCCGAGCAGCGCCGCGCCCTCGGCGGAGCAGGCGACGATGCCGATGTGTTGGGGCATGGGGTGATGATGATCAATGAGGCGAGGAAACTCCGCTCTGACCGTGTTTTTCTCAACACTTGGACAGAAGCGGCGGGATCGATAGAATTTCTCCTTGGGCCCGACCTTTCAACGAAAAAAGCAACATGCATCGCAAGCGATAGGAGCACCGACGCTAGGGAGGGAGTCATGCCTGAAGGGTGTAACGAGGCACTACTGCGCGAGAGGATTTCCTACGAGCAGAACTTTCAGCATGTGAGGGCGCTCATACCAGTTACATACCAGATACCGGCACTGGCGATCACCATAACCGGGGGCCTTTGGTTCGGCGTTCTGCAGACCAAGAGCATACCGGCGTTTGGCTATTTGTTCCTGGCGCTTGCGTGCATTATGAACGTCGGTTTCTTTTTGATCATGTGGCGGCTGGGACAGATCATCGGGATCTACCTGGATGCGCTGAAGGACTGGCATCCCCCGAGCTACGTCACGGTGTTCGAAAATCCGAAGGTCACGCAGTGGCCGCACGCGATTACGGTCTTTCAGCTCTTCTTTCTTGGTGCCGCGGCGTTTTCCCTAGTTGGAATTTATCTGTTGGTGCAGCATCCGATCGCAGGCTAGCGGTCAGAAAAGGCTCTCCCGCGGTGCTCACGCCGTGGTTATGAAATACCTTTAATCTGTTTTTCGCGCGCGCCCGATCGCTCCGCTTGGGGCAAGCTACGTCCGCCGCGAGTAACGGCTCAACTACGCGACGAAATTCCACTCTGACCCCGATTTTATTGGCTGTCCGATATCCGCGCCGCACGTTCGAGTACTGTCGTATGGCAGCCGAAGCCGTACGTCGGTACTTCGATCCACCAGCGATTCGGCATCATAAGAAGCGGTGGTCTGAAGGCGAAGTGGCTATGTGCGCAGCCTTGCATATAACGCGAGAGAGTTTTCGTGCGCTCGACGAAGTCGCCGCGAGGAGCCGTCATGGCGAACTCGTGTTCTCGATCCACTGGGAGGCGCGGAAGCGGGTGTTAGAGTTCGCGTGGGAACTGGTCGCCCGGTTCGTAGACCACCTCCAGCGCACTTCGCATGATCATTGGAAGTTACTCGATGTTCGGTTCGAGAATTAGGTCATTGCGCGATGCAACTCTCGTGACGCGTTCCAGTTGAAAGGGCGACGATCCAAGCGAAATGACGCGTCACCTTCCACAAGTTCTCTCTCTCTCTGCGAGTGACAGCCGCTTACGGTTCCAAAACGAACTCTGGTGAGTCGCTCCACGACATGTTCTCAAATTAGAGTCTTAGCTGCGAAATCTCTTGAACACCGTGCTCAAACCCCCTCAACCTCCAGCGCCATCAGCGGCTTGGCGCCGGCGCCGATCTGCGCAAACAATGCCGTGCTCTCCGGCAGCAGCTTCGTCATGAAGAAGCGAGCCGTCGCCAGTTTGCCGCGATAGAACGCGGCCTCCGCGCCCTCGCCTTGCGCCTTCCCGATCGCGAGCTCGGCCATGCGGGTCCAGAGATAGGCGTAGGCCACCAAGCCGAAGAGGCGGAGATAGTCGGTCGCCGCCGCGGCGGCTTCCTCGGGGTCGGCGAGGCCTTTTTGCGCGACCAGGGCCGAGGCCTGCTGCAGGCGGCCGAAGGCTTTCGCCAGCGGCAGGACGAACTCGGCGAGCTCGGGCTTCTCCAGGCGCGCGCGGATGTAGGCGTCGACGGGGTGGAAGAAGCGACGGAGCAGCCGGCCCATGTGCGAGGGGAGCTTGCGGCCCACGAGGTCGAGCGCCTGGATGCCGTTGGTGCCCTCGTAGATCTGCGTGATGCGGCAGTCGCGCACCAGCTGCTCCATGCCCCACTCGCGGATGTAGCCGTGGCCGCCCATCACCTGCATGCCGAGGTTCCCGCACGCGAAGCCATTGTCGGTGAACATCGCCTTCACGATCGGCGTCATCAGCGAGACGAAATCGTCGGCGGCTTCGCGCTCCGCGGGGTCGGGGTGCTTCGCCGCCTTGTCGAGCTCGATCACGACCCACGCCGCGAGCGCGCGGGCGCCCTCGGTCCAGGCGCGCATGGTGAAGAGCATCCGGCGCACGTCGGGATGCACGATGATGGGATCGGCGGGCTTGTCCGGGAATTTCGTGCCCGAGACGGAGCGGCCTTGGAGCCGCTCGGCGGCGTAGGCGCGCGCGGTCTGATAGGCGGCCTCGCCGATGCCGAGGCCCTGGATGCCGACGCCGAGCCGCGCGCCGTTCATCATGGTGAACATCGCGCGCATGCCCTTGTGCGGCTCGCCCACCAGATAGCCCTCGGCGCCGTCGAGATTCATCACGCAGGTCGAGGACGCCTTGATGCCCATCTTGTGCTCGATCGAGCCGCAGCGCATGCCGTTGCGGGGACCGAGCGCGCCATCGTCCTTCGCGAGGAACTTCGGCACCAGGAAGAGGCTGATGCCGCGCGTGCCCGGCGGGCCGCCGGGGATCTTCGCCAGCACGAGATGCAGGATGTTGTCGGCGAGATCGTGCTCGCCCGCGGAGATGAAGATCTTGGTGCCCGTGATCTTGTAGACACCGCCGTCGCCCGCGGGCTCGGCCTTGGTGCGGATCTGGCCCAGGTCCGTGCCGCAATGCGGCTCGGTCAGGCACATGGTGCCGCTCCAGGTTCCGTCGGCGAGCTTCGGGAGATAGCGGGATTTGAGCGCGTCGGAGCCGTGCTCGTTCAGCGCGTTGTAGGCGCCGTAGGAGAGGCCCGGATACATGCCGAAGGCGAGGTTGGTGGCGCAGATCATCTCCTCGACGAAGGTGTGGAGCGTGCGCGGCAGGCCCTGGCCGCCGTGCTCGGGCTCGCAGCCGAGCGCGGTCCAGCCGCCTTCGCGGAAGGTGTCGTAGGCCTGCTTGAAGCCCTTGGGCGTGCGCACTACGCCGTTCTCGAAGGTGCAGCCCTCCTCGTCGCCGCTGCGGTTCAAGGGCAGCAGCACCTCCTCGCAAAGCTTCGCGCCCTCCTCGAGCACGCTCTCGAAGAGATCGGGCGTGGCCTCCTCGTAGCCCGGCAGCTTCGCAAGCTCGCCGACATCGAAGAGCTCGGTGAGCACGAAGCGATAGTCGCGGAGGGGGGCTTTGTAAATGGTCATGGGGACGCTCTCCCAGCGTTTTCAATCCCTCTCCGCCCCTCAGGGGCGGAGAGGCAAGGTGAGGTGGGGCGGTGCAGCAGCGGCGATACAGGTAGATCGCGCACGATTCCCACCACCGGTGAGTCCCTCACCTCACCCATCCTCTCCGCTCCCAGGAGCGGAGAGGGGTTGTTTGAGGGTACTGGGCGAATGGAGCGTGCATCGGCCGACGCTAATTCCTCAGCGGCTTCCCCGTTTCCAGCATGTGCTCGATGCGGGCCAGCGTGCGGGGGTCGCGGATCAGCGAGAGGAACGCCTCGCGCTCCAGCGCCAGCAATTTGTCCTCGGTGGTCTCGTCGAGCATGTCGGCGTCACCGCCGGTGAGCACGTGGGCGAGCTTCGCCGACACCACCATGTCGTAGTCGGTGGCCTTGCCCTGGTGGTGGAAATCGTCGAGCGCCAGGCCGATCGCGGCGGCGCCGGTCGGTCCCGGCAGGCTGATCGGCTGCGGCTTCGGCGGCTGGTAGTCCTTGGCGAGCGCGAGCGCCTTGGCCTTGGCGTCGGCGAGGAGGCGGTCGCGGTTCATGGTGATGCCGTCGCCCGGGCGCAGCAGGAGCAGGTCCTGCGCCTCGGCCGCGGATTTCGAGACCTTGGCGAGGCCGATGGTCTCGAAGGCCGCGACCACCGGCGGCAGCGGACCGTTCGGACGCTTGGGATTGAGCGCGTGGCGGAACACCAGCTCCTTGCAGCCGCCCCAGCCCGGCACCAGGCCCACGCCGGTCTCGACCAGGCCGATGTAGCTCTCCGCATGGGCCTGGACTGCAGCCGAATGCAAAACGATCTCGCAGCCGCCGCCCAGCGCCATGCCCGCGGGCGCTGCGACCACCGGGAAGGGCGCATATTTGACCGCCTTGTAGACCGCCTGGCCCTTGGTCTCGAGCTCCTCGATCAGCGGCCAGAGCGCCAGGTTCGCGGCGAACAGGCCCAAGCCGATGTTGGCGCCGACGGAGAAATTGCTGCCCTCGTTGTAGACCACCAGCGCCTTCGCGGTGCGCTTCACGGTGTCGAGCGACTTCTGCAGGAGATCCATGACGTCGCCGTCGAGGGCGTTCATCTTGGTGTGGAACTCCAGGCAGAGCACGCCGTCGCCGATGTCCCAGAGGCTCGCCGAGCCGTTCCGCGCGACGGGCTTGGACTTGCGCTTGACGTCCGCCAGCAGCAGCACGCCGGGCCGGCGCTCGACGCGCTTGTAGGCGCCGTCGGTGCCGAGGTAGTCGAGCACACCGTTCTCGACACGGTAGAATGTCCGTCCCTTCGCCGTCCGCAGCAGCGGCGGCACGGGGACCTTGGCTTTGTCGAGGCCGGCGATCACGGCGTCGACGCCGATCTTGTCGATGAGCTCGAACGGCCCCCATTTCCAGGCGTAGCCGAGCCGCATCGCCTCGTCGACGCCGACGATGTCGTCGGAGATCTCCGGCACCAGCGCCGCCGAATAGGCGAGCGTCAGCGCGGTCACGCGCCGCGCGAACTCGCCGCCGCGGTCGGCATGCGCGAGCACCGCGCGCAGATCGCGCTTGCCCTCGCGGATACTCTCGAGTTGCGGCTCCTCGGTCTTGCGATACTGGCCGGTCTTGAGGTCGATCGCCTCCAGGACCCGGCCGCCGTCCGCGGTCTTGGTCATGCGGAAGAAGCCGCCCTTGCCCTTCCGGCCGGTGTAGCCGTCGGCGATCATCTTCTTGATGAGCTCGGGCTCGCGGAGATTGCGGATATAGAGATCGTCCGCCGGCAGCGTGCGCCGCATGCTCGCGGCTATGTGCGGCATCAGGTCGATGCCCACGAGGTCGAGGAGCGCGAAGACGCCGGTCTTCGGGAAACCGAAGGGCCGGCCCATGATGGCGTCGGCCTCCTCGACGGTGAGGCCGAGATCCATGGCGGCGCCCACCGCCGCCTGCAGCCACATGCCGCCGATGCGGTTCGCGATGAAGCCCGGCGTGTCCTTGGCGTGCACGACGCCCTTGCCGAGCTGTACGTCGCAGAATTCCTCGAGCGCTGCGATCGCGTCGGCCCGCGTCTTGGCCCCGCGCACGATCTCCAGCAGGCGCATGTAGCGCGGTGGATTGAAGAAATGCGTGATGCAGAAATCGCGCTGGAAGCGCTCGGGCATGCCCTCGACGAGGTCGCGCAGCGGAATGGTCGAGGTGTTGGAGGAGACGATCGAGCCCTCCTTGCGGTGCCGCTCGAGTTTCTCGTAGGTCGCGCGTTTGACCGCGAGATCCTCCAGCACGACCTCGACGATCCAGTCGCAGTCCGCCAGCAGCGGCAGGTGGTCCTCGAGATTGCCCGGCGTCACCAGCCGCGCGTTCCGCGGATGCATGAAGGCCGCAGGGTTGGCCTTGAGCAGGCGCGCGATCGCGGCCTCCGCCACCTGGTTCCGGTTGCTCGCACCCTTCGGCACGATGTCGAGCAGCACAACCTCGAGGCCGGCATTCGCCACGTGCGCCGCGATCCCGCCGCCCATGACGCCAGAGCCCAGGACGGCGACTTTCTTGATGGGATTCATGCCGCCCGCTCCGTTATAGATTTCCCTCTCCGCCCCTCAGGGGCGGAGAGGCAAGGTGAGATGGGGCCGTGCCGCCACGCGACCGAACGATCACTGCGCGCAGGCTTCGCCGCGAGGCCACGCAAGTCGAGTGGCGTCTCTGGAACGCGCTCCGGCAAAACAAGCTGCCGTGGAAGTTCCGCCGTCAGCACCCGATCGGCCGGCGCGTCGCCGATTTCGCGTGCCCCGCGCGCAAGCTCGCGATCGAGCTCGATGGCGGCCAGCACGCGGATTCCCGGAGCGATGATCTCCGCACCGAGGAGCTGGCGCGACATGGCTAGCGCGTCATCCGGTTCTGGAATACGGACGTGATGGAGAACATCGAGGGGGTCGTCGAGGCTATTCGGCGCGAGCTGGAGAAGGACTGATTTGGCGGCTCGTCGGCACGCACGTGCGCGGTGGCGACGCCCCACCTCACCTTGCCTCTCCGCCCCTAAGGGGCGGAGAGGGATGGCCAAAGCATAGCCCTCAACCGGAAGCATGAAGCTCACACCGCCTCGAGAATGGTGGCGATGCCTTGGCCGCCGCCGATGCATTGGGTGGCGAGGGCGTAGTGCTTGCCGTCGCGCTTCAGAAGCTGGGCGGCTTTGCCGGTGATGCGGGCGCCGGTGGCGCCGAGGGGATGGCCGAGGGCGATGGCGCCGCCGTCGAGGTTCACCTTCTCCTCGGGAATGCCGAGCTCGCGCATGCAAGCGAGCGCCTGGGAGGCGAAGGCCTCGTTGAGCTCGACGACGTCGATGTCCTTGATTTTGAGGCCGGCGCGCGCGAGCGCCTTCTGGCTGGCGGCGACCGGGCCGATGCCCATGATGTCCGGCGCGCAGCCGGCGACGGCGATCGACTTGAGCCGCGCCAGAGGCTCGAGCTTGTGGCGCTTGGCGTAGTCCTCGGTGCAGACCAGCACCGCGGAGGCGCCGTCGGTGAGCGGAGACGATGTGCCGGCCGTGACCGTGCCCGCCTGATCGAAGGCGGGCTGCAGCGCCGCGAGCGCCGCTTCGGAGGTGTCGGCCCTAATGCAGCCGTCCTTGTCGATGGCACCGTTCTTGGCCTTGATCGCGACGATCTCGCCCGCGAGCCTGCCGGCGGCCTGGGCCGCCGCGGCCTTCTTGTGGCTCGCGACCGAGAACGCGTCCTGATCCCGGCGCGTCACCTGATACTTGCGCGCGACGTTCTCGGCGGTCTGGCCCATGGACATGTAGGCCGCGGGAAAATCCTTGGCGAGGCCGGGATGCGGGCTCGGGTTGAAGCCGCCCATGGGCACGCGGGTCATGGATTCGACCCCCGCGCAGATGAAGGCCTCGCCGGCATCGAGCTGGATCGCGCCCGCGGCCATGTGGATCGACTGCATGGAGGAGCCGCAGAACCGGTTCACCGTGGTGCCCGCCGCCGTGATCGGCAGGTGCGCGAGGAAGCTGATGAGACGCGCCACGTTGAGGCCCTGCTCGCCCTCGGGCATGGCGCAGCCGACGATCACGTCCTCGATGTCCGCCGGGTCGAGCTTGGTGCGCTCGATGAGCGCCGAGATCACCTGGGCGCAGAGCTCGTCGGGCCGCACGCGCGCGAGCGCGCCCTTCTTGGCGAAATGGAACGGCGAGCGGGCATAGCCCGCGATGACCACAGACTTCACGAGGGTTCTCCTTCCCGGCGCGCGCCCGGCGCGACGCCCTGTGACTGTTTTTCCTGGAGCCGAGCCACCACGATGGCCTCGAGCTCCCTGAGCTCGCTCAGTGCCTCCGTAATCTCCGCCCGCTGGCGCTCGAGATCGGCGATCCGCTGCCGCCCCTTGTCGAGCGCGACGCGGAGCTGTTCGACGTGCTCGGGATCGACATCGTAGAGATCCAGTATCTCCTTGATGTCGGCAAGGCTGAACCCGAGCCGCTTGCCGCGCAAGACCAGGATCAGCCGCGCGCGGTCCCGGTGATCGTAGACCCGGTTTCCGCCGATGCGCCGCGGGCGCAAGAGATCCTGATCCTCGTAAAACCGGATCGCCCGCGGAGAGATGCCGAACTCCGTCGCGAGGTCGCCGATGGAATACAGTCGGCCCGCCTCGTCGCCGACCGGCCGCTGTGGGGCTTGTACAGAAATCACGGTATCACGCGTACGTAATAGAGCTACCGCGCACGTTAATCATCTGACGCGCTCGCGTCAACGGGCACGCGATCGAACACCTAGGATGAGAATATCCGAGTCCGGTACTTGGTACTATAAAAAAGGGATCAGAAAGCCCATCAATGCCCGGGTTTATGCCCGTGCGACCGCGCGGCTTCTTCCTGCTCGAGCGCCCGCTTCGAGGGCTTGCCGATCAGCGTTCGCGGCAGACTCTCGCGGAACTCGATGAGCTTCGGCATCTCGATGGGCGACAGCCGCTGCTTCAGGAACTCCGTCAGGTCCTCGGCCGTGAGGTGCTCGCCCTCGCGCAGCACCACGAAGGCCTTCACGGTCTGGCCGCGGTAGCGGTCGGGGACGCCGATCACGATGCATTCGCGCACCTGCGGATGCTGAAAGATCGCCTCCTCCACCAGGCGCGGATAGATTTTGTAGCCGCCGGCGATGACGACGTCCTTGATGCGGTCGACCAAGAAGAGGTAGCCGTCCTCGTCGAGATAGCCGATGTCGCCCGTGCGCAGCGTCCCTCCGCGCAGCACGTCTGCGGTGGCCTCCGGCTGCGCCCAATAGCCCAGCATGACCTGCGGCCCACGCACGCGGATCTCGCCGCGCTCGCCCAGTCCCAGCACGCGGGTCGGCTCGTCGACCGAGACGATCTCGACCACGGTGCCCGGCATCGGAGGCCCCACGGCGCCCGGCTTGTTGACGCCCTTCAGCGGATTGCAGGCGACCACCGGCGAGGTCTCGCTGAGGCCATAGCCCTCGACGAGCACGCAGCCGGTCAGGGCCTCGAACCGGGACTTCACCTCCACCGGCAAGGGCGCGCCGCCAGAGATGCAGGAGCGGATCGACGTGAGATCGTAGCGGTCGATGTGCTTGGCGTTGTTGATCGCCGTGAACAGCGTCGGCACGCCGGGGAACGTGGTGGGACGCTTGTGATGAATGGTCTTCAGCAGCTCCTTGAGCTCGAAGCGCGGCAGCAGGACGATCTCAGCGCCCACGGCGATGGAGAGGTTCATCACCACGGTCATGGCGAAGACGTGGAAGAACGGCAGCACCGCGATGGCCCGCTCCTGGCCGGGCTTGAAGTCCGGGAACCAGGCGATGCATTGGCGCGCGTTGGCGACCAGGTTCGCGTGGCTGAGCATGGCGCCCTTGGGCGTGCCGGTGGTGCCGCCGGTGTATTGCAACACCGCCACGTCGCGCAGCGCGTCGATCGGCGGCGGTTCGAAAGACCCGTCGTTGTCGACGAGCGCGGCGAAGGCGACATGCGCCTCATCCGCAGGCACGTCGGCCTGATCGCGGCGGCGCAGCGCGCGATAGAGCACGTCCTTGGGAAACGGCAGGATGTCCGCCATCGGGCAGACGACCAGGGTCTTGAGCGGGTTGCCGTCGCGGAGCCGCTCCAGCACGTCGTAGGTGAGCTTGAGATCGAGCGTCACGACGATGCCGCAGCCGGCATCTGCGATCAGCTGCCGGATCTCGCGCTCGACGTAGAGCGGGTTGATGTTCACGACCGTGCCGCCCGCGCGCAGCACGCCGAAATAGGCGATCACGTAATAGGGCGTGTTCGGCAGCATGAGCCCGACCCGCACGCCGGGGCCGACGCCCAGCGCGGCGAACCCTTTCGCCGCGCGGCGCACGAGATCGCCGATCTCGCGGTAGCTCGAGACCTTGCCGAGGAAGTCGAGGCAGGGCCGCTCGCCGAAACGCTCGACCGTGTCGTCGAGCAAGCGCGTCAGCGGGTGCTCGGGAAAGCTCGCGTCCCAGACGATGCCCGGCGGATAGCTCTTGAGCCAAGGCCGGGCGGGAGGCTCCGTCATCCCGATGCCCCTTCCAGCCCTAGTCACCCGAGGTTACCGGCTCGGGCCTCCCGCGAGCAACAGCCGCGCGGCAGCCTTCGGTCAGAACCGGAACCGCGTCTGCAGCGAGATCAGGTCGATCATGTTGGTGAACTTCCCGGAGAGCCGATCGGTGCCCGACGTCAATGTGGCCGGCGGGATGGTGCTGTTCACGCTGGAGCTGATGCTGGCGTCGCGCATGAAAATATGCGCGATGCCGAGATCGACCGAGAAACCGTCGCTGAACTTGTAGCCGGCACCGAAAGCGAGCCAGAAGCGGTCGCTGTCCGGCAGGCGCACGGTGCGGAATTGGTCGCTGGTGGGCGTTTGGTCATAGGCGACGCCGGCCCGGAGGGTCCAATTCTCGTCGAGATTGTAGGTTCCGCCCACGGCGATGAACCAGGTGTTCTTGAAATTCTCGGGTGTCGGCGCCGTCAGGTTGGTATTGCTGAGGGGTCCGCTGGTGCGGAACACGCCAAGGCTCTTGAACACGCTCCAATCCGTCCATTGCACATCCAACGCGACGCGGAATTGGTCGGTGATGCTCTGCGTGATGCTGAGGTCGGCGTTGTCGGGCGTCACGATGGTCGCGGTCGCGCTCGAGCTCTGCAGCCGGGGATTGAGCGAGAGCGGGAATACGATCCCCGTAAAGTCGGCCGATCCACTGATCGTGTGACGCACCTTTGAGCGATAGGTCAGGCCGATGTTGGTGCCGGGCAGCGGCTCCACAAGGATGCCGCCGTTGAAACCCCAGCCCCAGTCGTCGCCGTGGACCCTGAGACGGCCGTCCGGAAGCGGACCGAAAGGCTGGGGCGGCGCTCCCGCGATCGCGTTCTGGTCGACGGCCTGCGTCAGATCGGCGCTGAGATACTGCGCGGAAACGCCGCCGCCCACGGAAAGCCACTGATTCACGCGATAGGCGACGTTCGGATTGAAGTCGAGCGTCTGGAGCGCGGACTTGACGCCGAAATACCGGCCCACCCAGCCGTCGGGATAGATGGTCGACAGACCAAACGGCACCGTCATCGCCACGCCCGCCTTCAGGTCGGGGCTGAAGCTGTGCATGACATAAGCGGCCGGCACGAACGCCGCCTGCCCCCCGTTGCCGCTGCCGCCGCCGGAGATCGGAAAAGTGCCGGGCGTGGTGAAGCCGGTCGACGCGTTGCAGATGAAGCAGGTCTCGGCGGCGCCGCCCTCGAAGCGCGACGACGGCAGGATCAGGCTCGCATCCACCTGCGCGCGGTCGCCGGTGAAGTGCGTCATGCCCGCGGGATTGTTGAAGATCGTCGAGAGGAAGGTCGCCGACGAGGCGTTGCCGGCGAAGGCCGTGCCGAGCGCCTCGGCGCTGTTCTCTCGGATGGCGAAGCCGGAAGCCGCAGCCTCGCGCCCACCGAGCACGCAAACGAGAGCCGCGCCCAGAATCGCGACTACGCCGGACAAACGAGTCATGCTCACTCCCCCCAGAGAGACGCGCGGTTCGCGATCGCCTTGCACGGCGCGCCTCCCGCATGGCGCGCGCCGTCGCCCCTTCGTTTGAAAACAATGTACTCGGCGCCGCCGGGCAGTGGCAATGGGATCCTGTCCCAAGGTCGCCCCGTCAGTGCGCCAGGATCACCGGGATCGTCGCCTCCATGATGATGTGGCGCGTGGCGCCGCCGAAGATCAGCTGACGCAGCCGGCTCTGGGTATAGGCGCCCTTGATGAGCAGGTCGGCGTTGAACGCCTTCGCCTCCTCGAGGAAGACCTGGCCTGGGGTTCGGCCGCGGCCCTGCACGTGGCGGGCGGTGACGGAGAGCCCGTGGAGCGAGAGGGAGCGCGCGAGCTCCTCGCCGGTCGGACCCGGCGTCATGCCTTCCTCGACGCTCACCACCTCGATCTCTTGCGCGCTCGTGAGGAACGGCATGGCGAGCGCCACCGTGCGGGCGGTCTCCGTGCTGCCGTTCCAGGCGACCGAGACGCGCTCGCCGATGGTGGTGCCCGCTGCCGGAGGCGCCATCAGGACGGCCCGGCCGCTTTCGAACAGTACGTCCTCCAGCGTCGCTTCGGCGAGCGAGGCGAGCTTCGCCGGCCGCTCGACCACGATCAGGTCGAAGATGCGGCCGAAGCTGCCGGCGACCGCATTCTGCCGCCCGCTCTCCTCGCGCCACTCGGCGCTGAGCTCGCCGGGCGCCGCCGGACCCAGCGGCACGCCGTGCTCGCGCATGAAGGCAGAGAACAGCGCGCGCGCCGCCTCGCGCCGCTCCTGACCCTCGCGCTCGAGCGTGCGGTCGACCTCGGACGAGATCGAGAAGCCCATCTCGCCGCCGAACACCACGGCATATTCCGTGGTCAGCGTGTTGAGGCCGACGATGCGGCCGCTGAAGCGTCTTGCCACCAAGAGCGCGGTCTCCAACAGAGCCCGCGCCGTTCCGTCTCCTACCACCGCCAGGATCGATTTCATGGCCTCGCTCCTCGGTGAGATTGTTTGTTGTCGTGTCTCTCGTGAAGTCCCTGACCGGAAAAGTATAGTGCGCGCCGGGCCAAGCCCCAAGCGGTACGCAAAGCCGATCGCACGCCCAGGCCGCCCACGGAATTGGCACGGCTCCGGCCGCGGTTGACAGGGCGCGGGAGCGCCTTGTTAGCTCTGGCCGGCTCTTGCGAGCATCGGGCCAGCGGCACCGGGAGGAAACGAGATGACGGACCCCGTCGGGCTGAGGCGCGGCCTCACCCATTATGGCGACCCCGACTTCGCGCTCTACCTCCGGCGCTCCTTCACGCGCTCCATGGGGTACTCGACGGAGCTCTTGGAACGGCCGGTGATCGGCATCGCCAACACGGCGAGCGGGTTCAACAACTGCCACCGCCTGGTGCCGGACCTGGTAGAGGCCGTGAAGCGCGGCGTGCTGGCCGCGGGCGCCTTGCCATTGGAGTTTCCGACGACGTCCCTGGGCGAGCCCTTCCTCAATCCCACGAGCCTGATGTTCCGGAACCTCATGGCGATGGACACCGAGGAGATGATCCGGGCCCAGCCCATGGACGCGGTCGTGCTGGTGGGCGGCTGTGACAAAACCGTGCCGGCGCAGCTCATGGGCGCGATTTCCGCCGATGTGCCCGCGATCCAGCTGGTGACCGGGCCCATGATGACCGGCCGGCTCAAGGGCGAGCGGCTCGGCGCCTGCACGGATTGCCGGCGATACTGGGCGCGCTACCGCGCGGGCGAGGTGAGCCGCGCCCAGATCGATGAAATCGAGGGTGGCCTCGCCACCACCGCCGGCACCTGCGCGGTGATGGGTACCGCCAGCACCATGGCCTCGATCGCCGAGGCGCTCGGCATGATGCTGCCGGGCACCGCCGCCATTCCCTCGGTGCACGCCGATCGGCTGCGCGCCGCCGAGGCGACGGGAACCGCGGCCGTGCGGCTGGTGCAGAGCCCCATCCGGCCGAGCCAGATCGTGACCGAGAAATCCGTCGAGAATGCGCTCCGGGTCTTGCTGGCGATCGGGGGGTCGACCAACGCGGTGCTGCACCTGACCGCGATCGCCGGGCGCGCGGGCGTCGAGGTGTCGCTCGACCGCCTCAACGCGCTCAGCGACTCCACGCCGGTGATCGTCGACCTCAAGCCCACCGGTCCGCACTATATGGAGGACCTGTTCGCCGCCGGCGGCATCGGCGCGGTGCTGCGGGAGCTGAAGCCCCTGCTGCACCTCGACGCCCTGACCGTGACCGGCGAGACCCTGGGCGAGCGCCTCGCCGAGAGCGACCCTTATGTCGACCGCGGCGTGGTCCGCTCCCTCAAGGAGCCGTTGCAGGCGACCGGCGGGCTGGTGGCGCTCTTCGGCTCGCTCGCACCCAAGGGTGCGATCCTCAAGCGCGCCGCCGCCGATCCGAAGCTCTTCGAGAGCACCGGCCGCGCGGTGGTGTTCAGCTCGCTGGACGATCTCGCGGCGCGCATCGACAGCCCCGATCTCGACGTGATGCCCGAGGATTTCCTCGTGCTGCAGAACGCCGGCCCCACCAGCGAGTCCGGCATGCCGGAAGCAGGCTATCTGCCGATCCCCGGCAAGCTCGCGCGCAAGGGCGTCAAGGACATGGTGCGGATCTCCGACGCGCGCATGAGTGGCACGGCCTACGGCACGGTCGTGCTGCACGTAGCGCCGGACACCGCCAGCGGCGGGCCGCTCGCCAAGGTCCGCAGCGGCGACCGCATCAAGATCTCGGTCACCGAGCGGCGTATTGACCTCATGGTCGATCCCGCGGAGCTCGCCCGGCGGCCGTTCGCGCCGCCCTCCGCGCCGGCGCGCGGCTATCGCCGGCTTTACCGCGAGCAAGTCCTGCAAGCCGACCAGGGCTGCGATTTCGATTTTCTGCGCGCTCGGCCCACGCGCGCCTGAGAGGAGACCGTTCCGTGATCCCGCGCATCGCCAGCCTTCTCCTTGCCATCGCCCTTGCCGCTCCCGCGCACGCGCAGGAGATCCGGATACCCGTGCTGGTGCCGCTCACGGGGATTCTGGCTCTCGAGGGCACGAGCCAGCGCAACGGCGCCTTGCTCGCGATCTCTCATCCGCCCGAGGGCGTGACGCCTCGAGCCGAGGTGGCCGACACCGGCGCCGCGCCGGAGCTCGCGGTAACCGCGCTCGAGAAGGCGCTCGATCCCGGCACGCCCCTCGCCGTGGTGGCCTCGATGTTCGGTCCGCAGATCCTGGCGATGCTGCCGATCGGCGCGGAGCGCAAGGTGCCGCTGCTTACCATCTCGGGCTCGGTCGCGGTGACCGAGCAAAACAACCCCTACGTCTTCCGGTTCTTCCCGAGCGACGCCGTGGTCAAGATCGCCCAGGCCCGCTACGTCGTGGACATCTTGAAGAAGACGCGTCCCGCCATCGTCTACCAGACCACCGCCTACGGGCAGGGCGGCAAGAAGGTTCTGGAGGAGACCTTCGGCAAGCTCGGCGTCAAGCCGGTGTTCTCCGAGGGCGTCGACATCTCCGTGAAGGACCTGCTGCCGGTGCTGACGCGCGCCCGCGGTGCCGAGCCGGACGTGCTGGTGCTGCAGCTGCACGCGCCCGCGACCGCGCTCATCATCAAGCAGGCGGCGGCCATGGGGCTGGGCTTGCCGGTCGTCTCGGGCTCCGCCATCGGCCAGCCCGCGACCGCGGCGCTGCTCGAGCCCAAGGAGCTCGCGGACGTGTGCGCGGAGAGCGCCTCCTCGCCGATCTCCGGCGGCTCGGCCGCGCTGCAGAAGTTCGTGGCGGAGTACCGGCAGACCTTCAACAGCGAGCCCGACGCTTATGCGCTCGCGCAATATGACGGCACCGAGATGATGCTCGCCGCCGTCAAGTCGGGCGCCGCGACGCCCGAAGCCGTGCGCCAGGCGCTCTCCACCATGAGCTACGACGGCCTCGCCATGACCTACAAGTCGGACGGCCACGGCAACATGGCGCATTCCGCCGTGATCCTCTGCTACGACGGCGCAAGCCGCGTGCCCAAGGTCATCCAGACCTACGACAACATCGACCCGTCGATGTAGCGCTCGCGGGTCGGCGCAGGTTGCTCCTCGCGGGTTTTCGCGCGAGGGTTGGGCGAATGGTCACGATCCTTCAGCTCGCTCTCAACGGGCTCGCGCTGGGCGCGGCCTATGCGCTGGTCGCGCTGGGCTTCGTGCTGGTACTGAACGCCACCGGCGCGGTCAATTTCGCGCAGGGCGACCTCGTCATGGCTGGAGGTTATGCGGCGGCGGCGTTGGCAGCCGCGCTGCCGCTGCCGGGCCTCGCCTTGCTGCCGATCGTGATCGGCACGATGGCGCTGCTCGGCCTCGCGGTCTCGGCGCTTGCCTATTTCCCGCTGATGCGGCGGCCGGCCACGGCGGTGTTCGTCAGCACGATCGCGATCGGGCTCGTGCTGCAAAACGCGGCGCTCGGCCTGTTCGGCCCCGAGCCACGGACGGCGCCGCCCGTCTGGGACAGCGAGCCGCTCCGCTGGGGTGCGCTCGCGCTTTCGCCCCAGGCGCTGGCGGTGATCGCGATCGCGACAGTCCTCGTGCTGGGCCAAGCCTGGCTCCTCGCGCGCACGCGCCTCGGCCGCAACCTCCGGGCGACGGCGCAGGACCGCGAGATGGCGGCGGCACTGGGCATTCCCGTCAACGCGATGATCGCGCTCAGCTTCGCGCTGGCGGCGGCGCTGGCGGGCGCCGCGGGCGCGCTGCTCGCCAACCAGTTCTTCGTCACGCCAACCGCCGGCGGCGCGCTCATCCTCAAGGCCTATATCGCCGTGGTGATCGGCGGCTGGGGCTCGCTCGCGGGCGCGGCCGTCGGCGCGCTGCTGGTGGGTCTTTTCGAGACGGTGGTGGCGGCGGCGGTTTCCTATACCGCGGCGAGTGCTCTCCTCTACGCGGCACTGCTCCTGATATTGCTTCTGCGGCCGCAGGGCCTGTTCGGTGAGGCGGCGGGCCGGCGGGCATGACCGTCGCCGACACACGCGCAAGCGCGAGACACGGTCTCGGCGACGACGCGCTCTGGACCGTGCTGCTCCTCGCGGCGCTCGCCGCCTACGCCGGCACCCGCGCCTCGCCCTACGACCTGCGCGTCCTCGCGCTGGCGGGCTGCCAAGCGCTCCTCGTGCTGGGCTACCAGTTCATCTTCGGCCATGCCGGCGCCCTGTCTTTGGCGCAGGGCGCATTCTTCGGGCTCGGCGCCTATGTAACGGCGATCCTCGGCGCCCGCTATCACTGGGGTTTCGCGGCGACGTTTCCGCTGTCGATCCTGGCGCCGCTCGCGCTCGCCGCAGTGGTGGCGGTGCCCTTGCTGCGCCTCGCCTCGCATTATTTCGCGCTCGCGACCTTGGGATTGGCGCAGGTCGCGCTGTTGTTGGTCGTGAACGCCGGCGACTGGACCGGCGGCGCGCTCGGCCTCACGGGCGTGCCGGGCATCGTCATCCTGGGCGAGGCGGTGCCGCGCGGCCTGCCGCTCGCGGCGGCTGTGTGGGGCATTGTCGCGCTCGGCGCCTGGCTTTCCTGGCGGGTCACTCACGGCATCACGGGCACGGCCTACGCGGTGCTGCGCACCGATCCGCTCGCGGCAGCGGCGACCGGCCTTGCGCAAACCCGGCTGCGCTTCTCCGCATTCCTGCTGAGCGCCGCCTATGCCGGTGCGGCCGGCGCGCTGCAAGCGCACACGGTCGGCGTGGTGTCCTCGGAGACGCTGGAGTTCTCGGTCATGGTCACCTGTCTCGCGATGACCGTGATCGGCGGCAGCACGCGGATAGCGGGCGCCCTCCTGGGCGCTCTGCTGCTGACCTATCTGCCGGAATGGCTGCGCTTTCTCGAGGGCCACGCGCTCCTGGCCTATGGCGCGGCGCTGCTGGCGATGATCATCCTCGCGCCCGAGGGGATCGCGGGCGTCCTCGGGCGAGCGTTCGCCGGCCGGCGGCGAGCGCCGGATCTGCCGGAGCCGGTGCCCGCGCCGCCGCAGGAATCGCGGTCGGCCACTCTCGAAGCGCGCAGTCTCAGCAAGCGCTTCGGCGGCGTGCTGGCTCTCGACCGCGTCGATCTCGTCATCGAGCCCGGCGAGATCCTCGGCCTGATCGGACCCAACGGCTCCGGCAAGACCACGCTCGCCAACGTGATCAGCGGGCTCGTTCCGGCCGACGACGGCGTCATGCGGCTGGGGTCGACGGGTCTGCGGGGCTTGAGCGCGGAAAAAATCGCGCTGGCGGGTATCGCGCGCGGCTTTCAAACGCCGGCGCTGCCGCCGAGCCTCAGCGTGCTGGAGCTGGTGGCGCTCGCGCGTGCGAGCGCTGCCGGGAAGATCGGATTTCTCTCGAGCCTCCTCGGGCGCGATGCCGGCAAGGGGCGGCGGCGATTCGAGGCGGAAGCGCTCGACCTGCTCGGCCGCGTCGGCATATCCAGCGAGGCCGACCGGCCCTGCGGAACGCTGCCGGCCGCGCTCGCCTGGCGCGTCGAGCTCGCGCGAGCGCTCGCGCTCGACCCCGGCATCATCATTCTCGACGAGCCCGCGGCCGGGCTGGGCGAGCGCGAGCAGGCGGAGCTTGGTGCGGCGCTCCGGGAGATCGCGGGCCACGGCATCGCTCTCCTGGTCATCGAGCACAACATGCCGTTCCTGCTGCCCACCGCGCATCGGATCGTCGTCCTTGATCAAGGCCGCGTCATCGCCAAGGGCAGGCCCGCCGAGGTCGTTCGCGATCCCTCGGTGATCGCCGCCTATCTCGGCCGCGAGAGTCTTCCGGCATGACCGACACTCTCCTCGCCCTGGAGGGACTCAACGTCGCGGCACGCGGTGCCGCAGCGCTCGACCGCATCACGCTCACGGTCGGCGCAGGCGAGGTGGTGGCGCTGCTGGGCGCCAACGGCGCCGGCAAGTCGACGGTGCTCAAGGCAATCATGGGCTTGATTCCGAGCACCGGCGAGGTTCGGCTCGAGGGTACCGAGATCAGTCGACTCTCACCGGCGCGGCGCGCCCGCCGCGGCCTCGGCTATGTGCCGGAGGGCCGCCGCTTGTTTCCGGGCATGTCCGTGCGAGACACCCTCCTGGTGGGTTGCCAGGCCGGCGGACGAACCGCGGCGGAGCGGCTGGCGGGGGTGTTGGAGATGTTTCCGGATCTGCGGCCGCGGCTCGCGACGCCGGCCTGGCAGCTCTCCGGCGGGCAGCAGCAGATGCTGGCGATCGGCCGCGCGCTGATGGGTGCGCCCAAGCTCCTCTTGCTGGACGAGCCGTCGCTGGGCCTGGCGCCGATGCTGGTGGACGAGCTCCTGGGGCGGATGCGCGCGCTGGCCGCGGAGGGCGTGGGCGTCCTGCTGGCGGAGCAGAGCGTGGCGCGCGCGCTCGGTGTCGCCAGCCGCGTCTATGCGCTGGCGCAGGGGCGCGTCGTCGCCCAAGGCCCCGCTTCGGAGCTGCGCCGCAGCCCGGTCTTGGAACGAGCGTTCCTCGGCGCTGACATTGCGGTATCCTCGCAAGGTCCGAATTCCCAGCCGGAGGCCACCCGATGAAGATCCACAATCCCACCGCCGTCCACGCCGCCCCCACCTATAGCCACGGCATCGAGGTGCCGCCCAGCGCCCGTTGGCTCTATATCTCGGGCCAGGTGGGCGCCGGCCGCGACGGCACGCCGCGAGAGGGCATCGAGGCGCAGACGAACCAGGCGTTCGAGAACCTGAAAGCCATATTGGCGTCCGCGGGGATGAGCTTCACGGACGTGGTCAAGGTGACCTCCTACCTCATCCACGAAGACCTCATCGATGGGTTTCGCAAGGCGCGCACCGTCCAGATGGGCGACCATCGCCCAGCCGCGACGTTGGTAATCGCCCGCCGCCTCGCCCAGCCCGGCTGGCTGGTCGAGATCGAGGCGATCGCGGCCAAGGCCTGACGAGGCGCGCGCGCCGGGCGCCGCGATGCCGACCGTCCCCTCTTGGACGAGCCTGGCCCTCCTGCTGGGCCTGAGCTTCTTTTTCGGGCTCGCCTTCGAGGAGTTCTACCGGAAGAGCGGCGAGGAGCGGCCGGGCGGCATCCGGACCTTTCCGCTGCTCTCCATCGGCGGCGGCGTGCTCTACCTGCTCGACACGACGCGCCTGCTGCCGTTCACGGCGGGGCTCGTGGTGCTGGGCGCCTGGCTGTTCGCGTTCTATCGCGAAAAGGTCGCCGCCCGCGGCGAAAAAGATGAGCCGAACGCCGGGCTGATGGTGCCGCTCTGCAACGTGCAGGCCTACTTGCTCGGCGCGGTCGCATTGGCGTTTCCCGCGTGGATGGCGGTCGGCGTGACGGTCGCCTCGGTCCTGTTCTTCACGGGGCGCGAGCGGCTCCACGATCTCGCGCGCAAAGTCGAGATGTCGGAGATCGTCACCGCCGGCCAGTTCCTGATCCTGACCGGGCTCGTGCTGCCGCTGCTGCCGGATCAGCCGGTGACCGAGCTCACGCACATTACGCCCCGCCAAGCCTGGCTCGCGCTCCTCGCGGTCTGCTCGGTCTCTTATGCGAGCTACCTCGTACAGCGAATTCTGGCGCCGGCCGCGGGCGATCTCTGGATGGCGCTGCTCGGCGGGCTCTATTCCTCGACCGCGACCACGGTGGTACTGGCCCGCCGCGCCAAAGCCGATCCCGGACTGGTTCCCCAGGCCCGAGCCGGCATCACGCTCGCGACCGCCGTCATGTATCTGCGCGTGCTCGTGATCGTGTCGGTATTCAATCTTCCGCTTGCGAAGGAGCTGGCGCCGGCCCTGGCGATCCTCGGGGTCGCGGGCCTGATCGCCGGTGCCGTGCAATACCGCTATGCGCCGTCGCTGCGTAAAACGCCCGAAGATCGCGCGCCGACGGCGCAGCGCAACCCGCTCGAGCTCGGCACCGCCGCTCTCTTCGCGGTGCTGTTCCTCATCATCACGCTGGTATCCACCTGGGTCGGGTCGGAATTCGGCCGATCCGGCATCTTCGTTCTGGCGGCCTTGGTCGGGATCGCCGACATCGACCCCTTCGTGCTGAACCTCGCGCAAGGCGGCGTCGCCGGTCTCTCGCCGAGCGTGGCGGCCGCGGCGATCCTGGTCTCGACCGCGTCCAACAACCTGCTGAAGGCGTCCTATGCCGCCGGCTTTGCGGGCTGGCGGATCAGTTTCCCGGCGGTTGCCTCGCTCGCGACGCTGGCCCTGTTCACCGTCATCGCCGCGTTCTTGGTCGGACGCGGTTGAAGAGAATTATCGCCGCAGCAGGAAACTCGCGGCCGCGCGCCGGCGCTCCCAGCCGGCGCGCTCCAGGGCCGGCGTGTCGTCGGCTTCTCGCGGATATCCGAGGCAGAGATATCCCACCAGCGCCCACTCCGGCGGCACGTCGAGGCTGCGGGCCACCGCCGCGGGATCGAGAATCGAGACCCAGCCGAGGCCCACGCCGTGCGCGCGGGCGGCGAGCCAGAGCGTGTGGATGGCGGTCACCGCCGAGTACTCGATCATCTCCGGCATGGTACGCCGGCCGAGCCCGTGGCCCTGCACGGTGCCGGGATCGGCAAATACCGCAAGGTGCACCGGCGCCTCGTCGAGCCCGGCGAGCTTGAGACGCGCGTAAGTCTGCGCCTCCGCTCCGTCATAGGCCGCGAGCGCCGCCGCGTTGGCACGCTCGAAATTCGCACGAATTTCGGCGCACCGGCTCGCATCCTCCACCAGCACGAAACGCCAGGGCTGGCTCAGGCCGACGGACGGTGCCAGCGCGGCAATCTCCAGGAGACGCTCAAGCAAGCCCTCCGGCAGCGCGTCGCCGCGGAACCGCCGCACGTCGCGCCGCCACGTCAGGAGCTCGACGAGGCGCGCGCGGAAAGCGTCGTCGAACTCGGGCACCGCTTAGAGCCTGGTCTCTTGGGGTGCAGGCAACGACACAACCGCCCCTCCCCCCTTGAGGGGGAGGGTAGGGAGGGGGGTCGGGGAGTTGCCGTGGCGTCGGAAACAACGCTGCGGCCGCACCCCCCACCCTGACCTCCCCCTCAAGGGGGGAGGGGCTTTGAGGGGCCAGAGCGCATCCATGTCGGCCGATCTCACCGGTCAGCGCTTGCCGCGGGCGTCCACCGGCCAGATGTCGACCAGCGTGTCGCCGCGCACGACGTGATAGAAATCATGCAGGTTGACGGTGGGATCGTCGTGCGGCGTCACGCACTCGATCTTGTGGCCGATCTCCGGTCGCGGCGCGCCCTCCGGCAGGATGAGCTTGCCGTGCTCGTCGCCGAACCAAGTGTAGGTCGAGCCCGCGGGCGCGCCGAGGGCGATCTCGGGTTTGGGTCCCTCCGTCGCGAAGGATTTGAGGCCGGCATCGCAGGTGACCCAGCCGGGCGCATTGGTGCTGACCACCGCGGTCTGCACGAAAAGCGAGGTCTCGAACGGGAGCTCGTTGCGGCCTTCTTTGAGCGCGCGGTTGTAGTCGACGTCCATGAAGACGTAGGAGCCGACCTGCAGCTCCGTGAATACGTGGGCCTCGGGATCGAGATCGAAGGTTCCGGTACCGGCGCCGGTCACCACGGGAACCTTGATGCCCGTGGATTCGAGCCGCTCTACGATGCCGGCGACGCGCGTCAGCATCTCGAGCGTGCGAGCGCGACGCTCGGCGCGCACGGCCACGTGCTGGAGATTGCCGGCATAGGCCTGGATGCCGCGGAACCGGAGGATGCCCGACTGCGCCACCGCTTGAGCGAGCGCCACCGCGTCCGCCTCGGTCGCGGCGCCGGTGCGGCCGTGATTGGCGTAGAAATCGACCAGCACGTCGAGCGGCTTGCCCACGGCGCGCGCCGCGGACTCGATCTCGGCGAGATTCCGGGGATTGTCCACCACGACCGAGAAGCCACGGTGGTTGTCGGCGTTGAGCGCGATGAGCCGCGCGAGTTTGGAGGGCGTCACCTGCGGCGAGGTGATGTGCACGCCGGGCACGCGAGCGCGCACCATGATCTCCGCCTCGCCCATGGTGGCGCAGCAGACGCCGAGCGCGCCCGCCGCCACTTGCAGCTCGGCGATACGGATCGATTTGTGCGTCTTGGCATGGGGCCGCAGAGCCGCGCCCACTGCGCGCGCGTGCGCCGCCATGGTCGCTATGTTGCGCTCCATCAGGTCGAGGTCGAGCACCAGGGCGGGCGTGTCGAGCCGCGCGCGGGACCCCGGAACTCCGATCAGCGGCGCGTTGGGTCCGAGGTCGGTCATGCCCGCGACTCCGCCGCCGCGCCATTGTTCGCCCGCGCGGCCGCGAGCGCCCCCGCGTCGACATCGCGCAGGTGGCAAGCGACATGGTGGCCCGGTCTCACCTCGCGCATCATGGGCTCCTCGACCTTGCAGCGCGGCTCCGCATAGGGGCAGCGCGTGTGGAAACGGCAACCCGGGGGCGGGTTGATCGGACTCGGCACGTCGCCGGGCAGGATGATGCGCTGACGCTTCGCTTCGGGATCCGGCATCGGCACCGCCGAGAGGAGCGCCTCGGTGTAGGGGTGCAGCGGCTCCGCGAACAGCGACTCGCGGTCGGTGAGCTCGACGAGCTTGCCGAGATACATGACGGCGATGCGGTGGCTGATATGCTCGACCACCGCGAGGTCGTGAGCCACGAACAGGTACGAAAGCTTGAACTCCTGCTGGAGGTCGCGGAGCAGGTTGATCACCTGCGCCTGGACCGAGACGTCGAGCGCGGAGACCGGCTCGTCGCAGACGATGAGGCTCGGGTTGAGGGCGAGCGCGCGGGCGATACCGATCCGCTGGCGCTGACCGCCGGAGAACTCGTGCGGGAAGCGCTGCAGCACGTCCTCGCGCAGTCCCACCTTGGCGAAAAGCGCGACGACCCTGTCCTTGAGCTCGGCGCCGCTGCTGACGCCATAGTTGATCAGCGGCTCCGCCACGATCCCGCCGACCGAAAGCCGCGGGTTCAGAGACGAATAGGGATCCTGGAACACGACCTGCAGCTCGCGGCGGAAGGGCCGCATCTCCACGCGGCTCAGGTTGTCGATCCGCTTCCCGCGGAGCCTGATCGTGCCGGCCGTGGGCTCGACCAGCTTCAAGATCGCCTTGCCCGCGGTCGACTTGCCGCAGCCGGACTCGCCGACGAGACCCAGGGTCTCGCCCTCCGCGATGCTGAAGGTGATTCCGTCGACGGCGTAGACCTGGCCGACCGTGCGCGAGAACAGGCCCTTGTGCACGGGGAAGTGCTTCTTCAGGTCCTCGACCTCGAGGAGCGGCGCGGCGCTCGCGTCGGTCATGCCGGCACCAACCGGTCGGACTCGAAGCAGGCGACGACGTGCCCCGCCGCCTTCGTCTCGAGAACCGGCGCCTCGCGGCGGCAGCGCTCGGTGACGAAGGGGCAGCGCGGCGCGAAGGCGCAGCCGACGATCTCCTCGCGGAGCGACGGCACCATGCCGGGAATCTCGGCGAGCCGCGGCGCCATGGCGCGGCCGCGGCTCGCGCCCAAATGCGGGATGGAATTGAGCAATCCGACGGTATAGGGATGCCGGGGACGGCGGAACAGCTCTTTGACCGGCGCCTCCTCCACCTTGCGCCCCGCATACATGACCACGACGCGCTGCGCCATCTCCGCGACCACGCCGAGGTCGTGGGTGATCAGGATGATGGCGGCGTCGATCTTCTGCTTGAGCTCGCGCATGAGATCGAGGATCTGCGCCTGGATCGTGACGTCGAGCGCCGTCGTCGGCTCGTCGGCGATCAGCAGCTTCGGATTGCAGGCGAGCGCCATGGCGATCATCACGCGCTGGCGCATGCCGCCGGACATCTCGTGCGGATATTGCCGGGCGCGGCGCTCTGGCTCGGAGATCTTGACCAGGCGCAGCATCGCCACCGCCTTCCCGGCAGCGGCCTTGGCGTCGAGACCTTGATGCAGCATCAGCGTCTCGCTGATCTGGCGCGATACCGTCAGCACCGGATTGAGCGATGTCATCGGCTCCTGGAAGATCATGGAGATCTCGTTGCCGCGGATGTCCCGCATCTCCCTCTCGGGGAGCTTCAGCAGATTCCTGCCCTCGAAGCGGATGGCGCCGGAGACGATGCGGCCGGGCGGCTCGGGGATGAGCCGCAGGATCGAGAGCGAGGTGACGCTCTTGCCGCAGCCGGATTCGCCCACCACGCCCAAGGTCTCGCCCGGTCTCACGGCGAGCGAGACGCCGTCGACCGCGCGCACGAGGCCGTCGCGCGTGAAAAAATATGTCCGGAGATCCTCGATCTCCAGGAGCGGCTTCGCGGCGACGGGCAACGAGCCCGGCGCATCCGCTTCGACCGCGACGCCGCTCAAAGCCGGCCCCCCTCACATGCGCCGCGCGAGGCGCGGATCGAGCGCGTCGCGCATGCCGTCGCCGACGAGATTGATCGCCAGCACGGCCACCGACAGGAACACCGCAGGAAACAGCAGGATGTAGTAGGCGATCTGGAAGAGGCTCCGGCCCTCGGCCATCATGTTGCCCCAGCTCGGTATGTTCGGCGGCGTGCCCGCGCCGATGAAGCTCAGGATCGCCTCGGTGATCATCGCGGAGGCACAGATATAGGTGCCTTGAACGAGCAGCGGCGCGATGGTGTTGGGCAGGATGTGCCGCCGAAGCGTCTTGAAGAATCCGGTGCCGACCGCTACGGCCGCCTCGACGAAAGGCTGCTCGCGCAGGCTCAGCACGACGCCGCGCACCAGACGGGTGACGCGCGGGATCTCCGAGACCGTGATCGCCAGGATCACGTTGCTGGTGCTGGCGCGGGTCAATGCCATCAGCGCGATCGCCAGCAGTACCGGCGGGATCGACATCAGGCTGTCCATGATGCGCATCACCACGGCGTCCACCGGGCGGCTGAAGCCGGTGACGAGGCCGATCGCGAGCCCGACGCCCGTGCTGAAGAGCGCGACCCAGAACCCGACCCAGAGCGAGATGCGCGCGCCGTAAATCACGCGGCTGTAGACGTCGCGGCCGAGCATGTCGGTACCGAACCAGTTGGCCCCTGAGGGAAACCGCAGCCGGCGGATCGGCGACAGGGCCTGCGGGTCTACGGTGCCGAGGTAGGGCGCCAGCACGGCCATCAGGACCATGAGCGCCAGGATCGCCAATCCGATCGCGACCGTCGGGTGGCGCCGCGCCAACTCGAGGATGGCCGCGCGCTCCCGCCGCGCCGCGGAGACCGCCTCGAAGTCGATCGGCGCCGTGGTCATGGCGTCAGTATCTCACGCGGGGATCGAGCACGGTGTAGCTCAGATCGATCAGCAGATTGAGGATCACGTAAGCCGCGGAGAACAGCAGGATCACGCCCTGGATGATCGGATAGTCGCGGCGCAGGATGGCGTCGACCGTCAGGCGGCCGATGCCGGGAATCGCGAACACGGTCTCGGTCGCGATCACCCCGCCGATCAGCAGCGCGACGCCGATCCCGATGATGGTGGCGATCGGCACCGCGGCATTCTTGAGCGCGTGCCCGACCAGCACATTCCGGCTGGAGAGGCCCTTCGCGTGCGCGGTGCGGATGTAGTCCTGGCTCAGCACTTCCAGCATGCTGGTGCGGGTGATGCGCGCGATGAGCGCGGCGTAGATCAAGCCGAGCGCCGTGGACGGCAGGATCAGGTGCTGCAGGAACGGCCAGAACCCCTCGCGGATGCTGACGTAGCCCTGGACCGGCAGCCAATCCAGCTCGACCGAGAAGACCAGGATCAGAATATAGGCGAGCACGAAGGACGGCACCGAGAAGCCCAGCACGGCAAACGCCATCGCCGCGCGGTCGATCCAGGTGCCCGCGCGCCAAGCGGCCAGCACGCCGATCGGTATCGCGACGACGATCGACACGATGAGCGTCGTCACGGTGAGCGCCGCGGTGGGCTCGAGACGCTGCTGGATCAGCTGCCAGACCGGCAGGTTCGTGAAGATGGAGATACCGAGATCGCCGCGCAGCACGCCCCAGGCCCATTGCCAGAATCGCACCAGGAACGGCTCGTCGAGGCCGAGCTGATGGTGGATGCGCGCGATGTCCTGCGCGGTCGCGAGGTCGCCGGCGATGATGGCCGCGGGATCGCCGGGCGCGAAATAGAGCAGCGAGAACACGAACCCGGCCACGATGGCCATCACCGGAATGGTCGCGATCAGGCGCCGGACGACGTAGGAGAACACGCGCTATCGGGCCTCCGAGGAGCTCACGACTTCTCCACGTTCCAGAGGAAGACCACGGGCGCGACGATCACGCCCTTGAGGTTGCTGCGATAGGCCGTGGGGATCTGGAACATGCCGGTCGGCACGTAGGGCACGCTCTCGAAGGCCTCGGTCTGGATCGCCTCCGCGACTTTCTTCTGCGCGGCGAGATCGGGCGCCGCGAACCATTGGTCGCGCAGCTCCTCGATCTTGGCGTCCTTTGGCCAGCCGAACCACGCGCTCGCTCCGTTCCCGCGGAGCGCGGCGTTGAGCGCGGGATTTGCCATGTCCGGCGCCACGAACCAGGTGAAGAAGATGTTCCAGCCGCCCTTGTCGACGGGATCGTGGGAGGCGCGGCGCGTGATCAGCGTGCCCCAATCCATCGCGGCGAGCTCGGCGTCGACGCCGATCTTCTTGAGCGCTTCCATGGCTACCAGCGCCTGGGCGTTGACGATCGGCTGGTCGGTCGCGGTCATCACCACGACCTTCTGGCCGGCGTAGCCGGCTTCCTTGACCAGCGCCCTCGCCTTCTCGACGTCGCGCTTGCCCGCGAGCGGTGCGTTCGCGGCGTCGTTGGCGAGCGGCGTGCCGCAGGAGAAATAGGAGTAGCAGGTCTTCCAGTACTTCTGATCGCCGGCCAGCGCGGTCATCATCTCCTTCTGATCGATCACCCACTCCACCGCCTGGCGCATCTTGGGATTGTCGAACGGCGGCTGCTCGTGGTTGAAGCGCAGCACGCCCACGCTGCCGAGCGGATCGACGTTGGCGACCGTGACGTCCTTGTTCTTGGCGAGCATCGCCACCAGGTCCTGCGGCAGTTGCTGCCACCAATCGACCTCGCCGGCATTGAGCGCGTTGGCGGCGGTCTGCGGATCGGGGATGTAGAGCCACTCCACGCGGTCGACCTTCACGACCTTGCCGCCGGCGGCCCAGCTCGGCGGCTCCTTGCGCGGCACGTAATCGGCGTTCTTGACGAAGACCGCCTTGGCGCCCGGCACCCACTCCGAGGCCGCGAACTTGAACGGACCCGAGCCGATCGACTCCTTGATCTGCGTGTTGGCGTCGGTCTTGGCGACGCGCTCGGGCATCATGAAGGGGACGTTGCTCGAGAGCTTGCCGACCGCATCCAGCAGCAGCGGGAACGGCTTCTTGAGCGTGATCGAGAAGGTACGATCATCGACCGCCTTCATCTCGCCGATCACGCCCGGGAGCGTCTGGCCGAGCACGTCGCGCTTCATCCAGCGCTCGAGCGAGGCGATGCAGTCCTCGGGCCGCACCGGCGCGCCGTCGTGCCATTTGAGTCCGTCGCGGAGCGTGATGGTGTAGACGAGATTGTCCTCGCTCACCGTCCACTTCTCGGCCATTTGCGGCTGCACTTTGAAATGCTCGTCGAGCGCAAACAAAGTGTCGTAGACCATGTAGCCGTAGTTGCGCGTGATGTAAGCGGTGGTCCAGATGGGATCGAGGCTCTTGAGGTCGGCCTCGGGAATGAAACTGAGCGTCTTGCCGGAAGATTGGGCATGCGCCCCGGCCGGCGGCAGTGTCGCCGCCAGCGCCGCCGCCACGATGCCGCGCCAAGCAAGCCTGCGAATGCGTCCCATCAAAAAGCCTCCGATTTCGGGGATCTTACGACCCTCGTCAGCACCTTACGCCATTCGCCATCCCTCGCAACACCCCCGCCGCGATGGCCCGTGAACCCGCTCTGCCAAAGCCGTCCCCGCGGCTGGGCGCGCGTCCGCTCGGTGTCGCGCGCGATTGCTCCGTCCTGGATTTTGCCGGATAGTGACGCTGTTCCTTGAACCGCGCGCGCCGCAGAGGAGAGTGCCTTGACGAGTCCGTCCGCCGATCGCGAGCTCGCTTTTTTCTCCGCCACCCATCTGATCAACGGCTTCGCCAAGAAGACCCTGTCGCCCGTCGACGTGACCCAGGCGATCCTGCGCCGGATCGAGCGGCTTGAGCCGAAGCTCAACGCCTTCGTCCTGCGCGATCCCGAGGGCGCGCTCAAGGCCGCGCGGGCGTCGGAGGCGCGCTGGCAGAAGAGCGAGCCGATGGGCCTGCTCGACGGCGTGCCCGTCACCATCAAGGACTTGTTCCTGACCCGCGGGTGGCCGACGCTCCGGGGCTCCACGCTCACCGACCCCGACCAGCCGTGGGAAGAGGACGCGCCGCCGGTGGCGCGGCTCAAGGAGACGGGCGCCGTCATCCTCGGCAAGACCACCATGCCGGAATACGGTTGGAAGGCGCTGGGCGATAGTCCGCAAAGCGGCATCACGCGCAACCCCTGGAACCTCGAGCACACGCCGGGCGGCAGCAGCTCCGGCGCCGCGGCGGCGATCGCGGCAGGCCTGGGTCCGATCGGACTCGGCACCGACGGCGGCGGCTCGATCCGAATCCCCTGCGGCTTCACGGGCATTCCCGGCCTCAAGCCGACCTTCGGCCGCGTCCCTGCCTATCCCGCGAGCCCCTTCGGCATGCTCGCGCATACCGGGCCGATGGCGCGCACGGTTCAGGATTGCGCGTTGCTGCTGACCGTTCTCGCCGGCGCGGACGAGCGCGATCCCTATGCGCTGCCGCGGGACGGCGTCGACTATCGCGTGGGCCTCGAGACCGGCATCAAGGGATTGCGCATCGCCTACAGCCCGAGGCTCGGCTATGCCGCCAACGTGCACACGGAGGTGGCGGCTGCCGTGGAGCGCGCGGTGAAGGCCTTCTCGGAGCTCGGCGCCGAGGTCGAGACGGTCGATCCCGGCTTTGCCGACCCTCGAGGCGCCTGGCTCACGCTCTGGTACTCGGGTGCCGCGAAGGCGCTCGGCCATCTCAGTGTCGAGCAGCGCAAGCGCCTCGATCCCGGACTCCTGGTCCATGTCGAGCGCGGCGAGAAACTCTCCGCGGTGGATTTCCTCACCGCCGACGTCGCGCGCACGGATTTGGGCCGGCACATGAAGCTCTTCCATCGGCGCTACGATCTCCTGATCACGCCCAGCGTCGCGGTGCCCGCGCTCCGGGTCGGCAGCGATCTCAGCGATCCGCTCCGCGAGAAGGAATGGATCGACTGGACGCCGTTCAGCTATCCCTTCAACCTGACGCGCCAGCCGGCGGCGAGCGTGCCGTGCGGCCTGACATCCGCGGGACTGCCGATCGGCCTGCAGATCGTGGGCCGGCTCTACGAGGACGCGACGGTGCTGCGGGCGGCACGCGCCTTCGAGCGCACCAATCCCGCGCCGCGACCCGCGCTCGACTGAGCGGGCTTGCGGATTTGGGTGGGGCGCCATGAAGGTCACCCTGCTCGGCACCGGCTGCCCGCAATGCGATCCCGATCGCCTCGGACCCGCGAGCCTGGTGCAGCACGGGAGCCGGCAGCTCCTCATCGACGCGGGCTCCGGCGCCACCCAGCGGCTGGTCTCCGCCGGCAGCAGCGGGCGTGCCCTCGACGCCGTCTTCCTCACCCATCTGCATTCCGATCACATCGTCGATCTGTTTCAGCTGGTGATCTCGAGCTGGCACCAGGGCCGCGACCGGCCGCAGCGTATTTACGGCCCCGCGGGCACGCGGCGCTTCGTCGACGGGTTGATGGCGCTCTGGCGCCCCGAGCTCGAGCAGCGCATAGCCCACGAGCTCCGGCCCTCGGCGGCGGCGCTCGAGGTCGAGGTGACCGAGATCGACGAGGGCGAGGTCCTGCGGATCGACGACGTCGCGGTGCGCGCGGTCGCGGTGAACCACTTGCCGGTCAAGCACGCCTTCGGTTTCGCGATCGAGGCGGGCGGCCGGCGCGCGGTCTTCAGCGGCGACACGGCGCCTTGCCCGGCGCTCGCCGCCGCCGCGCACGGAGCGGATCTTCTGGTGCACGAGTGCTTCATCCACGGGATCATGCGGCCGGAGCCGGGCCTGCGGACGCAGGCAGGCCTGGAGAACGTCGCGCGCTACCACACCGCCTCCGGCGAGATCGGCAAGATCGCGGCCGGGGCGCAGATTCGCTGCCTGCTGCTCAATCACTTCGTGCCCACGCGTTTCGACAAGGACTCGGTGCTCGCGGAGGTGCGCCGCGACTACCGTGGACCGGTACTGATTGGCGAGGATCTCATGAGCGTCGATCTCGCGACCGGCGTTGTGGTCTACGCCGGCGCGCGCATCGGACTTGCCCTCTGAGCGTGCGACATGGCGGCCAGCGGCACACTCATTCTGGTGGTCGGCCCGAGCGGCGCCGGCAAGGACACGCTGATCTCAGGCGCGCGAGCCGCGCTTAAAGGCGATGCCCGCTTCGTGTTTCCGCGCCGCGCCATCACGCGACCCCAAGTGGTGGGCGCCGAGGACAGCGAGACCATGGCACCCGGCGCCTTCGCGGCGGCGATGGCGGCGGGCGCTTTCGCCCTTGCCTGGCGCGCGCACGGCCTCAGCTACGGCATTCCCATCACGATCGAGGGGGCGCTCGGCCTCGGACGCCACGTCATCGTCAACGTCTCGCGTTCGGTGATTCTGGAGGCGCGCCAGCGCTACCAGCCGCTCCATATCGTCGAGGCCTGGGCGCCCGCGGAGGTGCTGGCCCAGCGTCTCGCCGCGCGCGGCCGCGAGAGCGGCCCCGAGATCGCCGGCCGGCTCGCGCGCGCGAGCCCGATCGCGGTCGAAGGACCGGACGTCACGCGCATCGCGACGACCGGCAGCGCGGCCGAGAGCCTGGAGCGGTTCCTGGAAATCCTGCGCGCGGTGGCGCTGGAGACTTAAGCCGCGGCCTTCTTTTTCTCCGCGGCGCGCTCGATGCGGCGCTTGAGGCGGCGAGCCTCGGCGGGGAGCTTCCGGTCCGGCACGCCCAAGAGGTACGCGTCGATGCCGCCGTTGGCCTCGACGGTGCGGATCCCGTGTACGGTCAGCCGCAGGCGCACCGAGCCGCCGAGCGCGTCGGAGAGCAGCGAGATGGTCTGCAGGTTCGGCAAGAACCGGCGCTTGGTCTTGTTGTTGGCGTGGCTCACATTGTGGCCGACCTGAACGCCCCGGCCCGTGATCGCGCACCGTCTTGCCATGGCAGCACCTTGATAGAACGAAAGAAACGCCCGGGCGGCCCGGGCGGAGGCCGCTTTCTAAGCCAAGCACCGGTGGGCCGTCAAGCCATCGTGATCCCGAAGCAAATTGCCGCCGGAACCCGCCCGGGTTAACCTCCCTCCAGCGCATCCACTCGGGGGGAGCATCATGAAACGCATCGTCATCGCCGCAGCCCTTGCGGTCGCCGTACCGCTTGGGCTCGCCAACGCTGCGGGCCCGTTCGACGGGACATACACAGGCGGCTCGCCACCGATGGGCAGGCAAGGCTGTCCCGCCTCGGATGCAACCGTCACCATCACGGACGGCAAGATCACCGGCAAATACAAGATCTCGTCTTACACATTCCCGATCAGCGGAACCGTTGCTCCCGATGGCACCGTGACGGGCAAGTGGTCCGTCTACCCGCTCACCGGCAAGATCGCCGGCGGGCACTTCGCCGGCTCCTACAATTCGAAGGAGTGTAAAGGCGATCGGCCGATCAACTTGGACAAGACCGGCTGAGCCGCCGGGCCGCAGCCTCACCTCACGATGAGGCTGACGGAGTCGCCGAAGAAGCGCAGGATCTCGGAGCCCGGTTTAGTGGCCGTGAAGGCGATACCGCGCGCCTCGACCCAGACGGCGCGCTTGTCGGGCGTGCAACTGCCGCTCATGCGCTGCACGATGCCGGCATCGGAGAAGGTGCCGAGGGCGGTCTTCGGCAGGCGGGCCTGGATCTCGGCGAAGCTCGGCGCGGGGGCGCCGCAGTCGTTCGCGCGCTTGGCGTAGATCGGCGCGGACTGGCCGACCGAGACCGATACGGTTTGCGGCAGCGTCCATTGCGGACCCTCGGCCCTCGCCGCGGCGACCGCCATCAAGAGGCCTCCCAGAACCAGCGCGCTCGCAATCTTCACGATGCCTCTCCCGTCCGCAATGGCGCTCGAGCTTAGTCAGGCACCGACAGCGCCTGTCAATTGCGATTAATGTGAGGGTCGCAGTAGGGAGACGGGGATGACTGGAGGGCGGCTCTCGCGGCGGAGTTTTCTGAACCTGGTGGGACGCGCCGGCGGCTCGGCGGCGCTCTACCAGACCATGGCGGCGATGGGCTTGCTGCGCGTGCCCGAGGCCTATGCGGGACCGCCGAGCCTGCCGCGCGGCCTCGGCGCGGGCCGTCGCGTGGTCATTCTCGGCGCGGGGATCGCGGGCCTGACCGCGGCCCTCGAGCTCACGCGCGCGGGTTTCAGTTGCACCATCCTCGAGACGCGAGACCGGGCGGGCGGGCGCAGTTGGACGCTGCGGCACGGCGATCTCGTGCGGGAGATCGACAGCCGGCAGCGCTGCGGCTTCGAGGCGGGCGCCGAGATGTACGCGAACATGGGCCCCGCGCGCATCCCGCAGCAGCACCGGGCGCTGCTGGGATATTGCCGGGAGCTCGGCGTCGCGCTGCAGCCGATGGTGAACGACAACCGCAACGCTTACCTCCAGAGCGACAAGGCGTTCGGCGGCCGGCGCGTGCGGGCGCGCGAGTTCATCGGCGCGTCGCGCGGCTATATCGCGGAGCTGCTCGCCAAGGCGGTCAGCGGCCACGCGCTCGACGCGGCGCTCTCCACGGAGGACCAGGAGCGCTTCCTCCGGATGCTCCGCGGTTTCGGCGCGCTCGACCGCGACTACCGTTTCGCGGGCTCGAGCCGGCTCGGCTACAGCGAATGGCCGGGCGCCGGCGCGCGCACGGGCACGCCGATGCCGCCGCTCGAGCGCGCGGAGCTGCTGAAGCCGGTCTTCGCCTATTTCCAGCTCAACTGGGCGGAATTCATCGACTTCGCGCCGACCATGCTGCAACCCGTGGGCGGCATGGACCGCATCGCCGCCGCCTTCGAGACGCGCCTCCACGAGATGATCCGGTTTGGCGCGGAGGTGCGCGAGATCCGCCGGGAGCGCGACGGCGTGCGCGTCGTCTATCGCGACCGGCGCAGCGGCGCAGCGCGCGCACTCGCCGCCGACTATTGCGTCTGCACCATCCCGCTCCCGGTGCTCGCGGGCATTCCGGCGGATTTTTCGCCGGAGGTCCGTGCCGCCATCGCGGCACCCGCCTACGCCAAGGTGGTCAAGATCGCCTTCCAGGCCAATCGCCGCTTCTGGGAGGAGGACGACCAGATCTACGGCGGCATCTCCTGGACCGAGCAGGACATCACGCAGGTCTGGTACCCCTCGACCGGGTTTCAGGGGGCGAAGGGCGTGCTGCTCGGCGCTTACATCTGGAGCGACGACATCGCCGAGCGCGTGGGCGCCTTGCCGCCGGCGGACCGCCTCGCGCTCGCCGTGCGGAACGGCGAGCGGCTCCACGACCGCTACGCCGAGCACCTGGCCCGCGGCATCTCCGTCGCCTGGCACAAGGTGCCCGAGAACCTCGGCGCCTGGGTCGATTGGACCGCCGAGACCCGGAAATCCGCCTACGAGATCCTGTGCCGCCCGGACGGCCCGATCCACCTCGCGGGCGAGCACCTGAGCCACGTCACCGCCTGGCAGGAAGGCGCAGTGCTCTCCGCCCAAGCCGCGGTGACCGCAATCGGCGAGCGGGTGCGTGCGGGCAAGGCCTAGACGCGCGGACGAAGGCCCACCCGGCGGGGCGACGAGAATTGGCTTTCGGTGGCTCTAAATTGGCTTCGCCAAAGGTCTCACTATTGATTTTGCTCACACTATTGGGTTCGTTTCGCAAAATTTAGTTTTTGGCGACGCCTCCTCTCTGTGGTTTCGATCCGCTGCCGTGCCGTCAGGTGATTTTTTTCAAGCTCGGCGGAGCGGCTCTACGCCCGTCATCGACACCCACCTCACCTACCTCTCCCCCGCAAGCGGGCGCAGAGGGATTTTGCGCTATGGTCATGGCCGAGCGGCACAGGCGGAGGACCACAGCCATGACCGACGCACCCGACAACGCCCATGTGGTGATACCGCCGCCGATCGCGTGGGCGCTGGCGTTCCTGGCGGGGCTCGGCATCGATCGGATTTATCACCTGGCCTTCGTGCCGGCGGCGCTGCCGCACGCGTGGATCGGCGGCGGCGTGGTCATGCTCGGCGTGGCCCTCGCGGTCTGGGCGGTGGTCACGTTCCGCAAGGCGGGAACGCGGGTCGAGCCCTACAAGCCCACGACGGCAATCGTGGCGCACGGGCCCTTCGGCTTCACGCGCAACCCGATCTACCTCGGCATGATGCTGGGCCAGGTCGGTCTCGCCATCGGCTTCGACAGCCTCTGGATCCTGGTCATGCTGGTGCCGCTCTATTTCGTGCTCCGCCACGGCGTGGTCGCCCGCGAGGAAGCCTATCTCGAGCGCAAGTTCGGCAAGGACTATCTCGACTACAAGTCCCGTATCCGCCGGTGGATCTAACCAGTCGGCAAGGCGCGCGCCGAGCTCGGCCGGATCCAGCCGTTACTCGACATGCAATCCTATACCGCGCTTGACCGCGCCGCCTGCCCCGAGGATTGATGGCGAGCGGGGGGGGCCGGATATCGGACCCGTGCGAGAGGGGGACATGGACCGGTCTGGCGAGGAGCTGGGTTTCTCGTTCGCGCGCTTCGCCGACGGGTTCGACCGGCACATCCGGCAAAGCATCCGGGGCTATGCCGACCTGTTGTCGGATTGCGCGGCGCTCTCCGAGTACTTCGTCGAGAACGGGACGGTCGTCTTCGACATCGGCTGCTCCACGGGCTCCTTCCTTCGCGAGGTCTGGAGCAAGACCCACGAACGCTGCCCCGAGGCCCGCTACATCGGGGTCGACGTCGAGCCGAGTTTCCGCTCCTTCTGGCAAGGCGCGCAGGCCGACAACATGGAGCTGCAGCTCGCCGACGTGCGCTCGTATCCGATCCCCGGAAACTGCTCCTTCGTGACCAGCATCTTCTCGCTGCAGTTTATTCCGGAAGGCGAGCGCCAGAAGGTCCTCGACAAGATCTATCAGGCGCTGCTGCCCGGCGGCGCCTTGATCATCGCCGAGAAGGTCTTCTGCAAAGTGCCGAAGCTGAACGACATGCTCACCTTCATCCACTACGACTTCAAGCGCCGGAGCTTCACCGAGGCCGAGATCCTCGCCAAGGAGCGCTCGCTGCGCTCGAAGATGAAGCTCTGGACCGAGCCGCAGGTCATCGGCTCTCTCGCCAGCGTCGGATTCGCGCCCGACAACGTGCAGTGCTTCTGGCGCAACCACAACTTCGCGGCCTTCGTCGCGCTGAAGTGAGATCGCCGGCGCGCCGAGCGGCTGTCCGGTTCGGCGAATCAGGTTACGATCTCAGCCACGGCACCCTCTAAAGTCGTCATGCGCGGGCTTGTCCCGCGCATCCACGTGTTCTTCCGCGCCAAAAGAAACACGTGGATGGCCGTGACAGGCACGGCCATGACGACAATGGGGGCAGCCGTCGGATAAGTCTGGCCATGACGGCAATGGCAGCGGCATTTCCGGCATTCGGGTACTTGCCACCGACGCAGGTCCGTGCCACGACGCCGGACATGGGCGGATGGGTTTACATCATGACGAACCGGCCGAACGGCACGTTGTATCTCGGCGTGACGAGCAACCTTCCGCGACGCGCCTTCGAGCACCGCGAGGGACTGGTCGAGGGCTTCACCAAACGATACGGCTTGAAGCGCTTGGTCTTCGTGGAACGGCATGAGGAAATCAGTACGGCAATTCAGCGCGAGAAGACCATGAAGCACTGGCCGCGTGCCTGGAAAATTCGTCTCATCGTCGCGCACAATCCCCACTGGGACGATCTCTACGAGCAGATCGTTTAGAGCCGCGCTTGTCCCGCGGCCGTCCAGTTGAGCGAATCAGGTTGTACGATCTCAGCCTCAGCGCCCCATAAAGTCGTCATGCGCGGACTTGTTCCGCGCATCCACGTGTTCTTCCGCGGACAAGAAACACGTGGATGACCGGGACAAGCCCGGTCATGACGACGATGGGGGCAGAGAGCGCACGCGGAGACTCTCTTGCGCTGTATCGAAACGCGAACCGACGAGCCATGGAACGGACGAAATGCCGCAAAAAAAGAGGCCCCGAAGGGCCTCGTCGCTCAGTCTGTCAGCCAGAATGTACCAGGGAATTCGAGCGACGCTGGCAGAATAGGCCGGCGCTCGGGCGGCGGCTGTGACGTGGGTTACAGCGGGGGCATTTCCCCGCGCTTCATCATTTCTTAACCACGGTCGGTCCACGCTCTGCCACCGAATAGCGTCGATGCACGAGCAAGGGACGTTGGGCGGAGCGGATGACGGGGAGGCCCTGCCGGGTTGGCGGGGCTTTCTCGTTTCTTAAGACACGCCGCCCCAGGGTGGGAGACCCTTTGCCGCGCAGACAGGCTATTGGAGCGGCCCGGGCCGTATTCGGACGACGCGGCTCGCGCGGCAAAGGGCACTCCCGCTGGCTCCGAGGCGCAGAAATTCCGTCATGCGGGCGAGCTCCGCCTCGAGCTCGCGCTTGAAAGCGGCGTCGCCGGGCGGCGCCCCCTCGACGTAGCCGAGCTCGGGCACGAGCGCGCCGCTTTTCACGGCGAGATTGCCCCAGCCGATCACGCGGCCGCGCCAGAGCAGGGGCAGCGCGTAGTAGCCGAGCTTGCGCTTGGGCGCGGGCGTATAGGCCTCGAAGCGGTAGACCCAGCCCCAGAGCCGCTCGAAGCGGTCGCGGTCGCGCACGATGGGATCGAAGGGCGCGAGCAGCCGCACGGCGTCGTCGAGCGCCGGACGCGCCGCGTCCTCCTCGGCGGGCCAATACCAGTCGACGCCGTCGACCCGCGCCCGCGCGAGCCGTTCCTTCGCGCGCGCCAGGGCGGCCCCGAGCTCACGCCGCCACTGCGGCACCGCGGAGCGCAGCCCGCGCACGAGGATCGAGAGGCTGCGGGCGGGGAGCGGCGCATAGAGACGCACGGCCACGTCGATCAGTTGGTCGAGGCGCGCGCGGCGCTCGGCGGGATCGGCGGGCGCCGCGCCATGCTGGTGCGCCGCGTAGAGGCGGATGCCGCCCTCGCGCCGCGCCACGCGCAGCAGGCCACGGTAGTGCATGGCGTCGAGCAGGTGCGTGGTGGCGCTCGACGAGCCGCCCCAGTAGTTGGTGACCCGGCCGTGGTCGAACTGCGCGTCGACCTCGCGCGGGTGCACGGCGCCGCGCTCCCGCACGAACGCCAGCAGGACCTCGGCCTTGCGGCGGCGCGCGGCGGACCAGGGCCTGCGGCCGGTGGTGGCGGGCCGCGGGTGCATCAGCGCCTGCAGCGCCGAGGTCACGAACCCGTAGTTCACGAAGAAATCCTCCTCGACGCCGAGCCCCGCGTAGCGGCGCTCGAGGTCGCCCGCGCGGTAACCCTTGACGCGGTGGCGCAGCGTCAGGTCCTGGGCGCGCGCGGGCGCGCGGATCGGGTCGGCTTGCACGAAGCCGAGCGCGGTGAGAGCGCGCTTCAGGCTGGTGGGCGCCCCGAGGCTGCGCGCGACGGCAAAGCGCCGGAGGTCGTCGAGGGTGGCGGGCATGACGACAGCCTTGCCCGAAACGTCCGAGGCTTTCAATACCGGGGATCCCGGCGGCGCGAGCCCGATTTGCCCGGGAAAGGCCGTGCCTATATCGTGCGTAGATAATTCTCATGCGCGCGCCAGACTCCGCCGCCGCATCCCGGAAGGACGATCCGCCATGCCCCTGCGCTTGATGCTCCTCGCCCTCGCGACGTCGCTGCTGGCGGCGTGCGCCACGCCTCCGGTCATCGCGATGTGGAACCCCGCGACCGGCGAGTTCCACGACTGCAAGACCGCCGAAGTTTCCTACCTGGTCGAATGGCATCCCGCGACGGACTGCGCCGCGGGTTACAAATCAAAAGGCTGGCGGATTTTCTGACGGCGTCTCGCCGCGGCGGACCCGGCCTCAGCGCTTGACGAAGGTGTACCGACAGTCGCGATTCTCGATCCGGCTGCCGGCGCCGTGCGTGCCTCCGAAGCGGGCGGCGATGCGATAGGCATAGGGCGTGCTCGGCGGGACGTGCTGGAGAGAATACTGGGGATTGTTGGTGAGACCGTTGGCCGAGAGCAGCGCGGTGCCGTCGGGCTGGATCTTCCCGTCGATCGCCAGCCAGGACGGTGCGCCCTTGGCGCCGTGCTCCCCGTGCAGAACGCCGCCCGTCACCCGCGCGGAGAACTCATAGGTGTAGGGCTTGACCCCGACCGTGTGCGGCTCGCAGGCCAGGCTGACGTCCCAGGTGCCGTCGAAACGAGCGGCATCGGCCGCGGCGGCGATGGGCGCGGGAGCGGCGCAGAGGAGCGCCGCCGTTAGCCCAACGAGCGTCGTTGCATGAACCATCGCCAACTCTCGCTGTGTCGGTCCGTAAGCCTAGAGCAAGATCCAGGATCGCCGATAGCCCACACTAGAAAGCGACGGCGTGCGTACTCTGCCCCTCGGGCCGAAGCAAGATGCTCGCGGCGCCTACTGCCGTTTTCTCTCGCATTTTCCGTAATGTTTCTTGCGGCCTCCGTGACCGGGACGGATGCTTTCGCACGACGGCACGCTTTCTCTGGAGCGAGGTCCGCGGAAGCGGGGCCGCGAAAAGCCCGCGGAGGAACCATCGCCATGTCGACTCCTTGGTATGCAGGAAGTGCGGATCCGCAAGCATGGGGCGGCGGTCAGAGTCCCGACCCCGTGACCCCCGGCGATACGAGCTGGACGTGGGACGTAGAATTCGGCCCGGTCAGCCAATCTCTCTACGCGAGAGCGTCGCTGGCTTTCTTGTCGAATATCGGCGGCGGCACCGGCTGGGTCGGCGGCGGCATCGTGGCCTACCGCACCAGGAACCCGGATGGCAGCGATACCAACCACCCGGTCGGCCAATCCGGTGTCGACGGCATCGTCGATCTCATTTGGGACAACAACGTGGATTCGGTGACGTTCGGCTGGCTTATCGAGGGAGACAACTTCTGTTACGGCCGGATCCTCATGGAGATCTGGATCTGAGAGAGGAGGCGCCAATGAAGACTCAACATCTGCAAGGGAAGCCGATCAGCGACGATCTGAGCCAGGTGTGCATCCTGTTCGACCCGAAAGACGGCCGCGTCGTGCACGTCCACGGCTCGACGATGCTCCATCTGAAAAGCGGCCTTGCGAAATCGGAGCTGGAGACGCGCGCGCGCAAGCATGCCGAGCATTTCGGCAAATCGGTCGCCGGCCTGAAAGCCCTGCACGTCCCGATCGCCGAGGTCCGGAAGAACGGACGGCTCAGAGTGAACAAGAGCGGAGACGGATTGGTTCCCTCACCGCCACAGTCGATCCGAAATCGACCAGCGCAGACGACCGCACCCCGCGACCGCCGCTGAGGCGTACACGCTCGGGCGGCGGACGCCGGAGGGTAGGCACCGGGGTCTGACCGGGTCATTGCTCGGCATTTTCCTTGGGCAAGGTCGCAAGCATCTCGAAAGCGACGGCGCTGGCGGCATCGGCCGCAACTTCCTGCGTTCCGGCGGCATCTGCGTCAGCCTTGCCTTCGAGCAAATCGGAAATCCCACGGATCACGCAGCCCTGCACCGGGACGTTGATGTGCACTCCTTCGAGGAAGCCACGTCCTTCCATCTCGACGGCCAGCGCATCGCTATAGTGCTTCCGCAGGAGTTGCGCGATTCGTGCCTGCGACGACGCGATCACCTTTTCACCCGCCGCGATGGGTCCAACATAGATGCGTGGCTTCCTATTCCCGTCACTGGAGCTTAGTCGTTCCTGCCAGTGCGGTCTCAGGCGGATAGCTCGGCCTCGCTGTTCCAGTGCATGCGCGGTATTCTGCACTTCAGGCCTAAATCTGAACCCGCAGTCGTCTTCTTTTCCCGATTCATCTCCGTAGACCTTAGTCGCGACGACAACATCACCGATGGTCACGTCCTTAATGCCGCCCGCTATTCCAATGAATAGAGCCACATCTGGCTTGAAATGTTGGATGGCCCGCTCTGCGATGGCTGCGGCGCGAGGGTTTCCAGCGCCTACTTCCGCAACGGCGATATCCCAATCCTTGAACCGACCACGGTAAAATACGGTGTCACGTACAACCTTCTCTTCCCAGCTGGGAATATGGCGGAGAACGGCGCGCGTCTCTACCTCAAGGGCAGTCAGGATGACAGCCCAACGTGCGACCCGCTCAGCGGAGTCGATGCCAGTGATAGCTGCGGGCTCGACCTCCGCCAAGAGCTCCCATCCTTTCGCAGTAAGCGCCAGTTTTGGCAACTCCGTATCCGTACTCATCACCGCCACGAGTCCGCAGCTCTGCATCTGGCTCACTACGAAGGCGACTGCACCTTCGTCGATAACACCCAAAACGCCAGCCAAGACCAAGGGGTCATCGAATTGCACCGGCTTACCTCGCACCCCGTGACTAGCGGTCGCGAGC
>DATNIT010000132.1:0-12840 GCA_035604335.1 Allostellaceae bacterium | reverse complement strand
GCGCTCAGGCGGGGCGGCAACGCGATCGATGCCTCCATCGCCTGCGCTTTCATGCAGGGCGTGGTGGACCCGCAGATGGCGGGGATCGCGGGCTTCGGCGTCATGCAGATCTACATGCCCAGGCGCAATGTCCATCTGCATCTCGATTTCCACACGCGATGTCCCGCCTCGGTGACGCCGGACATGTGGGCGGACTTGATCGAGGGCGAGGCGCGCGACGGTTTCGGCTTCCTGCTCAAGGGCAAGGTGAACGACGTCGGCTACCAATCGATCGCCGTGCCCGGCAGCCTGCGCGCCTACGAGGAGGCGCTGAGAGAGTTCGGCACCATGGCGTGGGCCGACGTGATCCAGCCCGCCATCGAGACCGCGCGCGAGGGTTTCGTGATCCGGCCGCACGTCTACACCATGTGGACCCAGAAGGAGAGCAAGTTCGGCCGCGTCGACCTCGTCGACAAGCTCAGATCGACGGCCGCCGGCCAGAAAATCTATTTCCATCCGGACGGCACGCTGAAATCGCTCGGCGACCGCATCGTCAACCCGGACATGGCGCAGAGCCTCGAACGCATCGCGCGCCACGGCGCCGATCTCTTCTACCGCGGCGAGATGGCCGAGGAGATCGCCACCGATATGGCGAAGCACGGCGGCCGCGTCTCGCTCGACGACCTCAAGGGCTACAAGACCACGCGCGGCGCGCCGATCTTGGGCAGCTATCGCGGCTGCCGCATCGCCGGCGCCCCGCCGCCGGCGGGCGGCACGCTGGTGATCGAGATCCTGCACATCCTCGAGAATTTCGACCTACGGCGCCTCGGCCACAACAGCGCCGCGTTTATCCGGGCGCTCGCCGAGGCGATGAAATACGCGACCTCCGACAAGGACCAATACGTCGGCGATCCCGCCTTCGTCTCCGTGCCGCTCGATCGCCTGCTCTCCAAGAGCTACGCGCGCGAGCTCGCGGCCAAGATCGAGAGCGGCACGAAGGCGCATGTGGAGCGACTCGGCCAGGAAGCACATGGCACCACCCACATCTCCGTGGCCGACGCGGACGGAAATGTCGTCTCCATGACCCATTCGCTGGGTACGCCCTCGGGCGTGATCACCGACGGCCTCGGCTTCATGTATAACGGCTGCATGTCCGTCTACGACCCGCGCCCCGGACGCACGGGATCGCTGGCGCCGGGCAAGGCGCGCTTCACCTCGATGTCGCCCACGATCGTGTTCAAGGACGACAAGCCCTTCATCGCGATCGGCGCGCCCGGCGGCACCTATATCAGCGGCTCGGTGGCACAGGGCATCGTCAACGTGGTCGATTTCGAGATGTCGATGTTCGAGGCCGTATCGGCGCCGCGCATCTCCGCCACGTCGGACATCATCGACGTCTCCAACCGGATCCCCCGCTTCGTCACAAGCGAGGTCGAGGCGATGGGCTACCGGATCGCCCGCTCCTACCAGAGCTACGCCTTCGCGGGCGTGCACGGCCTCAAGATCGAGAACGGCCGCTGGTCCGGCGGCGCCGATCCCCAGCGGGATGGGATGGCGCTGGAAGTGTGAGCGAACGGCACCCCGTAATGAGGGTCTATTGTCTGTCCGCCATGGGGCGCAGTCCGACGAGGCCCCTTCTGAGGGCCACCAGAGCGTGGCCTCGGAGCATCAACGCGACACCAATCGCCACCCGAACGGCGGTGCTAATCATCCAATCCAGACTTCGGCTCATGGCGAGAATCTCGCTGAACGAATTCTTGAGGGTCGCTGCGTTATACAAGAGCTGCGCGATCAGACGCGCGGCATCGATTAAACCGCCAGTGAGGAGGTAAATGCCAAGAACCGCCACGGCGACCTCTTCGAGTCCCTGCAATTGGCCAGCTCTCGCGTCCACGTCTGAAGAACCGGCGACCAGATAGCGATTCACAATCCGGCCGCCACCAAAGAAGAGGCTAAGACCCAATCCAAACGATATCGCTGCTGGGGAGATGGTCATGCCCCAAAAAGTCGGAATCTTGATGATCTCCCAGAGGTCGCGACCGGTATTCTGATGGAATAACCCAAAAACAGATGCAATTTGATACGGCAGGTCGATCAGCGCATAGACAGCGATCAGCAATCCAGCGACTTTAATGAGCAGCCGCGCAAGTTCTCGTTGGTCCATGGCTCACCTCCGCGTTATAGGCGGCTCGCGGCCGCTGAACGGTTCGATCTTAGCGACCCACTGATTTCTACTTCGGCATCACGTCGAGCTTGACCGCGGTGCCTTCGAGACCGGGCGTGGCGGCGGGGTAGATCGAGAGCACGCGGGGGTCGTGGCCCGGGATGATGTGGTCGGGGCTGTCCGCGAGCCGGTTCAGCACCTGCCAGGCGGCCATGTACTCGCCGACGTCGACCAGGATCGCGAAGGGAATGCCGGCTTCGCGATTGGCGTAGAAATGCATGGCGTCCGAGGCAACCACGACCCAGCCCCGCCGTGTCATCACCCGCGCGACCTGCATGCCCGGCGTGTGGCCGCCGACCCGGCGGATCGAGAAGCCCGGCGCAAGCTCTTCCTCGCCATCGTGGATGGCGACGCGGCCGCCATAGAGGGCGCGCATCAGCGAGATCGCGTGCTCGACATCGTAGGGACGGCGCAGGAAGGCGTTTTCCATGCAGGGGCCGGTGGCGTGGCTGATCTCGCGCTGCTGCACGTGGAAGCGCGCGTTCGGGAACTTGTCGAAGTTCCCGGCATGGTCCCAGTGCAGGTGGGTGGTGATGACGTCGCCGACATCCTCCGCGTCGATGCCCAGGAGCTTCAACCCCTCGGTCGGGCAGCGCAGGAAATCATGGCCGCGCGTCCGGCACATCGACTCGTCCGCGCCGCTGTCGATCAGGATGGTGCGCTTGTCGCTCTTGGCAACCCAGACGAAGAAATCGATGGGCATCGGCCCGTCATGGGGGTCGCCGGGCGGCAGCGTCATGAAATTTTCCTGCCGGCGCCGGCGCGGGTTGGTGCAATAGCGGATCGCGTGGAGATCGTAGAACTCGGTCATGAATACCTCCCTTGCGGACCGGCTTTTGTAGCGCGGCCGGGCGCGCCGGCCTATATAAGCCTATGATCAACGCCCCATTTCGGAAAACCCCGGTGACGCCGGTTCGCGCCGCAACCCTGCTCCTGGTGCGCGACGGTCCGCAGGGCATCGAGGTCCTCTTGACGACGCGCCACGACGCCGCAGGGTTCGCCGCCGGCGCGGCGGTCTTCCCCGGCGGCAAGCTGGATGCGGACGACGATGCCCGTGCAAAGGCCAACGGCGCGGGCGCCGACCCCTTCCGCATCGCCGGCATCCGCGAGACCTTCGAGGAGTCCGGCATTCTTCTCGCACGGCGAGCCATGGGCGGTGCGACGCTGTCCGGCGACGAGCTCGCCGAGCTGGTAGCCCGGCAAGCCAGCGTCGCCGATTTCGGCGCCTTCGTCGACCACGCGGAGCTCCGGCTCGCGACCGACCTGTTGGTACCCTTCGCGCACTGGATCACGCCCGTCGACCAGCCGAAGCGCTACGATACCCGCTTCTTCCTGGCGCCGGCCCCCACGGGACAGACGGCACGGCATGACGGACACGAGGCGGTGGAGGTGCATTGGCTCACGCCCGAGGGCGCCATCGCCGCAGCCCGAGAGCGCAGGATCAAGCTCGTGATGGCGACGCGGCTCAATCTGCTCAAGCTCGGGCGGAGCAAGACCGTGGCCGAAGCGCTCGAGGCCACCCGCCGATCCGAGATCGTGACCGTACAGCCCGAGCTGGTGCAGACCGCCGAGGGCCCCGCCTTTCGGATTCCCGCCGACGCGGATTACGGCGTCACGGACGTGCTCGTGAGCAGCTACAGCCGGGCCTGAAGCCGCGATGGTCGAAATACCCTTCCGCCGAGATCTCGAGTTCGAATACGGCAGGCTGCAGACCGTCTCGCCGCTGATCCGCCGCGTCGTCGCGCGCAACCCAGGCCCCTTCACCCTGCACGGCACGGGCACCTACGTCGTCGGGCACGACCGCGTCGCCGTGATCGATCCTGGACCAGCCCTGCCGGAGCACATCGATGCGCTGCTGCACGCGCTGCGCGGCGAGACCGTCGAGCACATCCTGGTGACGCACACGCATATCGATCACTCACCGGCGTCGGCCGCCGTCAAGCGGGCAACCACAGCGCCGACGCATGGCTACGGTCCCCACGCCGCCGGAGCGGGCCCGGCCGTCGAGGAAGGCGGCGACCGCGCCTTCGTTCCCGACCGCGTCCTGCGCGACGGCGATACCGTCTCCGGCCCCGGCTGGCACCTCACCGCCGTGCACACGCCGGGCCATACCTCGAACCACCTTTGCTTCGCGCTCGCAGAGGAGAGCGTGCTGTTCTCGGGGGACCACGTCATGGGCTGGTCCACCAGCGTCATCGCGCCGCCCGACGGCAATATGCGCGACTACCTGCGCTCGCTCGCCAAGCTGCTCGAGCGGAAGGACGCGAAGTATTGGCCGACCCATGGTCCCGCGATCGCGGATCCGAAGCCCTTCGTGCGCGCCTTCATCGAGCACCGCCGGGAGCGCGAGGCGGCGATCCTCCATCGGCTCGCCGAGGGCGACACGGACATTCCCGCCATGGTGCGCTCGATCTACGTCGGTCTGCCGCAGGTACTCCACGGCGCCGCCGGCCGCTCGGTGCTGGCGCATCTGATCGAGCTCGTGGCCGACGGGCGCGTCGAGTGCGAAGGCCCGCCCACGATCGCGGCGCGGTATCGGCTCAAGTGAGCTAGATCGAAAGAGCCCCCTCACCCAGCTTCGGCTAAGCTCCCACCGGGACAAGCCCGGCGGTCGCTAAGCCTCCGCAACCCTCTCCCCGAGGGAAGAGGGAAGGGTGAGGGGGCTGTCTGATCAAGGGATTTGGGTCGAGGCCATCATGGCGAAAGAACCATCTAAGCCGCAGAAGTCAAAGGCAAATCTTATGTGGGGCGGACGCTTTTCCGCCTCCCCCGACGCGCTGATGGAAGCGATCAACGAGTCCATCAGCGTCGATCAGCGCCTGGCGGCCGAGGACATCCGGGGCTCGCTGGTGCACAGCGACATGCTGGCGGCGACCGGCATCATCAACGCCGAGGACCGCGACGCGATCCACGAGGGGCTCAAGGCCGTGCGCGCCGAGATCGAGAGCGGAGGCTTCGCCTTCTCGCGCGCGCTCGAGGATATTCACATGAACGTGGAAGCGCGGCTCGCCGAGCTAATCGGCCCGCGCGCCGGCCGGCTGCACACCGCGCGCAGCCGCAACGACCAGGTGGCGCTCGATGTTCGGCTCTGGGTGCGCGCGGCGCACGAGCGGCTCGCGCTGCAAATCACCGGGCTCATGAAGGCGCTCGTCGACCAGGCCGCGCGCCACGCCGCCACCGTTATGCCCGGATTCACGCACCTGCAGAGCGCGCAACCCGTGACCTTCGGGCACCATCTCATGGCCTATGTCGAGATGCTCGGCCGCGACCGCAGCCGAGCGCGAGATTCCCTGGCCAGGCTCAACGAGTGTCCGCTGGGCGCGGGCGCGCTCGCCGGCACGTCCTTCCCGATCGATCGGCATGCCACCGCCAAGGCGCTGGGCTTCGACGGCCCCACGCGGAACTCGCTCGATTCCGTGAGCGACCGCGACTTCGCGCTCGAGTTCCTGGCCATCGCCGCGATATGTGCCACGCACCTCTCGCGGCTTGCCGAGGAGATCGTGCTGTGGGTGACGCCCCAGTTCGGGTTCGTGCGGCTCTCCGACCGTTGGACCACCGGATCCTCCATCATGCCGCAGAAGCGGAACCCGGACGCGGCCGAGCTGGTGCGCGGCAAGACCGGCCGCGTGATCGGAGCGCTGGTGGGGCTGCTCACGCTGATGAAGGGGCTGCCCCTCACCTACGCCAAGGACATGCAAGAGGACAAGCAGCAGATCTTCGACGCCGCCGACACAATGGAGCTCTCGCTCGCCGCCATGACCGGGATGATCACGGACCTGACGGCGGTACCAGAGCGCATGGCCGCGGCGGCCGGGGTCGGCTTCGCGACCGCCACGGATCTCGCGGATTGGCTGGTGCGCAGCCTCGGCATTCCCTTCCGGGACGCGCACCATCTGACCGGCCGACTGGTGGCGGAGGCGGAGCGGCGCAAATGCGGACTCGAGGACCTGCCGCTCGAGGCGATGCGATCGGTCGAGCCGCGCATCACCAAGGCGGTCTACGATGTGCTCGGCGTGGAGAACTCCGTCCGCTCGCGCGTGAGTTTCGGCGGCACCGCCCCCGAGCGCGTCGCCGAGCAGGTAGCCTGGTGGCGAGCACGGCTCTAGCCTCTCGAAGAATGGCAAGTCGTCGACGGTGACAGCCCGGAACGTAGGTCTGTGGTTCGCGGATCCGACCGGCCTCCATCCATTGTGGGGTCTGCTGGTTTTTGCCCTCTCCACGGGATTGCTCGTCTATGGGTCGTTCTTCGCGGTTCCATTCGGTCCGCCTCCGCCTTTTGACGCTTGGCGCGACGCCCAGCTCTTCTGGGGTGAAGGCAAGCTGTTGCTGATCGTGCTCGGCAGCACCGCGGTCATGGCGGCGATCGAACGGAGGGATTTCTGGTCCTACGGGCTCGGCGGACCGCGTGCGCTCCGACGATTCTCGTGGGGAGGGTTCTGGGGTGCGGCCCTGATGTCCGCACTCGGCGGCTGCTTGATCGCGGCGCGGCAGGTCACCATCGAAGGGCTGCTCCTACGCGGCGGCGATGCCCTGGTTTACGGAGCAGCCTATGCGGCGGCGTTCGTTATCGCAGCCATCGCCGAGGAAGCTCTTTATCGCGGTTATGCACAGACCACGCTTGCGTGGCTCGTCGGATTTTGGCCTTCCGCCATTCTCCTATCCCTGACCTTCGGGCTGGTTCATCTGAACAATGCCGGCGAAAGCTCGATTGCCGTCGCGAACGCGATCGTCGCTGGCATCGTACTCAGCCTATGCTTGCGACTGAGCGGCTCGCTCTGGTGGGGGATCGGATTTCATGCGGCCTGGAATTGGGCCCAGTCATTCGTCTTTGGCGCACCCGCCAGCGGTTACCTGATCGAGACGCGCCTCCTTCAATCGCAAACGGTCGGCGATCCCTTCTGGAGCGGCGGGCTTGCGGGCCCTGAAGGCAGCGTTCTCACCGTGCCGATCCTGTGTGTTGCCGCCGTGATCGTCGCGGCGACGTTCCGGCGAGCCGCGCTCAGCGCCAGATCGATGTGACGGTATGCGGAGGACGCCGCTCAAAACCGCCGTTCCGATGTCATAGGGGCGTCATATCGTGCTGCTAGAGTCTGAGCGTTCGATCAACTCAGTTCAGCATTGTCAGCGGTTCCGAGTTGAGTAGTCCCCGCGACTTGAGGCCGCTGCCCCATCGGTGCGCAGCGGCCTTTTTTCGCGTGCTTATCCCGAGAGGGGAAACCGCCGTAGCACCCGGAAGCGAGCCTGCGGCTCCAACTCGACGGCGAGCACGAGATCGCGGACCTCAAACGGTGTATCGAGACTCTCGGCAAGCTTCGGCGCGAGGGCCGCGCTCACACGCGCTCCGAGGTCGGCGTCCAGCGGGCCCGTAAGCGTCATGTGGAAGCGATACTCGCCGAAGACGAAAGGATATCCCCAGCGCATCAGCAACTCTTCCTGCGGCGGGCTCAGACCGCCGAGGCGGCGCTTGCTCAACTCCGCCTCGGTCAGCGGAGCGCGAAAGCGCTCGAACCACACCACGCACTCGGAGGCGAGGCTATCGAGCTCGGGCGAGCGCTGGGCCGGGCGGAGCGCCAGGAACGCGCCCAGCGAATCCAAGCGCAGCTGCGGAATCGAGAGCGGCGCGCTGCGCTCGGCAAATGCGGCGGCGGCGGCGATGATATCGCTCTCCGTCCATGCGTCGAGCAAGCGAAAGGGCGCCTTGAGCGTGCCGTGAAAGCCGTAGCGGCGCGGCTCGCCCGTCACCGCCGCATGGAGCGCCGGCGGCAGGCCCGCGGTTTCCGGCGGGCTCACCTCCGAGCCGGCCTCGATGTCCCAGCCGAGCCAGGCCGCGCCGAAGCGCCCGAGCCCGCTCTCGGGCTGCGGCACCGCATAAAGTGCATAGCGGGGCGTCTCCGCCATCAGGGTCAGGCGCGAAGGCACGTCCTCAACACACCCTCGAAATGCGCGATGTCGGGTGTCGCGAGACCGGTGACCTTGGCGGCTTCGTCCCACCGCCGGAGCCGCACCGCGTCAGCAGCATGGGGCGCGTTGATGAAGGTTGCGGCGGCGGCGGCGTCGAACGGCCCGCCTTGCAGCTCGAGGCTGCGCACCGAGGCCGGCGAGAGGCCTCCGAAATATCCGGGCTCGACCCCGCAAAGATAACGCTTGGCATCGACATGAAGCCGCACGGGCCCGATGACCTCCGGACCGAGCCAGCGCTCCAGCCAGGCGGCGCCGCGCTCTTCGTGGCGATCGTTGACGCCGTGCGCCGCCGGCCGCGGACCGAGGTCGTGGACGAGATGACCGACATCGTGCAGCAGCGCAGCCGCCACGAGATGCGCCGGCGCCCCGGCGGCTTCGGCGGCCGTGGCGCACTGGAGGGCGTGGGCGAGCTGGGTCACGCGCTCGCCGCCATACTGCCGACCGCCGCCGCCCTCGAGGAGCGCGCGGATCTCGTCGACCGCCGTCATGGGCCGACCTTGCGCACGCCGTCACACGATCCGGCTACCGGCGCGCCAGACCTCGCGCACCACCGGGAACTCGCCCACCAGCCGCGCGCGCACGAGATCCGCTCGCTGGCCGATCGCGATCTCGCCGCGGTCGTCGAGCCCGATTGCTTGCGCAGGGGTCGCCGACACCGCCGCGACCGCCGCCGCCAGATCGATGCCCTGGTCGGCGTGCAGCAGGAACGCACCGTGCAGCAAACTCGAGGGTACGTAATCCGACGAGAGGATATCCAACGTCCGCTCCGCCGCCAGCGCGCGCGCCGATACATTGCCGGAATGGGAGCTGCCGCGCACGACGTTCGGAGCCCCCATGATCACCGCCATACCGCGCTCATGGGCCAGGCACGCGGCTTCCAGGGTGGTCGGAAACTCCGCCACGGTCATGCCGAGATCGAGCGCTTCCATCACGTGCTCGACCGTGGCGTCGTCGTGGCTCGCCAGTGCCAGGTGGCGGCTTCGGCAAAGCGCCACCACGCGCCGCCGGTTCACGTCGGCATAGAGCCGCTGATCCGCGATCCGGCGCTCCACCAGCGCTTCCATGTCGGCGGCGCTGTAACCGAACTTGCCCTGATAGTAGGCGTAGTAGTGCTCGACCTTGGTGAACTGCCGCTGCCCCGGCGTGTGGTCCATCAGCGAGACCAGCCGCACCAGGGGGTTGCCGATCAGCTGCTCGCAGGCGTCGACCACCTCGGCATAGCTCACCTCGCAGCGCAGATGCAGGAGGTGGCCGGCGCGGAGCAAGCCCTCCTCCTGCGCCGCCGCGATGGTCAGCGCGGCCTCGTGCAAGATCGAGCCGCGCACCGGGCTCTCGCCACGATCGACGATCGCGAGCGCGTCGAGCACCGTCGTTATGCCGGCGGCGGCAAGCTGGGCGTCGTGAGCCAGCAGCGCCGGCATCATCGGCCAGCGTACGTTCGGCCGCGGCGCGACGTGGCGCTCGAGATTGTCCGTGTGGAGCTCGACTAAGCCCGGCAGCAAGAAATCGCCGTCGAGATCGAGCGCGCTCGCGACGCCCGCGCAGCCCTCGCCGATCTCGGCGATCTGGCCGTCTCGGCACACCAGGTGTCCAGCCACCACCCGGTCGCGCAGGACCAGCCGTGCGTTGTCGAGCACGAGGTCGGACATCACGCCGCCACCGCTCTGTCGAGGACGAGCACGCGGTCAGCGACGGCGTCGCGTACCTCCCGGTCATGAAAGACCCCGACCACCGTCGCGCCGCGTGCCTTCGCCTCCCGAACCAGGTCCACCACCGCCGCTCGATTGTCGCTGTCGAGCGAGGCGGTCGGCTCGTCCAGCAACAAGATCGGCTGCTCCGCCACCAGGCCCCGCGCGACGTTGATGCGCTGCTGCTCGCCGCCGGAGAAGGTCGCCGGCGGCAAGCTCCAGAGCTGCCTCGGGATCCGCAGTCGCTCGAGGATTGCCGCCGCTCGCGCCCGCGCCACGCCCGCCTCCGCGCCGCCTTCCAGCGCGCGCTCCATGACCAAGTCGATGGCGGGCACCCGCGGCACCACGCGCAGGAACTGACTGACGTAACCGAGGGTCGAGCGGCGCAGGGCCAGGATCTCGCGGGGCGCGGCGGCGTGAACGTCTATGGTGACGTCGCCGCGGCGCACGCGCAGCTGCCCGCGATCGGGCCGGTAGTTACCATAGATGCAGCGCAGGACCGTGCTTTTTCCGGTGCCCGAGGCGCCCTGCAGCGCCAGGCACTCTCCGCGCTCGACGGCGAGGCTCAGATCCGCCAACACCTTGAGCTCCGCCCCGCCGCGCAAATGCAGCGTGAAGCTCTTGTCGAGGCCTTCGATCTCGATTGCGGCCGGCACGGCTCAGGCTCCGATCACAGACGAGACCAGAAGCTGGCTGTAGGCGTGGTGCGGATCGTCCAGCACCTGGTCGGTGAGCCCCTCCTCCACCACCTCGCCGCGCCGCATCACCATCAACCGATCCGTGAGCAGCCGGGCCACGCCGAGGTCGTGGGTCACGATCACTACGGCGAGCGCCAAGTCTCGCACCAGCCGGCGCAGCAGGTCGAGCAGGCGCGCCTGGATGGAGACATCGAGGCCACCGGTCGGCTCGTCGAGGTAGACCACCCGCGGCCGGCTCACGAGGATGCGGGCGATCTGCAGGCGCTGCTGCATGCCGCCGGAGAACAGCGCCGGCAGCTCGTCGATGCGGGCGGGATCGAGCTCGACCCGATCGAGCCAAGCCACCGCCTCCGCGCGGATGCGCCCATAGTGCCGCTCGCCCGCGGCCATCAGCCGCTCGCCGACATTCCCTCCGGCGCTGACGCGCAGGCGCAGCCCGTCACGCGGATTCTGGTGCACGATGCCCCACTGCGTCCGCATCAGGAAGCGCCGGCGGGCCTCGCCCATGCGGTAGACGTCCTCGAAGGGAGCTTCCGCGGCGCGAAACTCGACCGTGCCCTCGGTCGGATCCAGCTCGCCGGCGAGACAGCGGAGCAGCGTCGTCTTGCCCGAGCCGGATTCGCCGACGATGCCCAGCACCTCGCCCGGCCAGAGATCGAGCGAGACGCCGCGGCAGGCGGCCACCCGGCCGAAACTCTTGTCGAGACCCCTGACGCGCAGGAGCGGCTCAGTCATCGGCCGCCTCCGGCGCAGCGGCGCCGCGACGGCCTTCGCAGTAGTCGCTGTCGGAGCAAACGAACATGCGGTTGCCGCGATCGTCCGTCACGACCTCGTCGAGGAAGCTGTCGCGCGCGCCGCAGAGCGCGCAAGCGCGGTCCCAACGCTGGATGGAGAAGGGGTGGTCGTCGAAGTCGAGGCTCTTTACCCGCGTATAGGGCGGGATCGCATAGATCCGCTTCTCGCGGCCGGCGCCGAACAGCAGCAGCGCGGGGCTGCGGTCGAGCTTCGGGTTGTCGAATTTCGGGATCGGCGAGGGGCTGGAGACGTAGCGGTCGTGCACCAGCACGGGATAGTCGTAAGAGCGCGCGATGCGCCCGTGCGTCGCGATGTCCTCGTAGAGATGCACGTGCATGAGCCCGTAATCCTCGAGCGCGTGCAGCTTCAAGGTCTCGTTCTCCTTGGGCTCGAGCCAGCGCAGCGGCTCCGGGATCGGCACCTGGAACACCAGGATCTGGCCGTCCCTGAGCGGCACCTCGGGAATGCGGTGCCGGGTCTGAATCACCGTCGCCGCGGCGGTGCGGGTGGTGGTGCGGACGCCCGCCGTCTTCTCGAAAAGCCGGCGGATGTTGATGGCGTTCGTGGTGTCGTCGGCGCCCTGGTCGATCACCTTGAGCACGTCGTCGGCGCCGAGTATCGACGCGGTCACCTGAATTCCGCCAGTGCCCCAGCCGTAGGGCAGCGGCATCTCGCGGCTCGCGAACGGGACCTGGTGACCAGGGATCGCCACGGCCTTGAGGATCGCGCGCCGGATCATCTTCTTCGTCTGCTCATCGAGATAGGCGAAGTTGAAGGAATACGCGGGGAGCCGCGCCGGCGCCGCGCCGCTCATTCCGCGGCCTCGGTCAAGGTCTGATGCCTCGCCCGCTCCCAGTCCGCGCGCATCTCGCGCACCAGGTGGAGCTCGGCTTGGAAATCGACGTAGTGCGGCAGCTTCAAATGCTGCGTGAAGCCCGAGGCCTCGACGTTGTCGCTGTGCGAGAGCACGAATTCCTGGTCCTGCGCGGGCGCGCCGACATCCTCGCCGAGCTCGCGCGCGCGCAAGGCACGGTCGACCAGCGCCATCGCCTTGCGCTCGCTGAGGCCGAACGCCAAGCCATACCCGCGGGTGAATTGCGGCGGCGCGTTCGCCGAGCCCTTGAACTGGTTCACCATGTCGCATTCGGTGACCGAGATCTCCGCGATTTCCACGGCGAAGCCGAGCTCCGGCGGAACGTATTCGACGGCGACCACGCCCGCGCGGATCTCGCCCACGAAGGGGTGCGTGTTCCCGTAACCGCGCTGGGTCGAATATCCCAAGGCCAGCAGGAAACCTTCGTCGCCACGCGCCAGGTTTTGCAGCCTGAGCGCCCGCTCGGCGGGAAAGGCGAGCGGCTCCTGGGTCAGGTCCGGCACCGCCTCGGCCTCGCGCGCCGTCGCGGGTTCCATCAGGCCTTCGCGCCCGAGCAGGTCGGCGACGCGCGGCGCGGCCGCACCGGCCGAAGCCGGTGCCGGCTCGGCCGCAGGCGCGGCG
>DATNIT010000131.1:0-2475 GCA_035604335.1 Allostellaceae bacterium | reverse complement strand
CCGCCACGGTCTCCAGGATCAGCGCATAGCGCGCCACCACGCCGCGGGGCTCTTTGGACTTGGCTGGGGACTTGGCTGGGGGCTTGGCTTGCGACACCGATTCTCCCGGCTTTCGAAAAATATTTCCGCTCTCGATCAAGTCTAGGGAGCCGCTCTGGCGCGATCAAGGCCGTTGGATCGGCCTAGCGGAAGATCGCCTGGCAATCGGGCCCACGATGAGGCGCCGGGGGGAGGGGCGGGCGTAAAAGTGACGTTGACGTGGCCCAGCAACTATGACACGATTTTTCAGAAAATTGAGAGAAATTTCCGAAAAACGGAATATCTGACAAGCTTGGTCAGCTTGCTCTCGCCCGCCGGATGCCCGAGATGATGCAGTAGAATGAGATGCGAAGGGAAGGCTCGGCGCCGGGTTCCGCAAGCGAACGAACCCAGATGAGGACGGTCGTAAGGCCCTCGCCAAAGGAGTGGCGGCGAGAGCGCACGGAGAGCTGCTATGGTTGACGTGCTCGAGACGGATGTCCTGGTGATCGGCGGCGGTGCGGCTGGATCGAATGCCGTGCTCAAGGCCGCCGATCGGGGTGCTCGGGTGACCATGGTCGTGAAGGGCCTGCTCGGCAAGAGCGGCTGCTCCATCTTCGCCGCCCACATACCGTATCGTGACACCAGCACCGACCATGACACGAGCGCCGAGCAGAAAGCCCGCGACTTCCAACGCTTCATGGTCCGCATGGTGCGCTACTACAACCATTACCTGACGGACCAGGAGTATTGCCGACGCCTGCGACTCTACATGCGCGCCGAGTTCTTTGCCGATCTCGAGCGGCTGGGAATCTACTGGCGGCGCGACGCCGAGGGGCGCCTGCAGGCGATCGAGAGCCGCACGCCCGCGCTGGTCGCTCACAAGCAGGGTGCCACGGGCCCCATCATCATGGACAAGCGCAGGCGCGAGATCCTCCGCCGCGGCATCCCGGTCCACGAGGAATGCGCGGTCACCTCGCTGGTGACCGACGGCGAGCGCGTGGTCGGCGCCACGGTCTTCGATTATCGCCGCGGCCGCTTCTTCGCCATCGCCGCCAAGAGCACGATCCTCGCGACCGGCCATTCCGACTATCTGGCGACGCGCTCAACGGGCACGCGCGAGCAGTCGGCCGACGGCATCGCCATGGCGGTGCGGGTCGGTGTCGAGCTCGCCAATCTGGAGATCCAGTGGTGGCACGTCAGCGACGTGCTCGAGCCGCGCGCCTGGATGCGCTACCACCTCTATCCCAATCCGCTCATGGGAACCGAGGAGACCTCGCGCCTTTACAACTCCGCGGGCGAGATGTTCTTCGAGCAGAAGACCCACAGCCCTGGCGCCTCGGCGCCATATTACGAACAGGCCCGTCGACTTGCGCGCGAGGTGATGGCGGGCAAGGCGCGCTGGGACGGCGGCTACTACTCGGGCTACGACCACATCCCGCGAGAAATCACGAACGCCTATCAGCACCAGGCCAAGGTATGGAGCAAGTTGGGTCTGGATATCGGCAAGGACCGCATCGAGTGCGGCATCACCTGGCACATGCGCCAGGGTGGGGTCAACGTCGACACCGAGCGCATGGAGACGAACCTGCCGGGCCTCTATATCGCGGGCGGCATCGGCTGTCATTATCTCGGCGGCGTGGCGCCGTGCAGCTACGACGGCAAGGTGGCGGCCGAAGCCGCGTCGTCGTCGGCGCTGGAGGGGGCTCGGCGGCCGCTTTCCGAGCAGGCCCTCGAGGCGGAGGAGGGGCGGGTGTTCGGCTTCCTGCGCGCGGGGGCGGACGGCGTGCGGCCGATCCAGGCGAAACTCCGCGTCCGCGAGATCATGTGGCAACTCGGCTACATCAAGAACGAGCAGAAGCTGCAGACGGCCCTCGCGGCGCTGCGGCAGGCGCGCGAGGAGATGGTGCCGCGCTTGAGCCTGCCGAGCACCTCTAGGAGCTGGAATACGGCGTGGATGGATGCGCTCGACGTGTGCTCGATGCTGGATGCCTGCGAGGCGACGATCCGCTCCGCGCTGAACCGGAAGGAGAGCCGGGGCCCCTTCTACCGGGAGGACTATCCTTACGTCGACAACGAGAACTGGATGTGCCGCAACATCGTCAGCCGCGTCAATGGCGAGTGGCGGTCGCGAATACAGCCGATACCCGCGCCCTACCTGACGCCGGAGAAAAGTCGTGAGCCTTTCTTCGAAGCAGACTACTGAGCCGAACAAGGTCCGGGTCCGCATCTACCGCTTCGATCCCGAGACCGATCGCGAGCCGCGCTACGAATCCTACGAGGTGCCGCGCACCCCGCGCATGCGCATCATGGACGTGCTCGACTACATTCACGAGATCAAGGAGGTGGATTTCGGCTACCGCTGGCTCTGCGGCACGAAGAAATGCGGCACCTGCGCGGTGAACGTCAACGGCTCGCCCAAGCTCGCCTGTTGGGAGAAGGCGGAGCCGGAGATGA
>DATNIT010000130.1:0-15065 GCA_035604335.1 Allostellaceae bacterium | reverse complement strand
CTTCCCCGCTCGCAAGCCCGAGCCGCCGTTCGTCGGGGCTGCGCAGCACCAGGCTAACCCCATAGGAGCCGCGGCGATACCAGGGGTAAGAGCCGATATCGATGTCGGGGTAGCGCCCTTGGATCTCGCCGAGGCCCTTTGCGAGCTGGCCCTCGGCGAGGCCGCAGGAAATCGCGCGTGAGAGGACCGGCCGGCCGCCTCCGAGGCTCGATTTCACGCCCTCGAACATCGCCTGCATGATCTGCGGTACGCCCGCGAGTACGAAGACATTCCCCATGCGGAATCCCGGCGCGCCCGAGACCGGATTCAAGACGAGGGTGGCGCCTTGCGGCACATGCGCCATCCGGAGCCGCGCCTCGTTGAGCTCGACGCCGCGCTCGCGGTAGCGCTGCTCGAGGATGCGCTTCGCCTCCTCGTGCAGGATCAGCGGCACGCCGAAGGCGCGCGCCACGCACTCGTTGGTGATGTCGTCGTGGGTCGGGCCGATGCCGCCGGTGGTGAAGACATGGTCGTACTTTGCGCGCACCTCGTTCACGGTCGCGATGATGGTGTCGGCGACGTCGGGAATGACCCGCGCCTCGCGGAGCCGCACGCCGGCGTCGTTGAGGCCCTTGGCGAGATAGTTGAGGTTCACGTCCTGCGTGCGTCCCGACAGGATCTCGTTCCCGATGATCAGGACGCAGGCGGTGACGGTCTTCTCGGCCTCCATGAGGGCTCCCTTCGCTCGACGGCAATAGTTAGGCCCATCGCGAGGCCGCGCACAACCCACGTTGCGCGCTTGCCGAGAGCGAGCACGCGCGCATAGGGTCGTCGCCCATGCGGTTCCCCCGGCCGCTCGTGCGCGGCACGTTGATCCGGCGCTATAAGCGCTTTCTCGCGGACGTCCGGCTCGAGGACGGGCGCGAGGTCGTCGCGCATTGCGCCAATCCCGGGGCCATGCTCGGTGTCGCCGATCCGGGGTTGCCGGTGTGGCTCCTGGAGAGCGTCGATCCCAAGCGCAAGCTCGGCTGGTCCTGGGAGCTGGTGCGGACGGAGGGAACGCTGCTCGGGGTCAACACCGGGGCCCCCAACAGGCTCGTCCCCGAGGGGCTCGCCCGCGGCGCGATCCCCGAGCTCCGGGGCTACGACACAGTCCGGCGCGAGGTTGCCTACGGGGAGGCGAGCCGCGTCGACCTGTTGCTTTCGGCACCGGGGCGCCCCATTTGCTACGTCGAGATCAAGAACGTGCACCTGAGGCGCGGTGGCTGGGCCGAGTTTCCGGATTGCGTCACGGCCCGGGGCGCCCGACACATGGCCGAGCTCGCCGCGATGGCGCGGGTGGGGCACCGGGCGGTGGTGCTCTACGTGGTCCAACGTGGAGATTGCCGGGCATTTCGGGTGGCGGGCGATCTCGACCCCGCCTATAACCGGGCCTTCGAGGCGGCCCGAGAGGCCGGCGTCGAGGCCTTGTGCTATGCTTGCGACGTGAGCGAGGCCGGGATCGATATCGCGGGGTCTTTACCCCTTGAGCGCTGGACGGATGGCGGAAGCTGAGTCATGAAAGAATCGATGAACCTCTCGATCACAGCCGAGCAGCCGCGCGTGGTGACGCGCGAGCCCAGCGAACGCGGCATCAAGATCCACGGGGCCGAAGGCTTCGAGGGCATGCGCAAGGCCGGCCGGCTCGCCGCCGAGGTGCTCGACTTCATCACGCCCCATGTCGAGCCCGGCGTCACCACCGATGCGCTCGACCGGCTGTGCCACGACTTCATCGTGTCGCACGGCGCGATTCCGGCGCCGCTCAATTACCGCGGCTTCCCGCGCTCGATCTGCACCTCGATCAATCACGTGGTCTGCCACGGCATCCCCGGCGACCGGCGCCTCGTGGAAGGCGACATCATCAACCTCGACATCACCGTGATCCTCGAGGGCTGGCACGGCGACACCAGCCGGATGTTCGTGCTTGGAGACAAGGTCCCGTTGAAGGCGCGCCGTCTGGTCGACATCACGTACGAGGCCATGATGCGGGGCATCGACGTGGTAAGGCCCGGTATCCGAACCGGCGCCATCGGCCACGCGATTCAGAGCTTCGTCGAGAGCCAGCGGTTCTCGGTGGTGCGCGATTTCTGCGGCCACGGCATCGGCCGCATCTTCCACGACGCGCCCTCGATCCTGCATTTCGGAACGCCAGAGGAGGGCGCGGTGCTGCGCCCCGGCATGTTCTTCACCGTGGAGCCCATGGTGAACGCCGGGCGCTGGGAAGTGAAAATCCTCTCCGACGGCTGGACCGCGGTCACCAAGGACCGCTCGCTCTCTGCCCAGTTCGAGCACACCGTGGCCGTGACCGAGACCGGCTACGAGATCTTCACGCTCTCGCCGGCCGGCTGGACCCGCCCGCCTTACGCCCGATAACGAAAGAGGCCGCCGCCCCTCTCGGGACGGCGGCCTCGAGCCTCAGGCTCCGCGGATCAGTGGATCCGGAAAGAGAGCCCAACCGACGGGCCGTAGTAGTAGGGCGGCGGATAGTAGTAAGCCGGCGCCGGCGGGTAGTAGTAGGGCGCGGGCGGATAGTAGTAGCCCGGCCCGTAGCCGTAATAGGGGCCGCCGCCAATCCACACATAACTGGCGCCGTTCCAATGCCAGTAGCCACGCGCCTCGGCAGGCTGCGCCGCCACGGCAATCACAATGGCGACCGCCAGCCCCAGTGCGCCCACGCGCGCCACGCGCCAAAAGGCTTTGAGCTTGGTCATGGTCACTCCTCTCGTTGCTGTCGCGAATTCGATGGTCCCACGCGATAACGGCGAAAGTGGGCCTTCTCCTCCCCATACGCTGTGACAAAGGTTGCCATCCCCGGGCCCTATTTAGGGTTGTGACCGCGGACACATTGCCTGACCGAGGGCTTGGCGCGCCCCTGGCCGCGCTCCCGCGGGGCTTTTCTTGATGGCTGGTGCGCAAGCCGTACCGTCGCGATAGGCTTGAGTCGGGAGGCGGCCGGGCAACCAATGGGCGAGCGGAAGGACGCGAAGGCCGGCAGCGGAGCCGCCGGCGGGGGCGCCGAGAAGCCGCACTATCTCGGCCATCGCGAGCGCTTGCGCCGGCGCCTGCTCGACGGCGGCACCGAGGGCTTGCCTGATTACGAGCTGCTGGAGTTCCTGCTGTTCGCGGCGCAGCCGCGCGGCGACATGAAGCCGCTGGCGAAAGCGCTGATCGAGCGGTTCGGCAGCCTCGCCGCCGTGCTGAGCGCGCGGCCGGACTCGCTGCAGGCGGTGCGCGGCATGGGCGAGGCCTCGATCGCCGCGTTGAAGGCGGTGCGCGAGGCGGGCTTGCGCCTCGTGCGCGCGGAGATCACGAACCGGCCAGTGCTCTCATCCTGGAAGCAGCTCCTCGACTACTGCACGGCGACGGCGGGCTTCGCCGAGATCGAGGAGTTTCACCTGCTGTTCCTCGACCGCAAGAACGCGCTGATCGCCGATGAGCGCCAGCAGCAGGGCACCATCGACCACACGCCGGTTTATCCGCGCGAGGTCGTGAAGCGCGCGCTCGAGCTCGGGGCTTCCGCGCTCATCATGGTGCACAACCACCCCTCCGGAGACCCCACGCCCTCAAAGGCGGACATCGAGATGACGCGCGAGGTGCAGAAGGCGGCGGCCGTGCTTGGCGTCACGTTGCACGACCACGTCATCCTCGGCCGAGGGCGGCACACGAGCCTGAAATCCCTGGGCTTGATCTAGCCGCGGCATTTGCGAGCGGGGCTATCGGGTTCCCTTCGAGAGCCCGATAGCCGGCCGGCGCGCCTAAGAAACGCCATAGTGTCCTGGCCAATTCACGCGAGACCCACGCGAGGGATCAGCCGTCATGAGCATCCGCAACGCCGCCGCGACCGTCGCCCTGATCGCGCTGCTCGCACCCATGGGGATCGCCGGGTCGACCAGCGAACGGGCGCAATCCTCCGATCCCGACCAAGCCTTACGAGATCTCCGCCAATTGATTGCGCCCTCTCCCGAGGCGGAGCGGGACTACGCCGTCGCACTCGAGATCTGGAAACGCATGAACGTTCCGAACACCGCGCCCGCGGATCCGCGGCCGGGGCTGCCTAGGGCTGAGCGAGACTGAGGAGATCCGGACGATCAGGAGCGAAACTCAACGCTGGCCAGCCGCATCGGCAAGACAACTGGCCGTGGCCTCGAGCCCTCGCTCCCCAAGTAGTGCAGCCAGCGCACGTGCCGGCCGTTCCGCGCATCGCGCAGCTCGAACTGTTGGTTCTTCGCTCCGCCGGTCAGGTGCACGATTCCGAGCTTACGATAGGGTGGATTCGGTTCGAAAAGGATCGATCCGTCTTCCGAGCAGCGCGGCAATGCGCGATGGCAGAGCCAGTTGCACCATGCCGGCAAAAACGCCGGGGGCTCGGGCATGTGCCACAATGCACCATTGAGGCAAGCTTGCTCCGCATAAAAGAGTGTTTGGGGATCGAGAGCTGGATTTTGGGCGAGCGACGCGTAGACGCGAACCATAAGATCATGCCACGTCTTCCAGTGGGGCGCCGACACCCTGCCCGCGAAGACGCCGCCGTTCAGCTGGGGTAGTACGGTGAGGCGGCGCGCCGTCTCCTCGACGAAATATTGCCTGTACGTGAGGTATTTGACCTCGTTGTCGGACGTATTGCCGTGGATCATGCTGTAGCTGCGGTCGACTTCGGGCGCGATGGAGAAGCCGCGCTCCTCAGCCGCCGACACATAGAGCTCGATCGCCGTCCAATCCTGTAGCCACGCATCCGCGTCGATGTGCAGATAGACATCGTAGCCGGGGAAATAGCGCGGCAAGTGCGGACGCGTTGTTAGCGCGAGCAAATAGCGTTTGGGCGGAACGGCGTGGCCGCTGAAATCATAGTCCCAACCAGCTTCAATCACGTCGACACCAACCTCGCGAAACCGGTCCCGCTGCTGCGCGTCGAGACCTGCGTCGATGAGACCGATCGCAACATCCTTCCCTTCTGGCATTGCGCGGATCGAGGCGATGAGTTGCGCGGCAAGCTCGCCGTAGTTCGCGTCCGCCGCCGTGACGATGATGAATCGTGCCATGTCCTGCTGCTCTATGCGGCCAATGCCAGGGCTAGCGCAACGGGCGTAGTCGAGTGATGCACTCGTCGGCGCACTATAGAGCCCGGCCGGCGCAGCAGCCACGATGGCCGGCGCCGTCTCTCAGATGGGCCGCCCGGAATTAGAATATGACTTCGTTTTCACACTAGACCCCGTTGCAGTCTCGGCGCCGGTCGGGGCAAGCTCGGGCGATGGCAATTCCAGTCAGCCACCACCGGCCGGTCGACCGCCCGACCGAGTACACGCTGAACGATTATCCGGTTCTGAGCCTCGGTCGCTTTTCCTATATCGACGGCCAAGCGTGGCTGCATTTTTACGCCGAGCTGTCGTCGATCCGCATCGGCAGCTTCTGCTCGGTCGCGACGAACACCGGATTCTTCCTGCGCGCCAATCATCATCCGGAATGGCTCACCACCTATGCCATGGAGCTGATCCCCTGGCCCGAGGAGACGCCGAAGCCCGCGGCGGTCCATGCGCGGCTCAAAGGCGATATCGAGATTGGCAGCGATGTCTGGGTGGGCGAGGGCGCGCGCTTCATGCCGGGCGCGACCGTGGGCCATGGCGCCGTCATCGGCGCCGGCACCGTGGTAACCAAGACCGTGCCGCCCTACGCGCTCTTCGCGGGCAATCCCGGGCGGGTGCGGAAGCTGCGGTTCGACGAGGCGGATATCGAGTTCCTGCTACAGCTAAATTGGTGGGATTGGCCCACCGAGAAGATCCGCGGCCTCGCGCCGCTCCTCTGCTCGCCCGATCTCGACCAGCTGCGCAGAGCGGTCGACGGCTGAGCCTCGCCCCCCTACTCCGCCCGCAGGACAAACAGCTTGTCGGCGCCGGATTCGGCCCCCCACACCTCGCCCTTGCGACCCGCGAGCTGGCGCACGCTGGCGTGGCGGTCCGGGAGCGGATAGGCCTCGAATTCTTCCGTGTTGGGATCGAAGCGCAGGATCGCGTTCGCGCCCCAGTCGCTGAGCCACACCGCATCGGTCTCGTCGACATAGACGGCATAGGGCTGCGGTCCGTCGCCCGGCAGGTGCCAGCGCGCCCAGCTCTTGGCCTTGGTGTCGTAGCGGAAGAGGTCTCCGCTGTCCCAGCCGGTGATCCAGAGCGCGCCCTTGCTGTCGCTCCAGACGCGCCGCGCGCCCTGCGTCGGCACCGGCGGCTCCAGCACCTCGGCGGAGCCGGTCTCGAGATCGATCCGGCCCAGATAATTTCCGGCGAGCGAGGCGAAGAACACCTGGCCGTCGGGTGTCGTCGCGATGCCGTAGGGACCGACGCCGCGCGGCGCGTCGAAGACCGCGATCGCGCCCGATTTCGGATCGAGCCGACCATAGACGCCGTTCTGTCCGGTGAACCAGAGCACGCCCTGGCGATCGAACGTCGCGGTGTTGAGGTTGGCGTTGGCGCGCTCCTTCGGCAGCGGGAAGAGCTTCACCGCGCGTGTCAGCGGATCGACCCGCGCGATCGCGTTCTGCCCGCCCTCGGTCACCCAGGGCGCGCCATCAGGCCCGACGATCACCCCATGCGGCGCCGCGCCTCGGCCCAGCGCGATCAGGTCGGACTTGCCCGTCTTGGGATCGAGGTGCCCGAGCTTCCCTGCCGCCTGCGCGGTGAACCACACCGTGCCATCGGGTGCGGGATAGACGTCGTGCGGCCCGGCGCCTTCCAGCACCGGAAATGTGTGGAACGCCATCTTGGCGTGGGCGGGGCTTGTGATCGCGATCATCGCCGCCGCCAGCATCATGCCGAGTCGCGTCATCGCAAGCCTCCTTGCCGCCATTTCAGTGAATAATCTAGCGAGACAGCCCTCACCCTCCCAGCGCTCCGCGCTGGGCCCCTCCCTCTCCCGTTCATCACGGGAGAGGGGCTATTCATACTGAGCGCTTACTTGCCCCTCGCCCGCGTCAGTGGGAGAGGGAGGGACCCGTTGCGAAGCAGCGGGAGAGTGAGGGTCCGCGAGCAACAGTCGGCACCAGCGCTTGTCCCGCACCACGCGCTGGGCTAAGCAAGCGCATGATCCCGCGCTACAGCCGCCCCGAGATGAGCGCCATCTGGGAACCGCAGAACCGGTTCCGCATCTGGTTCGAGATCGAGGCGCATGCCTGCGACGCGCTCGCCGCCAAGGGCGTGATCCCTAAGGAGGCCGCCAAGGCGGTCTGGGAGAAGGGCGGGTTCGACGTCGCGCGCATCGACGAGGTCGAGCGCGAGGTGAAGCACGACGTGATCGCGTTCCTGACGAGCCTCGCCGAGCACGTCGGCCCCGAGGCGCGCTTCGTCCACCAGGGCATGACCTCGAGCGACGTGCTCGACACCTGCCTCGCCGTGCAGCTGAAGCAGGCCTCGGATATCCTGCTGAAAGATCTCGACGCGCTGATAGCGGCGCTCAAGCGCCGCGCGCTCGAGCACAAGACGAGCCTCACCATCGGCCGAAGCCACGGCATCCACGCGGAGCCCACGACGCTCGGCCTCAAGCTCGCGGGCCACTACGCAGCCTTCACGCGCAACCGCGCACGGCTCGAGCGCGCGCGGACGGAGATCGCGACCTGCGCCATATCGGGCGCGGTCGGCACCTTCGCCAACATCGATCCCGATGTGGAGGCTTATGTCGCGGAGAAGCTCGGGCTCGCGGTCGAGCCCGTCTCCACCCAGATCATCCCGCGCGACCGCCACGCGCTCTTCTTCGCCACGCTCGCGGTGATCGCGAGCTCACTGGAGAACCTTGCGACCGAGCTTCGCCACCTCCAACGCACGGAGGTGCGCGAGGCCGAGGAGTTCTTCTCCGCGGGCCAGAAGGGCTCCTCGGCGATGCCGCACAAGCGCAACCCCGTGCTCTCCGAGAACATCACGGGCCTCGCGCGGCTTGTGCGGAGTGCTGTGGTGCCCGCGCTCGAGAACGTCACGACCTGGCACGAGCGCGACATCTCGCACTCCTCGGTCGAGCGCGTGATCGCGCCCGACGCCACCATCGCGCTCGACTTCGCCCTCGCCCGCGCCGCGGGCCTGGTCGACAAGCTCGTGATCTATCCGGACACCATGCGGGCGAACCTCGACCGCCTGGGCGGCTTGGTCCACTCGCAGCGCGTGCTCCTGGCCTTGACCCAAGCCGGCATGAGCCGCGAGGACGCTTACCGGGCCGTGCAGCGCAACGCCATGCCGGTGTGGGAAGGCAAGGCCAGATTCCTCGACCTGCTCAAATCCGATGCCGAGGTGACGCGCTACGTGAAGCCGACGGCGCTCGAAGCCCTCTTCGACGACGCCTATCACATCAAGCACGTCGACACGATCTTCAAGCGCGTGTTCGGCTGACCCTCACCCTCCCGTCGCCCTCGGCGACGGGTCCCTCCCTCTCCCACTTCGTGGGCGATGGGCAAGCGGGCCCTCGATGTGAATAGCCCCTCTCCCGTGAAACGGGAGAGGGAGGGACCTATCGCGATAGCGATGGGAGGGTGAGGGTCACGCCTCCGCCCGGTGCACCGCCACGCCCGCGATCACCAAGCCGACGCCGAGCATTTCGATCATTGACGGGATCTGACGCAGCACCAGGACGCCGACCACCGAGGCGGTCGCCGGCAGCAGTGCGAGCATCAGCGCGAAGGTGGCGCGCGGCAGGCGCGCCATCGCGAGCTGGTCGCAGACATAGGGAATGACCGAGGACGCGATGCCCACGCCGAAGCCGGCCAAGAGCAGCCACGGGTCGCGGAAGGCCGGCGTGGCGTCGGTGATCCCGATCGGCAGCGCCGCAATCATGGCCACGAGCATCGCCGCGCCGAGGCGGTCGATGCCCTGCTTGCCGCCGTCGGCCGCGAGGCGGTGGCCCAGCATGACGTAGCCCACGAAGAGCGCGCAGTTCGCGAAGGCGAGGACAAAGCCCCAGACCTCGCCGGCGATGCGCGCATCCGTCAGCACGTAGACGCCCACGGCCGCGAGCGCGAGCGCCGCGAAATTGCGCCGCGTGCGCAATCCCGCCGCCGCGAGCCCGATCGGACCCAGGAACTCGATCGCGCCCACCGTGCCCAGCGGCAGCCGGTCGATCGCGAGATAGAAGCAGGAGTTCATCGCCGCGAGCACCGCGCCCAGCATCAGCACCGTGCGCCGGTCCTTGGGCGCGAGCGTCCGGTAATAGCGCCACGGCCGCCGCCAGAGCGCGAACACCAGCGCCGCGCTCGCGATCCGGAGCCACGCGACGCCGAGCGGCGCCACCGCCGCGAACAAGAGCACCGCGCAGGCCGGCCCGAGATAATGGAAGACCGCGCTCACCACGAAGAAGAGCTGCGGCGGGACGCGCTGCGTGAGCGGCGCGGGATCGGAACGCGCGAGCGAGGTGGCTGTCATGGCGTGCCGAGGTTCGCATGCCGAATTGCTCCAGGACATGCTCGATCGAAGGTACTATGATGATTCTCCCTCTGATCCGAAGGCAAAGAGTGTCATGGCCCTTAAAGTGGGAAAACTGCTGTTCGACCCCCTCAATGTGAAGCTGCTGCGCTTGCTGAGGGACGATCCCCGGATCGCGGTCTCGGCGCTGGCGCGGCGCGTCGGCATGTCCGCACCCGCGGTGCGCGAGCGCGTGCAGCGCCTGGAGGAAGCCGGCGTCATCACGGGGTATCGGCTCGAGATCGATCCGCGCGCGCTGGGCTATCCGATCTCCGCCTTCGTGCGCGTCCGCCCCATGCCCGGCAAGCTCCCGAAGATCGCGGAGCTCGCGCAGAAGATGCCCGAGGTGGTGGAGTGCCACCGCATCACCGGCGAGGATTGTTTCATTCTGCGCGTCTACCTCGAGGAGCTCGACGCGCTCGACCGCGTCATCGACCGCTTCCTCGCCCACGGCCAGACCACGACCTCGCTGGTCCAGTCCTCGCCGGTGCCGCCGCGCGGGTTGCCGCTGCCAAGCTGACCCTCACCCTCCCACTGCTTCGCAGTGGTTCCCTCCCTCTCCCGTTTCACGGGCGAGGGGCAAGCAAGCGCTCCGCGTGAATAGCCCCTCGCCGCTGGGCGACGGGGGGTGAGGGTCGTGCGGGCTCTCAGTCCGGTATCCCCAGCTGCTTCTTCGCCTCGGCGGCGCAGCGGGTGAGCTCGGCGCGGACGCGGGCGGCGTCGAGGCTGATGCCCTTGGCGGTGGCATCGCGCACGATGTGGGCCACGAGATCGTCGTCGGTGTGGTGGCGCACCTCGCCCTCGACGATGTCGCGGGCGTATGTCTCGGCGGCGCCGCCGGCGAGGCCCAAGCGCTCGGCGGCCCAGAGCGCCAGCAGCTTGTTGCGCCGCGCCTTGGCCTTGAAGGCCAATTCCTGGTCGCGCTCGAATTTCTTCTCGAAATTCCTCTCGCGCTCGTCGAAACCCGACATCGGCATACCCCCTTGCAGAGCAGGGCCGCGCGCTCTGCAGGCGACGGCCCCGGCTTCGGCATTATATCGTGCCTCGCCCGATCCCCGAGAGAAACCGCATGTGCACGATCGTCCTGCTGCGCCGCCCCGGTCACGACTGGCCGCTCATTGTGGGCGCCAATCGTGACGAGATGGCGACGCGCCCGTGGAAGGCGCCCGCGCGGCACTGGCCCGACCGTCCCGAGGCGGTGGCGGGGCTCGACGTCGAGGCGGGCGGCTCGTGGCTGGGCGTCAACGATGCCGGCGTCACGGCGGCGATGCTGAACCGGCATCGCACGCTCGGCCGCGCCAAGGGCTTCCGCTCGCGCGGCGAGCTGGTGCTGGAGGCGCTCGACCACGCCGATGCCGTCGAGGCCGCGCGCGCGCTCAAGCAACTTGAGCCCGGCGCCTATCGGCCCTTCAACATGATCGTCGCCGACAACCGCGACGCCTTCTGGCTGCGCCACGCCGATCCCACGGGGACGCTCGGCCTTGCCGTGAAGCCGATCCCCGAGGGCCTCTCCATGCTGACGGCGGGCGAGCTCGACGACGCCGAGAGCAGCCGCATCCGCCGCTACCGGCCACTCTTCGCCAAGGCCAAGGCGCCCGATCCCGACCGCAACGACTTCGCCGCCTGGCAGGCGCTGCTCGAGAGCCGCGAGGTGGCCGCCGAGGACGGCCCCACCGGCGCCATGCGGTTCGCGACCGAAACCGGCTTCGGCACGGTCTGCGGCAGCCTCATCGCCCTCGCTCAGCCCGGCCACGGCAAGCGCCGCTGGATTTTCCGGTTCGCCTCCTGGGCGCCGAAGATCGAGCCCTGGCAAGAGATTAGGCCCTAAGCCCGGGACCCTCTGCGGGGCCGTCATTGTTTCGTACCCCAAGCCTTGCTATACAGCAGCCCCATATCCCCCAGGAGGAGCGCGGCGCCGATGCCGGGTCAAGCCGGACCCGCCCACCGACGATCCGTTTGAAATCATGAAGGTATTCAGGATGTCGCGCCGCCGCCAGATCTACGAAGGCAAGGCCAAGGTGCTGTTCGAGGGGCCGGAGCCCGGCACCCTCGTGCAATATTTCAAGGACGACGCCTCCGCCTTCAACAACCAGAAGAAGGGCACGATCACCGGCAAGGGCGTGCTCAACAACCGGATCAGCGAATACCTGATGGTGAAGCTCTCGGAGGTCGGCGTGCCCACGCATTTCGTGCGCCGGCTCAACATGCGCGAGCAGCTGGTGCGCGAGGTCGAGATCATTCCGATCGAGATGGTGGTGCGGAACATCGCCGCGGGCTCTTTCGCCAAGCGCTTCGGCATCGCCGAGGGCACGCAGCTGCCGCGCTCGATCATCGAGTACTACTACAAGAACGACGCGCTCGAGCGGCCCATGGTGTCGGAGGAGCACATCACCGCCTTCGGCTGGGCGAACACGCAAGACCTCGACGACATGATGCAGATGTCGCTCCGGGTGAACGACTTCCTCACCGGGCTCTTCCTGGGCATCGGCATCAAGCTCGTCGACTTCAAGCTGGAGTTCGGCCGGCTCTACGAGAACGACGAGATGCGCATCGTGCTCGCCGACGAGATCAGCCCCGACAACTGCCGGCTCTGGGACCTCAAGACCAACGAGAAGCTCGACAAGGACCGCTTCCGCCAGGATCTGGGCCGCGTCGAGGAAGGCTACCAGGAAGTGGCGCGCCGGCTCGGCATCCTCCCCGAAGGCGGCCCGCCCGACATGAAGGGCCCGAAGACGCTGCAGTGATGCACGAGGCCCGAGGGATAAATCCCCCTCTCCGCCCGCGCTTGCGGGGGGAGAGGGTGCGAGCGCAGCGAGCGGGGTGAGGTGGGTCCCGATGGCGAACGCGATCGTGCCCGCTGAAGCGCACCTCACCCTCCCAGCGCTGCCGCGCCGGGTCCCTCCCTCTCCCCGCTCCGCGCGGAGAGGGGTAAAACAGCCGCCGACAACGCCGGCAGGGATCGAGAGATGAAAGCGCGCGTTCACGTCACGCTCAAATCGGGCGTGCTCGATCCCCAGGGCAAGGCGATCGGTCACGCGCTGGCCTCGCTGGGCTTCAGCGGCGTCAACGACGTGCGCCAGGGCAAGGTGATCGAGCTCGACCTCGCCGAGACCGACAAGGCGCGCGCCGAGGCCACGGTCAAATCCATGTGCGAGAAGCTGCTCGCCAACACCGTGATCGAGAACTACGCGATCGAGATCAAGGGGTAAGCCTGTCATCGAGAGATGATTGGGTTCGTTTCGCAAAATTTAGATTCGCGCCCGCGCCGTCCTCCCCCCGGTAAAACGAGATTTTCATCCGGACGCGGGCGAATTGGCTTCGATTGGCTTTGAATTGGTTTTCCCAAAACGTCCTCCTTTGATTCGTCTCGATAAATTGGGGGAATTATCCCTTTAACGTAACAGACACAAGCGCTAGTGTGTGAGGGCATTGCGAACGCGGTCCCTCACCCTGTCACGGAAAGAGGTGATTGCCCGGACGCCCATGAAAGGAGGGATGTCCCTTGGCAAAGCCGAGCCAGCTACCAACGGAAATTACGTCCGAGATCGGCGCTTTCGAAGATTTCCCGGCGCCTCTCGTGGCGAAGCTTTCCGCCGCACAACTGGAGGCTGGAGCACTTGCATTTTCCGATTGGCGCAGACTTGGGGGTCAGGAGGGACTGGGCTCATATGACCTAGTCCGCCGGATCGTTGCTTCAGTTTTGGCAGTGCGTCGGAAAGCCAGAGTACCCAAGAAGCCACATCGGCTATGTCATCGGCTAACTGCTCAAGTTCGGGGAGCGAGAAAATGCGGGATTGGGCGACAAGCTGGCCCTTCGCCCGAAACTTCGTGACCGCAGCATGTGGCAACGCCGCATCCATCACCCAGAAACCATGCGCAACTAAGTTGCGCTGACCTAGTAGGCAATCGCGGACGTACCCGGCAATCTTGTTAAATTGTTCGCCCAAGATTGGACGCGTTTGCATGAGAAGCGCGCCGAGCAAATCGAGTTTTGACTGCATTTGCAGTTGGGACGTTGTGACCCTCCCTATGTCGTTCCTAACCCGCGCGGCCTGCCAACAGGCGCCCTCGATTAGTCCCTCCAACATCGACCATTGGAGGATGACGTGCCCAGCCGCTGTGGCATAATCATCGCGGAAAAGAGCGCGCAGCCACTGGGCGGGGACTATGACGTCTGGAAACCTTCGTCGCATGTTGGCCTCATGACAGAGAAGAAAACAGCGGTGCACGGATCTGAAATCGAACTACGCCCCGATGGTTGGGAGCGGTTCCGCGAAGCAGTACATGCGGCGGCCAAGAGCGGGCCGATGCATCGCGCAGCACCCAAGAGGAAACGCGGGAAGGCTCGCACCTCGGGAGTCACTTCTTCCTGCCGAATTCGTAAGTAAAATAGACCGTAAACACGGCAAACACGGCCGCGCCAATCCACCACGCCGTGTCGTCGGTCAGTCCCAAAAATCTCATCGGCAGCACATGGTAGGCGTACCAAGCAAGGCCCCAGCCACCCGCCGTGATCGCAATCTTGCCAATCACCTTAACTTTGCGCTCAAGCCTGTCGAACCTGGTGCGAAGCTCGTCCAGTTGCTCGGCATCCATTTGGAAGCTCCCTCTTAGGTCGTGTGAATGCCTAAATCCACCCGCGCTGCCGCAAGTCCGCAATCACGGCCTCGGCGAACGCCGCGCATAGTGTTAGTGCCAGCCTCCGCAATTCATCATCGGTGGTTGGGAGATCAACTGTGGTCCCATTCTTCAGATGGAGGCGAAGAATGGCTTTTGATCCGGGTTGCGGGTACCGGACAAAATCAAATCTCTCAAAGTCCGTTGCTTCGTAAGCCTGCCCGACTTGTAGCGGCGGCAGATTTTTCGTTGCTCGTTTCATGTCCCCCCTCCCTCTTGGATAATCCAGCGGAGCACCGCGCGAAACTGACCGCGCGTCAGAAGAGGCTTAGACGTTCGCCCCGCTATCAGTCCGCCGATAAGTGAGGCGCTTGCCCACGATGCCCTGTAGGGACTTCGCCATGCGCCGCGCGTCACTGACGCCGAGGCTTTGGCGCTCGTTATAGCGGAAGTCGAATTCGGCGAGATAGCGCTTCAAATGCTGCGGCGAAACGTGGTGATAGGTGCCGATGATCCCGCGTTTCAGGATCGAAAAGTAACCCTCGACCGTGTTCGTATGCGCGTCGCCGCGAACATACTCGCCGATCGAATGATTGACCGCTTGGTGATTGCCAAACTCCTGCCCGAGAGACATCGCGGTAACGCTCTCATCGGACATGAGCGCGGTGCCTTGCTTCATTTGCTCGCGGAGGATCGGGCCGAGCGTCTTGGCGTTGACGGTCGGGACGTGGTGGGAGCGAACGGAACCGCCGCGCTCCACAAGCGAGAACACGGCCTCTTTGCCTTTGCCGCCGCCGCCAGCGTGCTTGCGCTTGTTGCGATGCTTGTTCTTTTCGAGGCCGCCGATATAGGCCTCGTCCATTTCCACGGTCCTGCCTTCGCCGCCTAGCGGCTCGGTGGGCTTCGTCTCGCGCATGGACTCGCGGATGCGATGGCACATGAACCACGCGGTTTTGTACCCAAAGCCAAGCATGCGGCTGATCTGTAGCGCGCTTATGCCCTTTT
>DATNIT010000129.1:0-14191 GCA_035604335.1 Allostellaceae bacterium | reverse complement strand
TCCGATGTCCGCTACGTCATAACTCTCGACAGCGATACCCGGTTGCCGAGGGGAGCCGCCAAGCGGCTGGTCGGGAAGATGGCCCATCCGCTGAATCGTCCGACGCTCGATCCTCGCACAGGACGTGTGCTCGAAGGGTACGCGGTGCTTCAGCCGCGCGTCACGCCGTCGCTACCGACCGGTCGCGAGGGGTCGCTGTACCAACGCGTGTTCTCGAGCGCGAGCGGCTTGGACCCCTACGCGTTCGCCGTTTCCGACGTGTACCAGGACCTCTTCGGCGAGGGCTCATACTCCGGAAAGGGCATCTACGACCTCGATGTCTTCGAAGCGGCACTCGTGGACCGAATCCCCGAGAACTCGCTCCTCAGCCACGACCTCATCGAGGGGATCTTCGCTAGGGCGGGGCTGGTCTCCGACGTAGAGGTCGTCGAGGAGTTTCCCTCGCGATACGACGTCGCGGCGGCTCGCCAGCATCGCTGGGCTCGTGGCGATTGGCAGCTGCTTCCCTGGGCTCTAGGTCCTGAGCGGCACGCGAAAGGCGACCGGAGCGCTGCCGCGATCCCGCTGATCGGCCGATGGAAGATGATCGATAATCTGCGGCGGTCGGTCTCCGCGCCGGCGGCCGTCCTTACATTGCTGGGCGGGTGGACATTGCCTTTCGCATCTGCCCGATTTTGGAGCGTGTTCGTTCTCGCGACGATCGCTATCCCCGCACTGCTGCCTTTTCTCAACGGAGTGGTGCCGAGACGCCTCGGGATTTCGAAGCGTACTCATGCTCGCGCCGTCGGAGTTGATCTCGAGATTGCACTTTCGCAAATTGCGCTCCAGGTCGCATTTCTGGCGCATCAAGCCTGGCTGATGGCTGACGCCATCGCGCGGACGTTATTCCGCCTGTTTGTGTCACGCCGGATGCTTCTGGAATGGATTACTGCCGCACAAGCAAAGGTCGGTCCACGGCTTGATTTGGGCGGTTTCTATCGGCAGATGGCCGGTAGCGTCGCCCTCGCCGGCCTGGCAGGCGCCTTGGTCGCTTGGGCCAAGCCGGATGCGTGGCCGGTGGCGGCGCCGTACTTGGTCTTGTGGCTATTGGCGCCAGCGATCGCGCGATGGGCCAGTTTGCCGGCGGCGGTCGCGATTCATCACTCGATCTCCGCCTCGGATGCGCAATCGCTGCGGCTCGTCGCAAGGCGCACGTGGCGTTTCTTCGAGGCCTTCGTGACCCCGGAAGATCATATGCTTCCACCGGACAATTTTCAGGAAGATCCGAAGCCGGTCCTGGCTCACCGGACATCTCCCACGAATATCGGCGTCTATCTCCTGTCCGTGATCGTCGCTCGCGATTTCGGCTGGCTGGGCACGCTCGAAACGGTACAGCGGCTCGAGGCAACTCTCAGGACGATGAACACCCTCGAGCGCTTCCGAGGGCATTTCTATAACTGGTACGGAACGCGCGACCTGCGCCCGCTGGAGCCGAAATATATCTCCTCTGTGGACAGCGGAAATCTCGCCGGCCACCTGATCGCTCTGGCGAACGCCTGTCGCGAGACACTCGGCGATCCCGTGACGGCTCCGAACTGGGCTGCTGGTATCGCCGACGCGGTCTCGCTCGCGCGCGAATCCACGCAGGCATTTTCCGACGAGCAACCGGATCAGGCCGCCAGCCGCATGCGGTTCGGTGACACGCTCGATATGATCTCCGCGTCACTTCAGCGGATATCGACCACCCCGGCAGGCATCGCGCGACAGCTGTCCGAGCTCGCACTCCACGCCGATCAGCTCGCCGAAAGCGCGCGAGCATTGGCCAGGGAGCGCAGCGACGTTGGAAGCAACGAGCTGGTGACTTGGGCGGAGGCCGTGGGCGCAACCATACGAAGCCATCAGCGCGACCTCGACTCGCTGATGCCTTGGGCTGGTCTCATTGCGAGCGAAGGCGGGGACGTCGCGGCGACGACCGTGGATGGAGCCGGCCATCCCGGCGAACCGCCGGAGCCTTCCTTCGACACAGTTCCAACTTTGGCGGATCTCCCGGATCGCTCCGAGGCGGCCATTCACGCTTTGTGGGTCGACCGGGCACAACTCACGACCCAAACCGATGACGCAAAGCATGCGCTTGCGCGCGTGGACGCTTTGGTCGAGGCCCTCGAGCGATCCGCTCGCACCGCCCGGCTGCTCGATCGACGCATCGCGGTACTCAGCGAGCTCGCGCAGACGATGTTCAATGCGATGGAATTCGGCTTTCTCCTGGATCCGACGCGCCAGCTTCTCTCGTTGGGCTACCGGGTGGACGAAGGAACTCTCGACTCCAATTGTTACGATCTGCTCGCATCGGAAGCACGCCTTGCGAGCTTTGTCGCAATCGCCAAAGGGGATGTTCCGGCCCGACATTGGTTTCGGCTGGGGCGCGCCCTCACGCCCGTCGATCTCGGCTCGGCTCTCGTCTCGTGGTCGGGATCGATGTTCGAGTATCTGATGCCATCCCTGGTGATGCGCGGGCCGGCCGGCAGCGTGCTGGACCAGTCCGCCCGGCTGGTCGTCCGGCGCCAGATCAGATACGGCGCCGGTCTGGGCGTGCCATGGGGCGTCTCGGAATCCGCCTACAACGCGCGCGACCTCGAGTTCACCTATCAGTACTCAAACTTCGGGGTTCCGGGCCTGGGCCTGCAGCGCGGCCTCGGCGAGAACGTCGTCATCACGCCCTACGCGACAGCGCTGGGCGCCATGGTCGATCCGGAGGCCGCGGCGCGGAACTATGCTCGGCTGACCGCTGCCGGCGGCCGTGGAAAATATGGCTGGTACGAGGCCCTGGACTACACGCCCTCGCGTCTGCCTGCGCGCGAAAAAGTGGCGGTCGTCCGCGCACACATGGCGCACCATCAAGGCATGACGGTGGTCGCCATTGCCGACGCCCTCCAGGACGGCAAGATGCGTGCGCGCTTTCATGCCGAACCCATGATCCAGGCGACCGAACTCCTGCTGCAGGAGCGGCCGCCACGCGATGTTCTCGTTGCCCGCCCCCGGGTCGACGAGGTGAAGGCGGCCGCGAACATCCGAGAACTCGTTCCGCCGATGCCGCGCCGATTCCAATCGCCGCACGACCTGGTTCCCCGGACGCACCTTCTATCGAACGGCAACTACGCCGTGATGATGACCAGCGCAGGCTCGGGTTACAGCCGCTGGCGAGGCCTCGCGGTCACGCGGTGGCGGGAGGATGTCACGTCCGATCCCTGGGGCTCGTTCATTTTTCTCCGCGATGCGCACAACGGCGATGTTTGGTCCGCGGGATACCAGCCGAGCGGCACCGAGCCGGATAGCTACGACGTGGTTTTCTCCGAGGATCGCGTCGAGATCGTCAGGCGCGATGGGTCGATAACGACCACTCTCGACGTGGCGGTTTCGCCGGAGGCAGACGCTGAAGTTCGCCGTGTGTCTATCTCAAACCGCGGGCATCAGGCCCGGGAGATCGAGGTGACGTCCTACGCGGAAATCGTGCTGGCCCCGCGCGAGGCCGACAGGGCACATCCCGCCTTCTCCAAGCTGTTCGTACAAACGGAGTTCGTGGCCGATATGGGCGCCCTTTTGGCCACTCGGCGCCGGCGCTCTCCCGGCGAACCTGAAATCTGGGCTGCTCATCTCGCCGTCGTCGAGGGCGACACGGTGGGCGATACGCAATACGAGACCGACCGGGCGCGTTTCATCGGACGCGGCCGCGGGATCCGGATGCCAATCTGCGTCACGGAAAGACAGGCGCTCTCGGGCACGGTGGGCACCGTACTCGATCCGATCTTCAGCCTTCGCCGTCGCGTCCGGATCCCACCCGAGACCACGGTGCGCATCGCGTTCTGGACGTTGGTTTCGTCTTCGCGCTGCGAGATGCTCGATCTCGTCGACAAGCATCTCGAGGCAACCGCCTACGAGCGCGCGGTCACGCGCGCCTGGACGCAAGCCCAGGTACAGCTCCGCCACCTCGGTATTTCCACCGACGAGGCGCACCTCTTCCAGCGTCTCGCCAATCGGGTGCTCTATTCCGACCCGACATTGCGGCCATCCTCGGAAATTCTGAAGCGAAACAGATTCGGTCCCTCGGTCCTTTGGCCCCAGGGAATTTCCGGCGACCTGCCGATCGTCCTGGTTCGCATCGACGAAGTCGGGGATCTGGAGATCGTCCGCCAGCTGCTGCGCGCTCACGAATATTGGCGGATGAAGCAGCTGGCCGTCGATCTCGTGATCCTGAACGAGCGGCCTTCGTCCTACATCCAAGATCTCCAGACCGCCCTCGAGACGATGGCCCGGGCGAACCGGTCGCGGTCGGCATTGGCCGGCGAAGAAGTGCGCGGCACGGTGTTCGTCGTGCGCGCCGACCTGCTTTCCGTAGAAGCCCGGATTGCGCTCCAGGCCGTGGCGCGAGCGGTCCTTCTGAGTCGCCGCGGCAGCCTCGCCGAGCAGGTCAAGCGCGTTCGGGAGCCCAAGCCCGTGATAGCGCCGCGGTCCCGGCCGTCCTCGGCGCGGCGAGAGGTGAACACCGTCCCCGTAAAACTCGACCTCGAGTTTTTCAACGGCCTCGGCGGTTTCACCGCCGATGGCCGGGAATATGTAACCATCCTCGGTGCCGGGCAATGCACGCCGGCGCCGTGGATCAACGTGATCGCCAATCCCGCCTTCGGATTCCAGGTCTCGGCGGAGGGTAGCGGTTACACATGGTCGGCGAACAGTCGGGAGAACCAGCTTACGCCCTGGTGGAACGACCCGATCTCTGACCAACCGGGTGAGGTCATGTATCTCCGCGATGAGGAGAGTGGAGACCTATGGTGTCCGACGGCGCTCCCGATCCGCGAGCATGTCTCGCCTTATATAGCGCGGCATGGCCAAGGCTATAGCCGGTTCGAGCATGCCTCACATGGATTCTCGCTCGACCTTCTGCAGTACGTTCCGCTCGACAGCCCGATCAAGATCTCTCGGCTGAAAATCCGAAACATCTCGGGGCAATCCCGGCACGTCTCGGCCACCGCCTATGTGGAGTGGGTGTTGGGCATATCCCGCGGAACCTCGGCGCCGTCGGTGGTGACCGAGATCGACCCGGAGACGGGCGCACTGTTCGCGCGTAACGTCTGGCGCCCCGAGTTTGGCTCTCGCGTGGCGTTCGCCGATCTCGCGGGGCGGCAACAGGCGTGGACGGGCGACCGGACCGAGTTCTTGGGCAGGAATGGCTCCCTCGACTATCCCGCCGCGCTCGCGAGTGACGTTCCCCTCTCAAATCGCTCCGGCGCGGGTCTCGACCCCTGCGGCGTCCTACAGACTCACGTCCAGCTTGAACCGGGCGGCACGGCTGAAGTCATCTTCTTTTTGGGAGAGGCAGCGACGGCGGAGGAAGCCCGGAGCCTGATAACGCGCTACCGCGCCGCTGATCTCGGCGCCACGTTGGATGCGGTGACGCGGCACTGGGACGAGGTTCTCGGCGCGGTTCAGGTGAAAACGCCGGATCGGTCCATGGACGTCCTGCTCAACTGCTGGCTGCTCTACCAGACGCTCGCCTGCCGAGTCTGGGCGCGGTCCGCATTCTACCAAGCGAGCGGCGCCTTCGGCTTCCGAGATCAGCTTCAGGATGGGATGGCGCTCGCTGTGTCCAGCCCCGCGGTGACGCGAGAGCATCTCTTGCGCGCGGCCGGCCGCCAGTTCCCCGAAGGTGATGTCCAGCACTGGTGGTTGCCGCATTCAGGTCAAGGCGTTCGCACGCGTGTTTCCGACGATCGCGTTTGGTTGTCATACGCCGTTGCGCATTATGTCGAGGTCACCGGCGATCTCGGGGTGTTGGATGAAGGCGTTCCGTTTCTCGAGGGACCCGCCCTGCAGCCCGGCGAGCACGACGCTTTCTTTCAGCCCATGACCTCCGACGAGCGCGCCACTCTCTTCGAACATTGCGCTCTGGCTCTCGACCGGAGCCTCGCGGTCGGCGGTCATGGCCTGCCGCTGATCGGCGCCGGGGACTGGAATGACGGCATGAACCGCGTCGGCGAAGAAGGTAAAGGCGAAAGCGTCTGGCTTGGCTGGTTCCTTCACGCCACGCTTTCGACATTCGCGCCGTTGGCGGAGCAGCGCGGCGAAGCGGCTCGCGCCGCGGCTTGGCGGCAGCACGCTGTTACCTTGCAGAGCTCCCTGGAGCGAGAGGGGTGGGACGGCGGCTGGTATCGGCGCGGCTATTTCGACGACGGCACACCGCTCGGCTCGGCCGAGAGCATCGAATGCCGTATCGACTCGATCGCTCAGTCCTGGAGCGTGCTGTCCGGGGCCGCCGATCCCGGCCGCGGCGCGCGCGCCATGGCGGCGGTGAACGAGCAACTGGTGCGCCGCGATGACGGACTCGTCCTGCTCTTCACCCCGCCCTTCGATCGGACATCACACGATCCCGGATACATCAAGGGATATCCGCCAGGCGTCCGCGAAAACGGCGGCCAATATACCCATGCCGCGATCTGGTCGATGATCGCCTTCGCGATGCTCGGCGATGGCGACAAGGCGGCCGAGTTGTTCTCGATCGTGAACCCGATCAATCGCTCGAGCACGCCGGCTGACGCTCACCGCTATAAGGTCGAGCCCTATGTTGCTTGCGCGGACGTCTATGCCGCACCTGCGCATGTCGGGCGGGGGGGATGGACGTGGTACACCGGGTCGTCTGGATGGCTGCACCGAGCCGGCCTCGAATGGATTCTCGGGTTGCGTCTAAAGGCATCCGAGCTGCTTCTCGATCCCTGCGTGCCGAGGGCGTGGCCTCGCTTTGAGATCCTGTTCCGATATCGCTCGGCGAAATACGAGATTGCGGTCGAAAACCCACAGGGGGTCAGCCGCGGGGTCTCGCACGCCGAGCTCGACGGAATGACGGTTCCGGAAAGGCCCCTGCGGATCGCGCTGATGGATGACGGCACGACACATAGGCTGCGCGTGACGCTGGGATGAGGTCGCATCGCGCTGCCATCATGACGAAGTGCCGCCCGGCGCCTGACGCTGCCATACCGGCGCTACTGATCGCCGACGCGTCGCGGCTACTCGAGGAGAACAAGGGCGCAGCGCTCCTCGCCGCACTTCTCGCCGGAGCGACCGCGGGAAGCCTCGATCGCAAATAACGACGCGGATCCGGAAACGGCGCGACGATCTCGCCGTCCTGGGTAGACAGACGGGCGCCGCGCTGCGGGTTTGATCGTTCGGCACCTACGTTGTCTACAACTCTCCTTCGCGCTCTCCATGCGAAGGAGAGTTTCCGACTCTGCCCCACCCCTCAATGGTCTTTACCGTTCGGCATGTCTTTTCGCGACGCGCACGCGTTTGCCGCGCAACTCCAGAAAATCGCGTATGCCGGCATCGGCATGAGCGACAACGCCAAATGTGGAGGCTGATCCCCCTCGTCGGGTGTAAGTGTGGGAGGGCCTGGGCTGAACATTTCAAATGCAGGCGCGGCCTCAAAAGTATTCCCAAACCTCTTGAGAACAGCGGGCACTCAGGTGGATGTTACGGCACGCCCAAAAAGGGGGCCGCGGGGGACGCCCACGACCGCAACCTCGATCCCCTTGCTCCTCACGCAATTGAGGTGGAGGATTTTGGGCATATCCAATCCGGTTACTGGGCGCGCACCGCGACTGCGCCCAGAGAAGATGAGCAGCAGATGCGCGAGCTGAACGGTCACGGGTCGCACGGTAAATCCAAACCAATATCGGGAGGCTGCGATTGAAGAACTCTGTCCCCTTGCGCCTTCACGTCCCTGAGCCTCCCGCCCGACCGGGACAGGCTCCGGACTTCAGCTGGGTGAGGGTGCCGGCGGCGGGCTCGGTCGCGCGCCCCGACATCGGCACCGATCCGCATGACATGCGCGAGCACGCATATACGATGATCCGCGTGCTCGAGGACGACGGCACCGCGGTCGGGCCTTGGGATCCGAAGCTGGACCCCGAGACATTGCGGCGTGGTCTGCGCACGATGATGCTGACGCGGGCCTATGACGATCGGATGTCCCGCGCGCAGCGGCAGGGAAAGACTTCATTCTACATGCGCTGCACAGGCGAAGAAGCAATCGGGGTCGCGCAGGCCATGGCGCTGGACGGCCAGGACATGGCGTTCCCGACCTATCGGCTGCAAGGGCTGCTCATCGCCCGCGGCTGGCCGCTGGTCGACATGATGAACCAAGTGTTCTCCAACAGCCGCGACCGGCTCAAGGGCCGCCAGATGCCGATTATGTACTCCAGCAAGGCGGCCGGATTCTTCTCCATCTCCGGCAATCTGGCCACGCAGTTCCCGCAGGCGGTCGGATGGGCCATGGCCTCGGCCATCAAGCACGACAACCGGATCGCCGCCGGTTGGATCGGCGAGGGTGCCACTGCGGAAGGCGACTTCCACCACGCGCTCACCTTCGCCAGCGTCTATCGAGCGCCAGTGATCTTGAACATCGTCAACAACCAATATGCCATCTCGACCTTCCAGGGGATTGCGGGAGGTGAGCACACGACGTTCGCTGCGCGCGCGCGGGGTTATGGCTTACCGGGCCTGCGCGTTGACGGGAACGACTTCCTGGCCGTACATGCAGCGACACGCTGGGCAGCCGATCGGGCCCGATCGAACCTGGGCCCTACGGTCATCGAGTTGTTCTCCTACCGCGCGTCCGCGCACTCTTCGAGTGACGACCCCAGTAAATACCGCCCGGCGGACGAGCCTCGCCACTGGCCGCTTGGCGATCCGATCGCTCGCTTGCATGCACATCTGATCGCTCTCGGCGAGTGGTCGGACGAGCGGCATCGCCAAATGGCGGCGGAGGTCGTGGAGGAGGTGCGCACCGCCGCGCGGGAGGCCGAGAGCTACGGCACACTGGGCACCGGCGAGCATCACAGTCCGGCAACGATGTTCGACGACGTCTTCAAGGAGATGCCCTGGAACCTGCGCCGCCAGCGGCAGGAACTGGGGTTCTGACCATGCCGCGGATGAACATGGTACAGGCGTTGAATTCGGCGATGGACGTCATGATGGCCCGGAATGAGAACGTCGTCGTCTTCGGCGAGGACGTCGGCTATTTCGGTGGCGTGTTCCGCTGCACCGAAGGACTCCAGCGGAAATATGGTCCCGAGCGAGCCTTTGACACACCGATCGCCGAGGCCGGCATCCTCGCGACCGCCGTCGGCATGGGAGTATACGGCCTGCGCCCGGTCGTGGAGATCCAGTTCGCGGACTACATCTATCCCGCCACCGACCAACTCATATCGGAAGCTGCGCGGCTACGGTATCGGTCGGCGGGCGAGTTCACTGCACCCATCACGGTACGCGCTCCCTGCGGGGGCGGGATCTTCGGGGGACAGACGCACAGCCAGAGCCCCGAGGCCATCTTCACCCACGTCTGTGGGCTGAAGACCGTCATGCCGTCAAATCCCTACGACGCCAAGGGCCTGCTCATCAGCGCGATCGAGGACGACGACCCCGTGATCTTCCTCGAGCCCAAGCGCCTCTATAACGGCCCATTCGACGGTCACCCCGATCGGCCGGTGACCCCCTGGACCGAGCACCCGGCCGGAGAGGTCCCGGATGGCCACTACACAGTCCCGCTCGGTCACGCGTCAGTCGTGCGGCCCGGCGAGGCCGTGACGGTCCTGACCTATGGGACCATGGTGCATGTCGCGATGGCGGCCGTAACCGAGAGCGGCGTGGACGCCGAGGTCATCGACCTTCGCACTCTGGTCCCGGTCGACATCGACACGATTGTGGCCTCGGTCGCCAAGACCGGACGCTGCGTGATCGTCCACGAAGCGACCCGCACCAGCGGGTTCGGCGCTGAACTCTCTGCGCTCGTCCAGGAGAATTGCTTCTACAGCCTCGAGGCGCCGATCGTCCGGGTCACCGGTTGGGACACGCCCTACCCGCATTCACTGGAGTGGGACTACTTTCCCGGCCCGCACCGCGTGGCGGAGGGGTTCCGAAGAGCATTGGAGGGCTGACATGGGACGCTTCGTGTTCAAGCTGCCCGACGTCGGCGAAGGCGTCGCCGAGGCGGAGGTGGTCAGCTGGCACGTCGCAGTCGGCGCGACCGTCGCCGAGGATGATCCGTTGGTTGATGTCATGACCGACAAGGTGACGGTGGAAATACCCTCGCCCCGTGCCGGCCGGGTTCTCTCGATCACCGGCGGCCCCGGCGACAAGATTCGCGTCGGGGCGGAGCTCTTGGTCCTCGAAGTGCCTGGCGATGGGGAAGCGGCACTCCAGGAAAAGGGATCGGCGGGCGCCGCCATCCCTCCTGCTGCAGCGCGCGCGGTTCCCTCGCCCGCTCCGAACGTGGTCGCGAAAACAGTACCTGAACCATCCCCTCGGACCACCTCCCATGCCCCGCCCGACTTCACCACCCGTCCGTCCGGGAGGAAGAAGCCACTCGCCTCCCCTGCAGTGCGTAGCCGCGCCCACGAACTCGGCATCCCGCTGCAATTCATCCCCGGGACAGGACCCGGCGGACGCATCGGCCACGCCGACGTTGACGCCTACGTTGCTTCCGGGGGCCGCGCCGTGGTCACTGCCCCGGGCGGGCTCGCCCAGCGGCAGGGGATTGAGGAGGTAAAGATCATCGGCCTGCGGCGCCGGATCGCGGAGCGCATGCAGGAGTCGAAACGGCGGATTCCACACTACTCCTATGTCGAGGAGCTTGACGTGACCGCACTTGAGGAACTCCGGGGTTACCTGAATGCCCGGTACGAGACCGACAGGCCGCGGCTGACGCTGCTGCCGTTCCTGATCCGCGCGCTGGTCCGTGCCGTTCCGCGGTTTCCGCAGGTCAACGCACTGTTCGACGACGAGGCAGGAATCGTGCGCCGCCACGCCGCGGTGCATGTCGGCGTCGCCACCCAGACATCGCAGGGACTCATGGTGCCGGTCGTCCGCCACGCCGAAGGGCTGGGCCTCTGGGAAGTGGCCTCCGAGATCTCCCGGCTCGCAGCTGCCACGCGGGAAGGGAAGGCGACCCGCGACGAGTTAAGCGGCTCTACCATCACAATCACCAGCCTCGGGCCGATCGGCGGCATCGTGACGACCCCCGTGATCAACTATCCCGAGGTGGCGATCGTCGGTGTGAACCGAATCGTCGAGCGGCCGGTCGTGCGTGATGGACAGATCGTGGTCCGCAAGATGATGAACCTCTCCTGCTCGTTCGATCATCGCGTCGTGGACGGTTGGGACGCGGCTCAGTTCGTCCAGGAGCTAAAGGGGCTGCTCGAGCAGCCCGCGACGCTGTTCGTTGAGTGAGGAACGATGAGATGATCCGCACGAAGGTGCTCGTGGTGGGCGGCGGCCCTGGCGGCTACGTAGCTGCCATCCGGGCGGGCCAGCTGGGACTGGACACCGTCCTCGTCGAGGCCGGGAGACTCGGCGGCACCTGCCTGATCAGAGGCTGCATCCCGTCCAAGGCGCTCATCCACGCAGCTGGAAAGCTCGACATCATGCGGCGCTCAGTCGGCGGCGACGCGCTCGGCATCACGCTGCAGGAGGCGCCGTCCATTGACCTCGCGAGGACCGTGCTTTGGAAGGACGGGATCGTCGACCGGCTTAATGGAGGTGTCGGCGCTCTGCTGCGCAAGGCGAAGGTGCGCGTGCTCGAGGGCTGGGCGACATTCTCCGACGCCAAGACGTGCACGGTGCGTACTGATGGTGGCGCGGAGACGGTCCGAGCGGAGCATGTGATCCTGGCGAACGGGTAGGAGCCTGCCTCCCTGCCCGGCCTGGAACTGGGCGGCCCCGTGATCTCATCCACCGAGGCCCTAGCGCTCGACCGGGTGCCCAGAAGGCTCCTCGTAGTCGGTGCCGGCTACATCGGCCTGGAGCTTGGAACGGCATTCCGCAAGATGGGATCGGAGGTGACGGTCGTCGAAGCTCGCGAGCGCATCCTGCCAAATTGGGACGCGCCGCTGACAAATCCGGTAAGGCGTTGGCTCGAGCGTGCGGGCGTGGCAGTGCACCTGAGCGCCCGCATCGAGGTGGTCGCACGCGCGGAGCTTGCTGAGGCGGTGGTGCACACCGCGGAGGGGGTGGCCGCCCGGGTAGCGGCCGACAAGGTGCTTGTGACGGTAGGCCGAAGGCCGCGAGCGCAAGGCTGGGGGCTGGAGACAATGGCCGTCGATATGGACGGGCCCTTCCTCCGAGTCGACGAACGCTGCCGAACGTCAATGCGGGACGTATGGGCCATCGGCGATCTCGTCGGTGAGCCGATGCTGGCACACAAGGCGTCGGCGCAGGGCGAGATGGTGGCGGAGCTTATCGCCGGCGCCCGCCGGCACTTCGATCCCGTCGCCATCCCCGCAGTCTGCTTCACGGACCCCGAGATCGTAACCGTCGGGCTAAGCCCGCTTGAGGCCGACGAAGCCGGCCTCGATGTGATCGTCGGCCAGTTCCCGTTTGCAGCCAATGGCCGCGCGTTGGGCACGGAGGCGGGGGAGGACGGCGGGTTCGTCCGCGTGGTTGCCCGGAGCGACGATCATCGCGTACTCGGCGTCCAGGCGGTGGGCGCGCACGTTTCCGAGCTCGTCGGAGAGTTCACGCTGGCACTCGAGATGGGGGCGCTCCTCGAGGACGTGGCAGGGACGGTTCATGCTCACCCAACCCTAACCGAAGCATTCCACGAGGCCGCCCTGAGGGGGCTCGGGCACGCGATCCACATCTGAGGCGTATCGCGCCGGGCCGATGCGCTCCTCTTCGCGATGCCGCGGGAGCGGGTGGCGCCGGTGGGGCCCGAAAGGGTCGAGGCCACGAATTTCCGCGGTGACGTCACCGGGCGGTCGGTTATTCGTTATGAACGAGCGCTTCGATCTTCCAGAGCGGCTGCCGCGCGGAGGGTCCTTATTTCGGCACTGAGGTGGACACCCGATCGGCGTCCGTTTGAGATCAGACGAGCGCCGATCGGAAGCCGTGCGCAGTCGGATCGCTCCTGCCGATGCGGCACAATAGCATCAGGAACGCCATGCTCGAGAGCGGCTGGTCACCTTTGCGACCAGAGAACACGAATGCCGCGGCATGCTCCTGACCGTTCAGCACGCGTTGCTGAGCCTTCATGTCCTCAAGGATCGACCTTCACCACCAGCCCTGTGTCGACCACTTGCACCGTCGCGCTGGCGGAGGGGCCAGTCTCAAGCGAACCCGTCTCCAGGTCAAATTCCCTGCTAACAGGGAAGTTTACAGGGAATCTTACGCTTGAGACGGCCCTCACTCTCAGCCCTACGTGGAGATAGGCCTGTGGCTCAGGCATTTCTTGATCCGCGGACGCGACTCAGCGTAAAGATTAACAGGGAATTGTTGAGCAGGTATCAGGGAACTTATCAGCGGCGATCAGGGAATGTATTCATGGCATCAGGGAGCCTGTCGAGTGGCCGCCACGACGTTTTTGAAGGTCCATCCATGCCTTGGCAGAGTCCACTCTGGGCCTGAAAGCAGACCTCTCTCCCAACTGATCGCACTTCGGCGAAGTGCCGATAGTGTTGCAAAAGTCGGCAAGATCGACCTGCGGCGCAATAATTGTTCCAGCATGGACAACGTCTTGAATCTTTCGTTCAAGGTCGGTACTGCCGACGAATCAATGTTGCACGCTCGATCGCCCAAAAGACTTTTGCAACACCATCTGCCACTTGCGGACGTCCGCCGTGCTGGTCACGCGAGCGACTGCAGCACCCGGACGATCTCCGAAGGCTCCGCACGCCGAGTGAAGTCCACGTTCACGAAGGCGTACCGAATAATTGCTTGCTGATCGACGACGAAGCTGGCGGGCATGGGAATGAACCAGCCTTCATTGCCGTGTCGGGCCGGGAGATCGATGCCTCGACCGGCGAGCAGCTCGCGGTACGGATCGGGCGCTCGGAATAGCACACCGAACTGCAGGCCCACAGCTCCATCGACGTCGGAAAGCACCTCGTACGTCAGCCCATGATCGCGCTTGGTGGCGGCCAGATGGCTGCCTGTGTCCGGCGTTAGAGCGATCAGCTGGCCGCCGGCAGCCGCGATGTTCGGTAGGGCTGTCTCCAGCGCTGCGAGGGCTCGGCGGCAGTATGGGCACCAATTTCCACGGAAGAAATTCACAACCAGCGGACTGCGCTTCAGCAGATCGTCGGAAAACACGATGTGCCCTTCGGCGTTGGGCAACATGAAGCTCGGGATGGTGTCGCCGACCTTGAGCGCGCGATCGGCCGTCTCTGCGCGG
>DATNIT010000128.1:0-3412 GCA_035604335.1 Allostellaceae bacterium | reverse complement strand
TTCCTTGCAGACTGATTTGCGGACAAAGGTGTCGATCTGGCCGCGCAGAAATGAGCATCTTCGATCGAACACCGCGAAGTTGAGTGAAATCCTGCGAGAGAAATTTAGTTTCCAGTTCCTCCTTCTCCGCCAACGCCCTTTCTTACGCGCCGCTAGCGGGCGTTTCGCCCGCCAGCACCTCGCGCATCCACGCGCGATCGATATTCTGTCCTGACAGCACGAGGCCGATCCGGCGTCCTTGCATCCGCTCGCGTTCTTGCATCAGCGCGGCGAGAGATGCGGCGCCGGCGCCCTCGGCCAGCGTATGCGTGTCGCTGAAATAGATGCGGATCGCCTCGGCGATGTCATCGTCGGAAACCTCGACGATCCGCTCGGCGCCGCGCCGGATGACGGCAAGGGCCGCGGCGTCCGGCACGCGCACCGCCATGCCGTCGGCAAAGGTCGATGCCGAATTTGTCGTGACCACATGCCCTGCCGCGAACGATAGCGCATAGGCATTGGCGCGTTGCGCCACGACCCCGACGACCTTGGTTTTCAGGCCGAGCGCGTCGCGCACGCCGATGACCCCGGAAATGCCCGAGCCCAGCCCGATGGGCACATAAACGGTGTCGAGATCGGCGACGGCGGTGAAAAGCTCATGCGCGTAAGTGGCAACGCCGATGACGAGATCGCGATGATACGACGGCGCGAATTCATAGCCGCGCTGGCCGGCGATCTCTGCCGCATGCTCTTTCGCTTCGTCGAAGTCGCGGCCGTGCTCGATGAGTTCGGCGGCGAAACCGCGCATCGCCGCGTTCTTCTCGGCCGAATTGCCATGCGGTACGACGATCGCGGCCGCCAGTCCGGCGCGTTGCGCGGCGAAAGCGAGCGACTGGCCGTGATTGCCGCGCGTCGCCGAGACGATGCCTTTGATATGCGGCCGTTGGCGTTTGAGCCGCTCCACGTAGAAGAGGCCTCCGCGCAGCTTGAAGGCGCCGATCGGCGTGTGATTTTCGTGTTTGACGAAGACCTCGGCGCCGACACGTGCGCACAGCAGCGGCCACGCATATTGCGGCGTCGGCGGCACGGCGGTGCGTACGATCGGCAGAGCCGCTTCAACATCGCCGAGTGTGAACATCGTTCCTTATCCCGTCGGGTTCGGGGCTTCCGGGCGTTGGGTCGCCAGCGCCTATTATAACGTCCGGCGCGAGCGCTGGTGGCCTTGAGCCTGCGGTAGGCGCCGCTTATGCTGTCCGAGCTGTTGGGCGACGGCGTGGGTTCGCTGCGACAGTTTCGGCGACGGCTGGATAGACGGGATCAATGCACGGCGCCCGCAAACCAATCGATGAGGCGAGACTCGAGGCGTATTCCATGCGGCTCGAGGATATCGACGTCAGCCGGCCGGAATTGTTCCGCCGCAATGCGATGTGGCCGTATTTCGAACGGCTGCGCAAGGAAGACCCGGTCCACTATTGTCCGCAAAGCCGCGTCGGCCCCTACTGGTCGGTGACCAAGTACAAAGACATCATGCACGTGGAGACCAATCACCGGATCTTTTCGTCCGACGTCAATCTCGGCGGCATTGGCATCCAGAACACCAAGCCGGACTACCGGCGCGAGAGTTTCATCGCGATGGACGAGCCGCGGCACGGTCAGCAGCGCAAGACCGTCGCGCCGATGTTCCTGCCGGAAAACCTCGAACAGCTGGCGAACACGATTCGCGTGCGGGCCCGCGAGATTCTCGACCACTTGCCGCGCAACGAGACTTTCAACTGGGTCGATCGCGTCTCGATCGAGCTGACCACGCAAATGCTGGCGACGCTGTTTGACTTTCCCTGGGAGGAGCGTCGCAAACTGACGCGCTGGTCCGATGTGGCGACCGCGGCGCCCGGCAATCGCGAGATCATCGCTTCGGAAGCGGCGCGCGAGGCCGAACTGCAGGAATGCGGCGCCTATTTCCAGGAACTGTGGAACGAGCGTATCAAGCAGCCGCCGAAGACCGATCTTCTGTCGATGATGGCCCACAGCGAAGCGATGCGGGACATGGATCCACGGAACTTCCTCGGCAATCTCATCCTGCTGATCGTCGGCGGCAACGATACGACGCGCAATTCACTCTCCGGTAGCGTCTACGCGCTCAATCTGTTCCCCGAGCAATACAAGAAGCTTCGGGAGAATCATGGACTCGTGCAAAACCTCGTGCCCGAGACGATCCGCTGGCAGACGCCGCTCGCCCACATGCGCCGGACCGCACTGAGCGATACCGAGATCGCCGGCAAGCAGATCAAGGAGGGCGAAAAGGTCGTGATGTGGTACGTGTCGGGAAACCGCGACGAGGACATGTTCGAGAACGCCGATGATTTTGTCATCGAGCGGCGCAACGCACGCAATCACATCGCCTTCGGCTTCGGGATTCACCGCTGTCTCGGTCTTCGTCTCGCGGAATTGCAGCTTCGTATCGTGTGGGAAGAGATCCTGCAGCGGTTCGAGACGATCGATGTCGTCGATGAACCGAAGTGGGTTTATTCGAATTTCGTCAAAGGCTACGAGACACTGCCGGTGCGAATTCCCGGGTAGGCTCGCCTGAGAAGCGCTCGACGGACGCTCGTCGCTTTTCTCGCTGCCGGGCGTCGGGCGGCAAATCGCCGCCGTCAGCTCGCGGCGGTGTTCAATCCTTGGCCGGGGGCCGTGGGCGCCTGAACCGTCTCGATTGGCCCGAGTTTTGTCGCCGGTGCTGCCGCTTGGGCGAGCGGCCGGCTCAGCTGCCTGGTCTGGTATTCTCCCCAGGCCAATACCACTGCGAAGACGATGAACGCCGCGACAATCGCGGCGACGATGATGGCATCGGTGATGGGCATGGCTCACTCCCCTGCGCCGTCATCATGGCGACGTGAGCGACGGTCAGCTTTGATATGAATCAATGCGAGGTATGAGTGTTCCGCGTCGCGCGCGGATCAGGGTCAACCGAGATCATTATCGCTCGCGGCCGAAATGCATTTATAAGGAAATCCGAATCTAGATTGGATCACTCGAAGCAGGCGAAGCCGCGCGTCCCGTTAAGATTGGCGGATCAATGTCAACCTATCGTCTCGACAAGTTATTCTCGCCACAATCCGTCGCTGTCGTCGGCGCCTCTCCGCGCAGAACATCGCCGGGTCGTGCCGTGCTCGCCAATCTTCATCGCGCCGGTTTTGCCGGCCCGGTCTATCTCGTCAATCCCCGTTACGATGCGATCGAGGGAGTTCGTGCGGTCAAATCCTATGATGATCTGCCTGGCGCTCCCGACCTGGCGGTAATCGCGGCGCCGCCACCGACGGTTCCGTCGGTCGTTGCCGCGGCAGCGGCGAAAGGCACGGCCGCCGCCATCATCATCACGGCGGGACTAGGTCACGGCCCCGGTTCGCTTGCCGAGCTTTGCGTGAAGAACGCTCGC
>DATNIT010000127.1:0-11520 GCA_035604335.1 Allostellaceae bacterium | reverse complement strand
GCTGATCATGAGCGTAAGGCCCTTAGTCAGGTCCAATTTTTGAAGGATCGCCTCTAGCGCATCGCAATCCCCATCCTCCATTTGGACGGGATGATTGAAACTCGTAAAGAGACTGACGAGTGCGCGTCCGCCGAACGCCCGCTCTATTTGATTGAAGAGTGTCCGCCGCGTCTCGGGCAACTGCTGCGACTCATGCATGATCGCCCGATAAACATTCTTCATCCGCTCTATTCGGACTTAGCGGCCCACCTGAGTTTCGCGGCCCTGCGTGCGATTTCTCGCCGCCGCTTAGCACTAAGGCTCTCCGCCCGCGCCCGCCCCCCTTTCTTGCCCCCCAGCCGACCCAACGCGACTGCCGCCGGGTTTTTCCCGTCGGTTGTGCTGACATCATCTAACTCCCCGGTCGCGAGATCAACCACAAACTTCGCGAGCTGGTTGGGATCGCGGGGGCGAGGTTGCCCCTTGCTTGAGCGTTTAGGCATGACGCGAGTGTGCCCCACACCATGCATCCTGTCACGTGTCCTCTCCGATCATGCTTGAGCGGTTAAGGTCAAACTGAGACACTACCCGCTTGACTAATCCGGATTGATCTGCTATAAGATCGCCACACTCGATAAATGGGCTCGACGGGAAACCGCCGGGCCCTTTCGCTTTTCGGAGCGCCGCGCAATGAGCAGCAGACGGAAGCTGACGTCGCGGCAGCAGCGCTTCGTCGAGGAATATCTCATCGATGTGAACGCCAGCCAAGCTGCGATCCGGGCGGGCTTCTCGAAGAAGGAGTCCGGGTCCTGCGGCGCGCGGCTGCTGCGCCATCCCGTGGTCGGCGAAGCCGTCCGTCAGGCGATGGCGGATCGGTCGGCGCGGACAGGCATCACGGTCGATCGGGTCCTGCGGGAATACGCGCGGATCGCCTTCGCGGATATCCGGAATTTCACCGCCAAAGACGCGCCGGGTCTCAAGACCGTTGCCGAGCTCTCCGATGACGAGGCGGCGGCGGTCCAGGAGCTCACGGGCCATGGCACGGATGCGAGGGTCAAGCTCCATGACAAGAAGAAGGCGCTCGACGCGCTCGCGCGTCACCTCGGTCTCTTCAGGAAAGGCCAAGAGCCCGCCGAGAGCCCCAGCGCAGCGGCCGAGCGCATCCGCGAACTCATCCTCGCTCGGCACGCTCGGCTCATTGAGCACAGAGACGCTGAGGGAGATTCTCCGGAAGATTCCTGATCCCGCAGCGCTCGCTGCGTTCTTCTATGACTGGCGCGCTTGGGCCAGGCCAACTCAGATCCCGCCCGCGGGCGACTGGCGGGTCTGGCTACTTCTGGCCGGGCGCGGCTTTGGCAAGACGCGGACCGGCGCCGAATGGGTGCGCATCCAGGCCGAAGACAAGCGAGCGGGGCGGATCGCGCTGGTGGGGCCGACGGCGGCAGCGGTTCGCGAGGTCATGATCGAAGGCGAGAGCGGCTTGCTTGCGAACGCCCATCCGAGCTTCCGGCCCAACTACCAGTCAACGCGGCTCCGCCTCGAATGGCCCAACGGCGCGCTGGCGCTGGGCTACTCCGCGGACGAGCCCAGAACGCTCCGCGGTCCGCAGCACGACGCCGCCTGGTGCGACGAGCTCGCGGCCTGGCGCTATCCGGAGGCGTGGGACAATCTGCTGATGGGGCTCCGGCTCGGGACCGACCCGCGCGTGGTCGTCACGACGACGCCGAAGCCCTCGCGGCTGATCCGCGAGCTGGTGAAGGACCCGCACGCCGTGGTGACCCGCGGCTCGACCTGGGACAACAGCTCCAACCTGCCGGCGGCATTCCTCTCGACCATCGTCAAGCGCTACGAGGGCACGCGGATCGGACGGCAGGAGCTCGAGGCGGAGCTCTTAGAGGATACGCCGGGCGCGCTCTGGACCCGCGATCGGCTGGAGGCGGCGCGCGTGCAGGAAATCCCGGCCTTGCGCCGCGTCGTGGTCGCGATCGATCCCGCCGTGAGCGCGAAGCCCGGCGCCGACGAGACCGGACTCATCGTCGCGGGCCTCGGCGCCGACGGGATCGGCTATGTCCTCGAGGACGCGTCCGATCATTTCCGCGTGGAGCAATGGGCGGCGCGCGCGATCGCGCTCTATGGGAGATTCCAGGCCGATCGCGTGATCGGCGAGGTCAACAACGGCGGAGATCTGGTCGAGGCCACGCTCCGCGCGGTCGATCGCAGCTTCAGCTACAAACCCGTGCGCGCGAGCCGCGGCAAGGCGGTGCGCGCGGAGCCGGTGGCGGCGCTTTACGAGCAGGGGCGGGTCAAGCACCGCGGCGCCTTCCCGGCGCTCGAAGACCAGATGTGCGGCTTCACCGCCGACATCGACCGCGAGAGCGCCGGCGACTCGCCCGACCGCGTCGACGCCTTGGTCTGGGCGCTCACGGAGCTGATGATCGCGCCCAGCGGAACGGGGCTGCTCGACTATTACGCGAGCCTCGCGCGCGAGAAGCGCGAGCAACAGTAACTCAAAGGTTCACCACAGAGACACAGAGGACACGGAGAGAGGATCACTCCCGCTATCGTCATGCCCGGCCTTGTGCCGGGCATCCACGTTTTCCCTTTTTCGCGCACGAACACGTGGATGGCCGGGACAAGCCCGGCCATGACGATCGAGGGTGAGGGCGGGGAGTGCACTTAGCTTCTCTGTGTTCTCTGTGTCTCTGTGGTGAATCCTTTTCTTTCCTTCGACCACAGGAACACCCATGACCGAGCCGCGGCGGGCAGCGATCGAGGCGGGGCTTGTGAGTCGCGTCGCGGCCGGCGTCCGGTACATCGTGTCGGGTGTGGCGCCCACGGACTGGTTCGGGCCGATGCAGCCGATGCCGCCGGTGGCGCCGCCGGCCATCGCGGGCCGCAGCTTCGACTTCCCCGTCGGCGCCAACCTGCGCATCCAGCCGCGGCCCGACGAGACCGTGAGCTTCGCCGACCTGCGCGGCCTCGCGGATGGGTACGACCTGCTCCGGTGCGTGGTCGAGACCCGAAAAGATCAAATTTCCAAGCTCGATTGGACGATCCGGCCGCGCGACAGCAAGAAGAGCGGCGTCGACGATCCCCGGTTGAAGGCGGTCGGCGATTTTCTGATTTATCCGGATCGAGAGCACGATTTCGAGACCTGGCTGCGACTGTTGCTGGAAGACCTGCTGGTCATCGATGCGCCGACGCTCTACCTGCGGCGCGACGGCGGCGGCGCGCTCTATGCGCTGGAGGTGGTGGACGGCGCCACCATCAAGCGCGTGATCGACGAGCGCGGCCGCACGCCCGCGCCGCCTGACGTCGCCTATCAGCAGGTGCTGAAGGGCATGCCGGCGATCGACTACACGACCGACGAGCTCATCTACCGCCCGCGCAATCCGCGGCCGCACAAGATCTACGGCTACTCGCCGGTCGAGCAGGTCGTGATGACCGTCAACGTGGCGCTCCGCCGGCAGGTGGCGCAGCTGCAGTATTACACCGAGGGCAACGTGCCCGAGGCGATGATCGGCGTGCCCGAGACCTGGAGCCCCGACCAGATCCGGCAATTCCAGGAGTATTGGGACAGCCTGCTCGAAGGCAACACCGCGGCGCGCCGGCACGCGAAGTTCGTGCCGGCGGGCATGAAGCCCACCTTCACGCGCGAACCGATGCTGAAGGACGAGTACGATGAGTGGCTGGCGCGCGTCATCTGCTTCGCCTTCTCGGTGGCACCGACGCCCTTCGTGCGCGACACCAACCGCGCGACCGCGCAGACGACGCGCGCGGCGGCGCTCACCGAGGGCCTGACGCCGCTCCTGCGCTGGGTGAAGCGGCTCCTCGACGAGGTGATCGGCCGGCACCTCGGCTACGCCGACCTCGAGTTCGTCTGGAACGACGAGAAGGACGACGACCCCGCCGAGCAGGCCCGCATCAACGACACCTACGTCCGCGCCGGCATCAAATCCGTGGACGAGATCCGGACCGAGCTCGGCTTGGCGCCGGTGGGATTCGGCAACGCGATCTACACAGGCCAGGGCGCGGTGCTGCTCAGGGATGTGGGGAAGGCGGCGGACGCGCCAAAGAGCACTCTTTAATCACCACTCGAAGGACACCGACATGCACGAGATGAAGGTTTATCTCCCGCTCGCCAAAGTCGATCGGGAGCAGCGGATGGTTTACGGCTATGCCTCGACCGAGGCGCTCGACAGCCAGGGCGAGGTGGTGCGCAAGGAGGCGCTGGCGGCGGCGCTGCCGGACTACATGCGTTTCGCCAACATCCGCGAGATGCATCAGCCCTCCGCCGTCGGCGTCGCCAAGGAGGCGGCGATCGACGAGAAGCGGCTCTGGCTCGGCGCCAAGGTGGTCGACGACGAGGCCTGGAAGAAAGTGGTCGAGGGCGTCTACAAGGGCTTCTCGATCGGCGGCTTCGTCACCGCCCGCGACGCCGCGGACCCCAAGGCGATCACCGGCGTCGACCTCGCCGAGATCAGCCTGGTGGACCGCCCTGCCAATCCCGACGCGGTCTTCTCGGTCTTCAAATCGGCGCGCGCCGAGCGCGAGGTGCTGGTCAAGGTGGGCGCGCGGCACTCCAAGGAGGACTTGGCGCGCGTCCAAGGGATCCACGACACGGCCGCGGCGCTGGGCGCGGAGTGTCCGGGCTCGCATGCCGATGACGGCGAGGCCGAGCCGGACGAGGACGACAAGCAGGCGGCGGCGGACGGGGGTCGCGAGCTCGCGGCGAAACTGCTCCGTACCAGGCGGAAAGTCGCCGAGCTCGAGACCGCGAACTCCGTGCTGGCGCGCCGCGTCGAGGAGCTCGAGAAGCGGCCGGAGGCGGGGAAGGCGGTGCTGCGCACCGTCGACAAATCCGCGGACCATCCGGCGCGCGCGTCCGCCGAGACCAGCGACACGCTTTCCCTGATCCGTCGCGCCTACGAGAACGCGCGGCTCATCCGCTTCATCGGATAAGCCGAAGCCCGAGCCCAAACCGATGGCCCCGCCTCCGAGCGGGGTTTTTTATTGCCCTCGCCAAGGAGACATCATGACGACCACCACCGACACGCTCGAGCTCATCAAGCAGGCACAGCAGAACCCGATCTCGGGCCAGGACGTGCTGGCCAAGGCCTTCACCCAGGCGACCGGCCTGGTCTTCATCGACCTGGAGCCGAGCGCCAAGACGCTCTATCCCGTGATCACGCCGCTCCGCAACCAGATCCCGCGCGTCCCCGGCCGCGGCGGCACGGCCACCAACTGGCGGGCGATCACCGGGATCAACATCAACGGGCTCTCGCTCGGCGTCTCCGAAGGCCGGCGCGGCGGCACGATCACGACCTCCGTGCAAAGCCTCACCGCGGCCTACAAGGGCTTCGGCCTGGAGGACAGCGTGACCTTCGAGGCGGATTACGCGGCCCAAGGCTTTGACAACCTGCGGCTCCGCGCGACCGAGGGCCTGTTGCGCTCGGTGATGATCGGCGAGGAGAAGCTGATCGTCGGCGGCAACCAGAGCCTGGCGCTCGGCACCACGCCGACGCCGACGGTAAGCGACGTCTCGACGGGCGGCGCGCTCGGACCCAACCTCGCGCAGAGCGTGATCTCGGTGGCGCTCAGCTTCGAGGGTTTCCTCAACGCGTCGATCGCGGCCGGCATTCCCACCGCGATCTCGCGCACCAACGCCGACGGCACCACCGACACTTACGGCGGCGGCTCCGCGCGCAAATCGACGAACGCTGCCATCACCACGGCCAATGACGGCAACAGCACGCACTCGCTGCGTGCGAGCGTCGCCGCGGTCAACGGCGCCGTCGCCTACGCCTGGTTCTGGGGCGCCGCGGGCTCGGAGGTGCTGGGCGCTATCACCACCATCAACTCCGCACTGATCACCGCGGCCGCGACGGGCACGCAGACCGCGGCCTCATTGCCCGCCGCCGACAACAGCCAGAACAACCTGGTATTCGACGGGCTCCTGACCCAGATCCAGCTGCCGGGCTCCAACGCCTATATCGCGACCATGCCGACCGGCACGCCCGGCACCGGGACGCCGCTCACCGCCGATGGCGCGGGCGGCGTGGTCGAGATCGACGCGGCGCTCAAATCCTTCTGGGACAATTTCCGGGTGTCGCCGGACCTGATGCTGGTGAGCTCGCAGGAGCTCCTCAACATCACGCGCAAGGTGATCACCGGCGGCGGCACGCCGCTGTTCCGCTTCAACCTCGATGGCGAGCAGGGCAGCGTCGGCGCGGTGACCGCGACCGCGGGCGCCATCGTCGGCAGCTACCTCAACAAGTACACCATGAGCGGCGGCCAGCTCGTGCAGATCATGCTGCACCCGAACGTGCCGCCGGGCACGGTGATCTTCTTCAGCCGCACGATCCCCTATCCGCTCTCCAACGTCGCCAACATCCTGCAGATGAAGATGCGGCAGGACTACTACCAGCTGGAATGGCCGATCCAGTCGCGGCAGTACCAGTACGGCGTCTACGCCGACGGCGTGCTGCAGAACTACTTCCCGCCGGCCTTCGGCATCATCCGCAACATCGCCAACGGGTAAGCCAAGGCGCCGGTGCGCGGGCTTGCGAGCCCACGCGCGCGGGTCGCCGGAGCGGGCGGCCCGCCTCCCCAGCCGCCCGCTCCTTCTTTTCCCGCCCGAATGACCGCGCGCAGAGGCCCTCATGCTCGTCCGCGTCCAGCGCCTGTGGCCGGGGCGGTCACCGAGAGGTTATCTGCTCTCGAATGTCCTAAGGCGTGAACTCATAAACACGCCCTGCGTCGCATGCCAGAGTCCGCTTTGGAACCGTGAGCAGCCCTCACTCGCCGCAGGTGGCACTTCCGGGATGTGCCAAACAGAGACCTCGCCAGCAATCCGGCCCTCTTCGCGTAATCCGTCGAACCAAATTGCAGAGGCGTCTTGCTTTCGGTGGCGTCAGTCTGGGAGAAGCGGCAGGAGTACATCGAATCGTGCGCCTGCGTTCAGTTTGCTCTCGACGGAGATCGTGCCGTCGTGATTGGTGACGATGCCGTGGACGACGGAGAGGCCAAGGCCGGTGCCTTCGCCTACAGGTTTGGTGGTGAAGAATGGTTCGAACACCCGGGCTAGCACAGACGCCTCCATCCCCGCACCGTCATCGACTACAGACAACTTGGCCCGGTCACCCGCCGAATTGAGCGTTAGCGTGATAGTACCCTGACGAAGGCCTATCGAGTGGGCAGCATTGGTGACGAGATTGACAAGAACCTGATGGAGTTGTCCGGCGTCGCCGTAGAGCTTGCCGACAGGCGCGATGTCGGTCACCAGCCTGATCGTGGTGGGCAAACTAGCTCGCAGCATGGCGATGGAATGGCGCACCAAAGCAGAGAAATCCAGTGGGCCCTGCACCGGCACCTCCTTACGACTGAATGCTAGGATTTGCTGCACCAGGGCTTTCGCTCGGTGTGCGCCCTCGATAACGAGATCGAGCATGCCGCGCTCGCGGCTGTCCTCCGGTAGGCGTGCGTGCGCCCGTTTGGCAAGCGCGAGCACAGGCACGAGCGCGTTGTTGAGATCATGGGCGATACCGCCGGCCAACCATCCAAGGGCCTCGATCTTCTGCATGTGGTGAAGCTGCGACTCGAGCTCGCGGCGCCGTCGATCTCTTCCTCTATGCCCACGCGCCCGACGATCTGACCGCCGCCGCCACCGTCATGAACCCGCTCCTCGACGCGATCGAGACGGCGCTCGCGCCGGACCTCGTCACCAACGTGCAGAGCTTGGGCGGCCTGGTCGCGCATTGCTGGATCGCCGGCAAGGTCGAGACCGACGAGGGCGTGCTCGGCGGCCAAGCCGTCGCCATCGTGCCGATCGAAATTCTTGTTCCCTGAGGGCGGCCCCGCGGCGGCCGGCTTCGAGCAACCCGCGTCCCCTGATGTCGTCATGCTCGGCCTTGTGCCAAGGCTGTCCGGTCGAGCGAACCGGGTTGTCGTTCCTCGGAGCAACGGCTCCCCAGGATCGTCATGCGCGGGCTTGTTCCCGCGCATCCATGTGTTCTTTCGGTCGCCAAAGAAACACGTGGATGGCCGGGACAAGCCCGGCCATGACGATTACAGAGGCACGGCGCGCCCGGACAATCCGAAAGAAAATCTGACAAGGAGATCTGACCCATGGCCCAGTACAGCTTCGGCTCGGGCGTGCTGTTCGGCACGCGCACCGACATCGCGAACGCGACGCCGATCCGGTTCGGCGCGCTGCAGGACGTCTCGATCGATTTCAGCTTCACGCTCAAGGAACTCTACGGCCAGTACCAGTTCCCGCTCGCGGTCGGCCGCGGCGCGGGCAAGATCCAGGGCAAGGCGAAATTCGCGCAGATCAACGGCACGACGCTGAACTCGCTTTTCTTCGGCCAGGCGCAGGCAACGGGACAGACGCTGACCTCACTCACGGAAGCGCAGAGCGTGCCGGCCTCGACGCCCTTCACGGTGACGGTCGCCAACGCCGCCACCTTCGCCGTCGATCTCGGCGTCGTCTATGCCGCCACCGGCTTGCCGCTCGCGAAAGTCGCGAGCGCGCCCGCCCAGGGCCAATACGCCGTCAGCAGCGGCGGCGTCTATACCTTCGCATCGGCCGATGCCAATGCCGCCATCCTCGTCTCCTACACGTTCACGCAGACCACCAGCGGCAGCAGCGCCACCATCTCCAACCAGCTCCTGGGCGCTGCGCCCACCTTCCAGGCGAACTTCTACGAGACGTTCCAGGGCAAGCAGGTGAACCTGCAGCTCAACCAGTGCGTCGCCGACAAGCTGACGCTCGCCACCAAGCTCGAGGACTTCACCATCCCCGAGTTCGATTTCATGGCCTTCGCCGACGCAGCCGGCAATCTCGGCAAGATCTCGCTCGCCGAGTAGGGCGAGCAAGGCCGCCGCCAGCGCGGCGCGGACAACCCGGCGATACGCTTCGCGGCTCGCCCCGAAGGGCTCGATCGCAAAGCGATCGAACGGGTTGTCCGTCGCGGAAGGCGGCACAGATGCAATCGGCATCACCAGAGGAGAGGCAATGCCCGAAGAAACCAAAATTACGCTGGGCGGCGCGGATTTCGCGGTACGGCCGCTGACGCTTCGCCAGCTCCGCAGCGTTCTGCCGGCCTTCGCTCGCGCCGGGGCCATCGGCGCGGAGGACGGCGTCGATGCCGCGATCGAGATCCTAACGGCGGCGCTCTCCCGCGATCATCCGGGTATCACCCGCGACGCGCTGCTCGACACGGAGGCGAGCGTGCAAGAGTTGGCACAAGCCGTTACGACGGTCGCGCGACTGAGCGGGCTCGTCTCGCCGGGGGAAGCCGAGGCGGGAAGCGTCCCCTAGAGGAGGTCTGGGACGAGATCTACGGCAGCCTGGCCACGGCCTGCGGCTATCTGCCCGACGAGATCGACGGACTGACGCTTCCCGACTATCAGCGGATCTGCCGCTATTGGGCGGTTCATCCGCCGGCGCATGTGCTGTTGCGGACGTTTATGGGTTATCGGGGCCCGCGCGAGCCCGCGACGCCAGACAAATCGAACCTCGGCGAGCTCATCGCGATGATGGGACCCGGCGGCGTGCTCTCGGCAAACGGTGCGGCCCGTAGCCGAGGATGAGGAGCTCTCATGGCGGACAATCAGATCTCCGTGACCATCAGCGCCGACGTGGCGCCGCTTCAGTCCGCCTTGCAGCAGGCGAGCTCGGCGTTCGAGAGCGCGGCGGGCACGATCTCCTCGGCCGCGAGCGAGATCGCCGCGAATGCCAAGCAAGCCTTCGACGCCCTGGCCGAGACGGCCCGGCAGGCGAGCCAGACTCTGGTCCAGACGACCCAGCAGACCGCAACTCAATCTCTGCAAGCCGAGCAGGATTACGAGGCGCGCAAACGCGAGCTCCAGATCCAGGCGCTGGCGGAAGAGGTCGCGCGCGATGAGGCGCGGATCCAGCAGCTCACGGCCCGGCTCGATCGCCAGCTCGCGGAGCACCAGAAATACGCGGACAACGTGCGCGGCGTGCACCGGGCGGCGGCGGACGACATCGCCAAGATCTGGGACCAGGCGGCGAGCCAGATCGACCACGCGCTGATGAGCGGTTTCAATCGGATGATCGTGAGCGGCGGCAACTTCCAGCAGCAAATGCGCAAGATCGCCGCTCAAGTCGAGACCGCCCTGCTGACCGCGGTCGAGAAAACCGTGTTGAGCTGGATCACCGGGGAGAACGCGAAGACGGCCGCAACCGTCGCAGGGACCACGGCCCGAACGGCGGCGGAGCAGTCATCGGGGAGCGTGGGACTCGCCTCGATGGCACTCAAGGCCATCAAGGCGATTGCCAACGATGCCTGGCAGACTTTCGCCGGCATCTTCGCATTCCTCTCGCCGGAGATGGGGCCGGCGGCCGCGGGACCCGCCGCGGCGGGCTCGGCCACCGTGATGGCGGCGGCCGGAAGCATCGTATCGGCCGCGGGCGGCGCTTGGAGCTTGCCCAACGATATGCTCGTGCTCGCCCACCGCGAGGAATCGATCCTGCCCGCGCATATCGCGGGGCCGATGCGCGATTTCTTCGAGGGCGCGGGCGCCGGCAATGGCGCCAATGCACCAGCGCGCGACGTGAACTTCCATGTCTACGCCATGGATTCCCGCGACGTCATGAACTTCTTCAAGCGCAACGGCGGAACGCTCGCCAAGGTCCTGAAGGGCGAGCAGCGGAACTTCAATCCCGCGCTCGCCTCCGCCTTTAGGTAGTGATCCGCGCGCCGCCGCCGCCGGCCAACCCGGCGGCGCGCGTAAGTGCCGCACTTACTCGCGCGGTGAGGGTTGGTGTGGCGGCTCAGCGCGCGAGGATAAGCAATGTCCAACGCCATCTTCCCGGCGCTGCCCGGTCTCGGCTGGAGCGTGAAGCGCACGGAGATCTGGAAGACCCGGATACAGGAGGCGATCTCCGGCAAGGAGGTGCGGATCGCCGACTGGTCGTTCCCGCGCCACAAGTGGGAGCTCACCTTCGATTTCCTGCGGAGCGCGCCGAGCTTCTCGGAGTGGCAGTCGCTGCTCGGGTTCTTCGATCTGCGCCAGGGACTGTTCGACAGCTGGCTCTATACGGATGCGGACGACAATGCCGTAACGGACCAGTCGCTCGGTTTCGGCGACGGAACCACGACCGTGTTCCAGCTCGTGCGGACGCTCGGCACCTATGTCGAGCCGATGATCGCGCCGAACATCGTCACCAACGTCAAGATCGCCGGGGTCGTGCAGGGCGGAGGCACCTACAGCGTCAATGCAAGCACGGGCCAAGTCACCTTCACGACCGCGCCCGCGAGCGGCGCATCGGTCACCGCGACTTACAGCTACTATTTCCGCTGCCGGTTTTTCGAGGACAGCATGGACTTCGAGAAGTTCATGAGCCAGCTGTGGCTCGCGAAAAACGTGAAATTTATCAGCCTGAAGTCGAATTGAGCGATTTGGCCGGCGGGCGCCAGCGCGATGCGAAGCATCGTCGCGGAAGCCCGCACTGAGCAGAAAGAGGCTCGGATGCACCTTGACCGCGATCCCGTCTGTGCCGCCTTTCGCGAC
>DATNIT010000126.1:0-4979 GCA_035604335.1 Allostellaceae bacterium | reverse complement strand
AATACCGGTCGGCGGAGCCGCGCGCCATGGCGCCCACCGAGCCCATGCCGCGATAGGATTTGTAGCTGCGGCCCTGGAAGAGGAAGACCTCGCCCGGACTCTCGTCGGTGCCTGCGAAGAGCGAGCCCAGCATGGCGCAGTCAGCGCCGCCGGCGATCGCCTTGGCGAGGTCGCCCGAGAATTTGATGCCGCCGTCGGCGATCACGGGCACGTCGGATTTCCGGCACTCCTCGACCGCGTCCATGATCGCGGTGAGCTGCGGCATGCCGACGCCCGCGACGACGCGGGTGGTGCAGATCGAGCCCGGGCCGATGCCGACCTTGACGGCGTCCGCGCCGGCATCGATCAGCGCGCGGGCACCCTCGGCCGTCGCGACATTGCCGGCGACGATCTGGGTGTAGTTGGAAAGCCGGCGCACGCGGCGGACGCTATCGAGCACGCGGCTCGAATGGCCGTGCGCGGTGTCGATCACCAGCACGTCGCAGCCGGCGTCGAACAGCGCCTCGGCGCGGCGCACGCCGTCCTCGCCGGTGCCGGTCGCGGCGGCGGCGCGGAGCCGGCCGTGCTCGTCCTTGCAGGCGTGCGGGAAGTTCTGCGCCTTCTCCATGTCCTTGACCGTGATGAGCCCGATGCAACGGTAGGCGTCGTCCACCACGAGCAGCTTCTCGATGCGGTGCTGGTGCAGGAGCCGCTTCGCCTCGTCGCGGTCGACGGTCTCGCGCACCGTCACCAGGCGCTCGCGGGTCATCAGCTCGGAGATCGGCTGCTTCGGATTGGTGGCGAAGCGGACGTCGCGGTTCGTGACGATGCCCACGAGCTTGCCGCTGCCGCGCACCACCACGGGAATGCCGGAGATCCGGTGCTCCGCCATGAGCTGGAGCGCGTCGGCGAGCGTCGCCTCCGGATGGATGGTGACGGGGTTCACCACCATGCCGGCCTCGAACTTCTTGACCTTGCGGACTTCGTCGGCCTGGCGCTCGATCGGCATGTTGCGGTGGATGCAGCCGAGACCGCCCGACTGCGCCATCGCGATCGCGAGCGCGCTCTCGGTCACGGTGTCCATGGCCGCGGAGATCAGGGGAATGCCGAGGCTCACCTCGCGGGTCAGCCGCGTGCGCGTGTCGGTCTCGGTCGGGAGGACTGCGGAGGCCGCGGGCACAAGCAGGACGTCGTCGAAGGTAAAAGCCTGACGGAATTCCATGCTGCCTCCCGCGATGGGTTGGCGGCGCACTATACACAATGAGCTTGCCAAGGGAAGCCGCTTGGCGCGCGCAGGTGTTATGTACCCGCCGCAGGCTTCGCGTCGCCTCGAAAGCCCAGCGCTACCACGTAAACCTCCGCCGATTCGGCGCGGCTCGCGGGCGGCTTGGCGTGGCGCACCGACTCGAAGTCGCGCCGCAAGACCTCCAGCAGCGAGCGCTCGGTGCCGCCCTGGAATACCTTGGCGATGAAGCTGCCGCCGGGCGCCAGGACCTCCTTGGCGAAGGCGTAGGCGGCCTCGGCGAGCGCGATGATGCGCAGATGATCGGTGCCGGCGTGGCCGGTCGCGGGCGCCGCCATATCGGAGAGCACGACATCGGCGGGACCGCCGAGCGCCGCCTTGATCGCGCCGGGCGCCTGCTCGGACAGGAAATCGCCGTGCAGAAGCGTGGCGCCCGGCACGGGGTCCATGGCGAGGACGTCGATGCCGACCACCCGGCCCTTGCCCGTCTCGGCGCGGGTGCCCGCCACGGCCACCTGGGTCCAGCCGCCGGGAGCCGCGCCGAGATCCACGACCCGTCCGCCCGGCTTCAGAAAATGGAAGCGGTCGTCGAGCTCGAGGAGCTTGAAGGCGGCGCGGGAGCGATAGCCCAGCCGCCGCGCCTCCGCCACATAGGGATCGTTGAGCTGCCGCTCGAGCCAGTGGGTCGAGGAGGCCGAGCGCCGGCGCGCCGTCTTGACGCGAACCGCCGCCGCCCGGCCCGTCGTGGGCACGCCGCGGCGCTTGCGTCCGCCCCCTCGCCCGCCGCGACTGCGCATGTCAGGGGATCAAGAGCCCGCGAGGAGGCCTTGGAGGATGCCCTCGCGCAGGCCGCGGTCGGCGACGCGCACGCGGCCCACGGGCCAGAGCGTGCAGATCGCCTCGAGAATGGCGCAGCCCGCCAGGACGAGATCGGCGCGCTCGGCGCCGATGCAGGGATGCGCCACGCGGGCCGCATAGCCCATGGCCAGGAGCCCCCGCGAGACGGCCTCCACCTCGGCGAAGCTCAGCGAGCTCCCATCGACGGCGACCCGGTTGTAGCGCGGCAATTCCAGATGGATCGCGGCGAGCGTCGTCACGGTGCCGGAGCTGCCGAGCATCTGCACCTCGCCCGCCTCGATGCGGCGCGCGATGGCGTGGGCCTGCTCGAAGGGCGCGAGCGCCGACCGCACATCCGCCACCATGGTGCCGTAGATCTGCTCCGTCACCGCGCGTCCGTCGTAACCGTCGCTGAGCGTCACGACGCCATAGGGCAGCGAGACGAAGTCGAGCACCTGCGGCGCCTGTTGCGGGTCGCGCGGCACGCTGAGCCAGACCAGCTCGGTCGAGCCGCCGCCGATATCGAGCACGACGGCGAAGGGCGTGCCGCGGTCGAGGAGCGGCTCGCAGCCCACCACAACCAGGCGTGCCTCCTCGTTGCTGGCGATCGTCTCGATGGGAATGCCGGTCTCGACCCGCACCCGCTCCAGGAATTCCTCGCAGTTCTCGGCTCGCCGGCAAGCCTCGGTCGCGACCGCGCGGGACTGGGTCACGTTGCGGCGCGCCATCTTGTCCGCGCACACGGCGAGTGCCGCGAGGGTGCGATCCATTGCGGCCTGCGAGAGCCGGCCGCTCTGGCCGATGCCCTCGCCCAGCCGCACGATGCGCGAGAAGGCGTCGATGACGCGGAAGCCGCGTCCCGCCCGGCGCGCCACCAGAAGCCGGCAGTTGTTGGTGCCAAGATCGAGCGCAGCGTAGGTCTCACGGAGGGGGTAACCGCCTGATACCGCACGAGAAAGCGCCTTTGTCTCGGCATCGATCGGCGCTGTCGCGGCGCGCTCCACGGCATCCCTCCAAAGGGCGATCCCGCTGCACTCTAGCCCAGGAATTGAAAGCGACAAAGAATCCATGGGCGAGGCGGAGACGCGCGCCTCGCGGCTGCCCGCTGCTCCCGCGCCCGACCGACTATCCAGGGCGGCGCGGCCTGTGGTATGTAGCCCGGCTCCCGCTTGGGGGATCGTCTAACGGTAGGACAGCGGACTCTGACTCCGCCAGTCTAGGTTCGAATCCTAGTCCCCCAGCCACCCAAACTCGAAAGAGAAGCAACCACTTAGATCCACCGCGTCGAGTCTTTGCGTAAGTCGGACGTGTTGCAGGCCCTCACTTAAGAAACCCGCGGATTTCCGGGCTTTCCCTCGCTCTCCCAAATTCTCCATGCAACACAGATGCGACACGAAGTTCGCCTTCTGTATCGCGCCCAGGATGATCGAGTAGCGTCAGCAGCGGGTGACAGCTCTTCGAACCGGGCCGAGCGAGCCCCCGACCTCCGTTCCGGAAAGCATCCCGGTCTCGGATTGAATGGCGACAGCTACCTGCGGGACTCAATGGACAAGCGCATCCTCACGGCGCGCACTTCGCATTGGACGCCGCTTCGTTCACCGCCGCCCTCGAAGCGTCTATGGTAGACGCTGCATGAATCCGAATCTTCTCCAAGAACTCCGAAAACTCAGCAACGAGATCGCCCATGGACAGCGGCGCTCCGACCCAGACTACCTAGCAAATCGACTCCAAGAGTTTGGAATTTCGATTCCCCCGGCCGATTTGCAGTGGTTTGTCGCGGATCTTCTCCGCAGCTCGGGCGGGCATGGCGAGAATTTCGTCCCACCGCTCCTGCTTGATGTGGTCCGCTGCCTGCTGGACGGGCGCTCTGCCAGCGTTGCCTGTGACCCGTGGGCGGGCCTCGGGATACTTGCCGCAGTGATCCACGAGGTTACGCACGCCCGGAGGACGATTGCCTGCGCGCAGTCCGCAAACAGCGAGGCCCTTTCGCGAGCGCTGACTCCACAACTGGATTGGCGAGGCGGGCAACTCGCAAACCCGGTGGCGTTCCTTGAGACTTTGAGTGACCCCCTTGACGTGATTGCATCGGTGCTGCCGTTCGGCGTTCAAATCCCTGAGCCAATCGAGATTTGCAACAGTTCCGGGGAGCGCGTGGAAAGCAGGGAACTTGCATCGGTTGTACTAGCAGCAACATCCATGCGGCTTTCGCCGGAAGGCGTGGGGCTCTTCGTCGTTATGCCGACCTTCTTCTTCGCCCAGAAGTCTATTCTGCCCGATCTACCGAGGCTTGGCCTTTGCGTGGAAGCGGCTCTGGCGCTTCCTGCCGGCAGCTTCGCCCCATACACAACCATCTCGACGTATTTGGTCGTCGTGCGGAGGCGCGCATCGGCTCAAATGTTCGTGGCCCAACTCTCGCATGACCTCCACACGAACCGCCAGATAGTCGCGAACCTGCGCGAGGGAACCCGGCGCGAGGGCGCCACCCGGCCTCGGGCGACGTTTATCGATACCCCCCGATGTCGGCGCAGTGCTGAGAGTGTCGGCTGACAACTCGAGGCCGTGGGGCACGTCGTTCGGCGAGCGGTGGCAAACGCCGCTCGCGCAGGCGCTTGCCGTGCCTTTCACCTGTAGCTCGGTAGCTCGGCAAGGGCATGGGGCAACTTGCGGGACCAACGGCGGAAATGCGAAACGCGTGAGTCACGGGACAGCGGATATCCGATCCGCTCGTTAAAGATAAGCCACTGATTACCCTAATCTATGTTTGGCGTGTTGCACACGTGTTGCACACGTGTTGCCGGCACGCGCCGCTTATTGCCGGTGCGGAGCGCGGATTAGGAGGCGCAGGGGTGGCCCCCTCGCGCGCGTGTAGTCCTGCGCGAGCAGAGTTGTGTGCCTAGGATTGTGTGATCCCGGGCCGACA
>DATNIT010000125.1:0-18377 GCA_035604335.1 Allostellaceae bacterium | reverse complement strand
CCAATGACCGGACCAAACTCGAGCTTTGGCGCCGCTGTCTACGGCGTTCAGTCGATCTATCGCTATTTCAACGACCAGGGCGGGGTGAACGGCCGCAAATTCGACGTCATTATCGGCGACACCGCTTGCAATGAGGCGAAGGGCGTTGCGGTTGCCAAGAAACTGATCTCTCAAGACAAAGTCTTCTTGATCAACGGCGGGGTATGCAGCGGCGTCGCTCTCGCCATGAAACCGGTGATCGAGGAGGCGGGCGTACCCTGGGTAGTCTCGACGGCAGCGAACCAGCACATCTCGTCGCCCGTGGTGCCGACGATTTTCCACGCGATCCAGACCAGTTTCGACATGGGCGTGTCGATGGCGAAATTCGCCATCTCCAAGCCGGAGGTGAAGAGGATCGCGATCATCGAGCATACCAACGAGTGGTCTAAGGGCTATCGCGATCCCGCCGTCGAATACCTCAAGGGCAAGGGGCTCGAGCCGGTCGCTGAAGTGACGCTCGAGCGCGGCCAGACCGACGCCACTGCGCAGGTTCTAAAGCTCAAAGATGTTAAGCCCGACTTCATCCTGGTGATCCTCTACGAGCCTGAGCTCGCGGTGTTCCTGCGCGACGCCCACAAGTACGCGCTCGGCGTGCCGATGGTGGGTTCGCTGGGAGCCGACTTCCAGAGCACCCAGAATCGGCTCGGAGGCCCCGATGCAATGAAGGGCTTTTACATGGGCTTTCTGTACAAGGCGCTCATCGACAGCCCACGCATGAAGAAGTGGCACGACATCGTCGCCAAGTATCTGCCGCAGGGCGAAAAGCTGACCGACTACTCCTTCTACGGGGCCGGCAGTGCCATCGCGGTCGTCGATGTGCTCAAATCGCTCGGCAGGGACGTGTCTCGGGAGCGCTTCGTCGAGGCCATGAACAAGCTGCATGACTTCGATACGGAGATTCTAGCTGGGACTTTGAGCTTCTCGCCGACCAACCATCTGGGGGCGCAGGACCTCTACACGATCGGCTACGACGACGCCGGCAAGCTCTCGGTCTACTCGGCCTGGGGCAAGAAGGCGGAGTGAGGGCAGGGACGGCGCGGTCGGGCGAGAGCATGCTCGCTCAGCTTGTTCTCAGTGGCATCTCGCAAGGGTGCCTCTACGCTCTTGTGGCGCTCGCCATGACCGTCGTGTACCGCGCCACTACCGTGGTAAACTTCGGCCACGGCGATCTTCTGATGGCGGGGGCTTTCGCGGTCTACGTGCTCGTGATCTTCGCGAAGGTCCCCTTCATCCCGGCCGCTTTGCTGGCAATCGGCCTTTTGTTCGCTACCGGTGTTGGTATTCAGCATTGGCTGATCCGGCCGATCCTGCGCGGGCCGCATCTTTCGCTCGCCATGATGGCGATCGCGGTCGGGTACTTCCTGCGGGGAGTTGCCCGGGTGTTCTGGGGCCGTGAGGTGCTGCCCTTCCCCAAGATCTATCCTGACAAGAGTTTTTTCCTCGGGTCAGTTGTCCTTAACAGCAGCGATCTCGTCATTACCGGATCCGCCATTGCACTGTTCTTCCTTCTTTGGCTGCTCTTTGCGGTGACGCCCGTTGGCAAGACGGCGCAAGCAGTATTCCAGTCACAACGTGGCGCGGCGCTGGTTGGTATTAACGTCGGCGCCTTTCACGGCGCCATGTGGGGGCTCGGTGCAGCGATGGCGGCGGTGGGTGGAATCTTGATTGCACCGGTGACGTTGCTCTACCCCGACATGTCGGCCTCCACCCTCATCCGCGGCTTCGCCGCGATGACGCTCGGGGGCTTCGGCTCCTTCCCCGGGGCGGTGATCGGGGGCCTGCTGCTGGGCGTTATGGAGATGTTGGTCGGCGGCTATGTTGGCTCGCGCTTTATCGACATCACCGCTTACCTGGTGATCATTCTAGTCCTTCTCGTCCGCCCGGTTGGTCTCTTCGGCCGCCAAGTGGTCGTCCGCGTGTAGATCGTCGGTGATGGCAATCGGGAGACACGTGTCGGATAAGCGATGGCTGAGCGAGCCGCGCATCTTCTACGTCGTACCAGTTCTGGCGCTCGCTATTCCAATCTTAGTCAATGACTATATCCAGTATATCGTCAATCTCATCCTGGTCTATGTGTTGGTCGGGGTCGGCTTCAATATCGTGATCGGGAATCTGGGGCAGCTCGCGTTCGCGAACGCGGCGTTCTTCGGGATAGGTGCCTACACGACCGGCCTCCTCATGTATCACTTCCAAGTGCCGTTTCCGCTGGCGCTCGTTGCGGGCGGACTGGTGGGGGCCGGCGCCGGTGCGCTGGTCAGCCTTCCGGCGCTGCGCGGCGTGCGCGGCTTCTACCTCGCGATCATCACGCTGGCACTCGGCGAGCTCATGCGCTGGGTCTACGTCCACGCGGAAAGCGTGACTCTCGGTTCGATGGGCTTGCATGTGCCGCTTCCGTTCATTGGCGGCATCGCGCTTAAAAACGACTATGGCAAGTTTTATGTGTTCCTGTTCGTGGTGGTGGCCCTGGTCGTCTCGACGTCGAACCTGCTGCGCTCCCGCTTTGGCCGAGCCTTCATGTCGATTCGGGACAACGAGCTCGCGGCGGCCTCCGTCGGAATCCACACCGCACGCTACATCGTGCTGGCGTTCGCCTGGAGCGGCTTCGTCGTCGGCGTCGGCGGCGGGCTCTATGCCGCACTCGTCCGACAGGTTTCGCCCGAGGCGTTCAACCTGCTCGAGCTCATCGTCCATTTCGCCATCGTGACGATCGGCGGGCTGGCGAGCCTCGGCGGCTCTATTTTGGGCGCCGTGATCCTGACCGCCGCACCGGAGTTCATCCGGGATCTGCCCGGCTTCGAGGAGCTTCTGCTCGCGACGCTGATGTTGGTGATCCTGTTGTTCCTGCCGCGGGGCTTTGTGAGCATACTGGCGCGGTTCATTCCGGCCATCCGCGACCGCTACTACCGGGAATAGCCATGGCGCAGCTGCTTGAGCTTACAGGCGTATCAGTCCGCTTCGACGGGGTGCAGGCGCTTTCCGCGGTGAGCCTGGGCGTGGCAGCTGGCGAGATCGTTGCGGTTATCGGCCCGAACGGAGCAGGCAAGACCTCGCTGTTCAATGCGATTACCGGCTATGTCGAGCTGGCGGAAGGTGGCATCACCCTGTCCGGCACGCGCATCGACGGACTGACCCCGCACGAGATCTCTTCGCGCGGCGTGCGCCGCACATTCCAGAACGGTGGCCTGTTCGGCGAGTTGACGGTGCTCGAGAATGTCCTCGCTGGGCTGCATGGCCGAGTCGGAGGCAGCCTGCTTGGCGTTCTGTTTGGCTCGCGGGCTGCGCGGACCGCCGAGCGGGAGGCCGTAGCCGAGGCGCGACGCCTCCTCGATATCATGGGAGTTCGCCATCTCGAGCGTCAGCTCGCCAAGGATCTTTCTGGCGGCCAACAGCGCATGGTCGAGATCGTGCGGGCGCTCGCGACCAACCCGCCGCTTCTGCTTCTTGACGAACCTGCGGTCGGTCTGGCGCCGCCGGTCCGTGAACAGCTCGTGCGGACGATTCACCGCCTCGCCAAGAAGGAAGGGCTCGGTATTCTGCTGATCGAGCATGCGATCGAACTTGTGATGAACGTGTCGGACCGCATTGTGGTGCTGAACTATGGCGAGAAGATCGCCGACGGCACACCCGCGGAGGTCCGCGCCGACAAGCAGGTTCTGGAGGCCTATCTCGGCCATGCCTGAGGACCTGCTGATCGTCGAAAGGCTCGAGGCCGGCTACGCGAACAAGCAGATCCTGTTCGGTGTCGATTTTGCCGTGTGCCGCGGCGAGGTCGTGACCCTGCTCGGGGCCAACGGCAGCGGCAAGTCGACGGCGCTCAACACGGTGAGCGGCTTCGTGCGGCCCTGGCGAGGCTCGATCCGACTCGAGGGCAAGGAGATGATCGGTGAGCCGCCCCATCGGGTCTTTCGCAAGGGCGTGGTGCAGGTGTCCCAAGGCCGCGACCTATTCCCCGACATGACAGTTGAGGAAAATCTGCGGCTCGGCGCCGCAGCGCCGCGCGGCGTTCCGGTCGTGCACATGATCCAGCAGTGCTATGAGTATTTCCCGCGCTTGGCCGAGCGCCGGAGCCAGCGTGTGCGGCTCATGTCGGGAGGCGAGCAGCAGATGGTCGCGATCGCGCGTGCCCTCATGGGGCAGCCCAAAATCCTCCTGCTCGATGAGCCTTCCGGTGGGCTCGCGCCCAAGTTTGTAAACGAGATCGGCAACATCATGCAGCGTCTGAAAGCGGCTGGCACCACCATGCTCATGGTCGAGCAGAACATCAAGCTGGCACTTGCCGTGGCCGACCGTTTTCTCATCCTGCGGGATGGACTCGTAACCGAGCACGGGAACCTGCGCGTCGCTGGCAGGTCCCAAGAGGACATCGTGCGCAGTATCTATCTCTGAGAGCGAGGACTATCGGCCGAGCAGGATCGGCGCTGAGTGGGAAAGGAACAAGGGGGGCCATGGCCAAATTGCACGACGACATGATCGTCATCGACGGATTGATCATCTCGGAATGGAGCCGTTCCGTCTTCAAGGATATGCGCAAGGGTGGGTTGACCGCGGCGAACTGCACTTGCTCGGTCTGGGAAGGTTTCGAGGTCACCATGCGCAACATAGCGAAATGGAAGGGTTTCTTCCGCGACAACGCCGATCTGATCGCCCCCGTCCGCACCACGGCGGACATCCGACGCGCGAAGCAGGCCGGCAAGACTGGCATCATCCTCGGTTTCCAGAACGTCAGCGCCTTTGAGGACCAGCTCGGCTATATCCAGCTCTTCAAGGATGTCGGCGTGGGCGTCGCTCAAATGGCTTACAACACGCAGAACTTGGTCGGCACGGGTTGCTACGAGTCGCAAGACGGCGGGCTCAGCGACTTCGGCCACGAGGTCGTGGCCGAGATGAACCGCGTCGGGATCATGTGCGATCTGAGCCATGTGGGACCGGTGACGTCCCGCGACGTCATCCTTGCCTCTAAGAAGCCGGTCGCCTATACGCATATCCTGCCATCGGCGCTCAAGGCTCACCCGCGGAATAAATCGGACAAGGAGATCAAGTTCATCGTTGACCGCGGTGGCTTCGTTGGCGTCACGATGTTTCCGCCCTTCCTGGCCAAGGGTAACAAGGCTACCGTCGACGACTACATCGAGGCGATCGACTATGTGATCAAGATCGCGGGCGAGGACCATGTGGGTATCGGCACTGACTTCACGCAGGATCAGGACCAAGCCTTCTTCGAGTGGCTTACCCACGACAAGGGGTACGCGCGGCGGCTGGCTAAGTTTGCTGAGGTCGTCAATCCGAGTGGCATCCGCCGAATCGGGGATTTTCCCAATCTCACGGTAGCGATGGAAAGGCGGCGCTGGCCGGAACGCAAGATCCGCAAGGTGATGGGCGAGAATTGGGTGCGCATGCTTAAAAACGTGTGGGGTGCTTGAGGGGCTCGCACCAGAGCAGTTACAGATCACGTGCATGCGGACGAGCCGCGCTATCAAGCGGTCGGAAAAGGCGAGCGCCATCTCCTCGCAGGATCGTTTCGGACCAGCCTCATGAGCGCGTGGCTCGCGGTAATAATAATAAACAACCCCTTTTTTTCTGCTCTCCTCGTCGTCAAAGGAGATCTGACGGCGGGCGTGTCCCCCTTGACCAAGCCGGCCAACCTTTCTCTCATCATGCAGGCCGGCCGGCGCATGCCGCGCATCAAGGAATATCTGCCTCGATGAGGGCAGCGTGGCGAAGCATCGTCGCCGCCTCCCCGCTCCCGGCAGCGCCGCTCAGCGTGGAGCCACGATCAGCTTCTCGTCGGTGAACTTGCCGTCCTGCAGGACCACCTCGTTATCCAGCCAAACCGTGCAGTCGCACATCGGCATGTCGATATGGCCCTTGGTGTCGCGCTTGCCGCCCATATCGCTGTTCGGGCCGGTGGAGAAGAGGAAATTGCCGGCGAAGACGCGGCCGGCCGCGTTCATCCGCTCCATCTCATTGCCATGCAGGAGAATCTGGTCCCAATGCGCATTGGGGTGCAGGCCGAAGCCGAGGTGGGAGACGGCGTAAGGGTCGATGTCCTCGGCACTGCGCTTGTTGCGGTCCAGCCAGTATTTGAATGCCTTCGCGTCGACGCCGCCCGTGACCTTGCGGATGAATCCGTCGCGGACCTCGAGCCGGATCTCGCTCTCGATCAGCCGCACATAGGGCAGAATCCACATGTCGCCGGGCTGGATCACCACGGTTCCATTGGCGCTGCCCTCGTTCGGGAAGTTGGTGATGTGGCCGGCGCCCCAATGGTCGAAGCGGCCGGGCTCCTCGGCAAAGCCGTATTGGACCTTGACCGGGAACTCGCCGCGTTCCCAGGTGAGATCGGTCCCTGCCGGATTGGTGAGGCGGAGCCGCTTGACGCCGCCCCAACGCTTGGCGGCATACAGCACCGCGTCCTTGAGGCCGGGCGGCGAGAGCAGCTGGCGCAGGTCATCGGGGTGATCGACGATCGAGAGCACCCGCGTCCCCGCCGCGCGCACCTCCTTCACCCAGGTGGAGAAGTTCGGGAAGTGCAGCGCGCAGAGCAGGTCGCTGGCCTTGAGCGCGCCCATGACGCCGGCGTTGCCGCCGATCGCGTCGACGCCGATGCGGCTCCAATCCGGGGCGCCGCTGATGCCGATTTCGTAGGCATAGGCTCCGAGGTCCGAGGCGGCGGCGAACCCGGCGGCGACGTAATCGCGCCGCGAGTTCAAGTCGGTGAGGAAGGCGACCGACTCGCCCCGCTTGAGATTGCATAGCTGGAACTCCTTGCGGAACAAATCGATCAATATGGCCGGGTTCACGTTCTGCGGGCGCATGGGGTTCTCCATTTAGAAAGAGTTCGATTCGTTTCGGGAGCGCGGGCGGTCATTCCGGCGATGGCTCGCTCTGAAGGAAGTCGAGCACGACCCGGTTGAACGCCTCAGGGTTCGTCTGCGAGCATGCGTGCCCTCCGCTTTCTATGAATGCAAGCCGCGCCCGCGGGATCGCTGCGGCCATCTCCTCCGAGTAATAGGTGGGGGTGAGAAAGTCGTCGCAGGCGCAGAGCACGAGGGTGGGGCTGCCGATGAGGTGCAGCCGCTCCATCTGCTCATGGTGCAGCACGGCGGCGATCCGGCTCGCCATGACCTCCGGCGGAGCGGCGTTCGCGAGTGCCAAGGCCTCCGCGGCCCGCAGCCTGTCGTCGTTCCGGCGGATCCACCAGCTCGGATAGAGAAAGACCGCCGTCGAATGGACGAAGCTCTCCATCCCGCAGTGGAGGATTGCCTCGCGCCGCATGCCCATGGCGCGCTCGGTGAAGGCGTCCGTGCTGGCGCGGCTGCCGTAGAGCACCAGGCGATCCACCCGAAGGGGATGGTCGATCGCGACGATCTGCGCCAGCATCCCGCCGGTGGAGTGGCCGACGATGTGGGCGCGCTCAAGACCGATCTTGTCCATGAGCGAGACCAGATCGGCGGCGAGCATGTCGACGGAATCGACCTTGGTGTGGGTGCTGCGTCCCGTGCCGCGCTGGTCGAAGGTGACGACGGTGAAGTGCTTGGCGAATGCCTCGAGCTGCGGCGCCCAATAGGAAGCCACGCCGCCCATCCCCGAGACCAGGATCAACGGCTCGCCGCTCCCGATCACGTTGTAGTGGAGCTCGGCTCCCGCTATCCGTGCGACGGCCATCTGTCGCGCCTAGCGCGCCGTCCGCATATGCGCGATTGAGGAGATTTCAACGACGAACTCGGGCTTGACCAGCTCGGTGATGATGCAGAACCGCGCCGGCGGGTTTGTCGGGAAGTATTCGGCATAGACCTTGTTCATCTCCGCATAATCTTTCGCGTTCTTGAGAAAGATCATGTTGTAGGCGATATCCGACATGTCGCCGCCCGCGGCCTGCAGCACCGCCTTGATCGCCTCCAGCACGTGACGCGTCTGCGCCACGATCTCGCCGGGGGCAACGATGTTGCCGTTTGCATCGAGTGCCAGCGTGCCCGATACGTAGACGACGCCATCGGCCTTGATCCCGGGGGAATAGGGTGCGAGCGGCGGGGCGGCGCCTTTCGGGATCACGGGTATGCCGGTCATGCGGAGCTCCTCTTTCTTGTCCTGGGGTCCTTCGGCGTGCTGTCCGGCCGTGCGCGTTTGCCGGTCCGCCTAAGCTTGCCCGTCGCGTCTGTGCCGAGCGGAAGCGTGAAGCCGCGCGCGCCGCCGATCGCCTCCATGATGCTCTGGTGGAAGAACAACGCGTGATCGGTCAGCAGGTCGATGAGCTTCGCGTTGTCTTGCCGAAGCACGGCGTCGATGATTTCGTTGTGGTCGGACGAAATATGGTCTTGCAGCTGTTCGTAGCTGGTCAAGGCAAAGCCCGGCGTCAGATAGATGAAGTAGGACAGCCGCCGCGCGTGGTTGTAGAGCCGCGATGCGTGCTCGAAGAGGTATTCGTTCTCCGTGGCCTCGGCGATGCGTCGATGGAATGCCGAATTGAGGCGGGTCATGTCGAGAAAGTTCATGCCTGACTGGGCCGCCTCGTACTGCGTCTCTATGCGCTGCAGATCCTCGGCCAGCCCCGGATGGTCGGTGCGACAGAAGTATCCGATCACCCGTTCCGAGGCGCCGTAGGCGTCGAAGAGCTGCCGCACATGCTGTATGTCGAGCGGGCGGACGAAGGCGCCCCGGTTGCGCTGAATGACGATCAGGCCTTCGGTCGCGACCCGGTTGAAGGCCTCGCGGGCGGGCGTCCGCCCCAAGCCGAACTGCCGCATGAGCAGCTTGTCGTCGATGCGGACGCCTGGCGTCAGCGTGAGATCGAGGATGCGGTCGCGGATGATCTCGACTGCTTCCTCGGTACGCGACGGCCCCCGCTGCGAGCGCGAAGGTCCGGCTTTGCCCGCCGCGCGCGCGGCCCGCGCCGGCGTCGCCTTGGATACGCCCGAGCGGCGCTTCATGTCCGCACCCTCCCGCGGCCGTCGCCGCGCCTACGCATCATCAGGGAGACCATCCTGCTGTCGGGATCGCCGAGTTCCTCGCGGATCGAAAAATGGTCGGCGGCGCGGAGCACCGCCAGCTCGGGGCGGCAGGACGAGGTGGTCCAAGCCGCGACAAGATCGTTGGACTGACGAAGATATTCCTCGCCCTCGTGCTCGCCCGCCGCGACCAAGAGCGGCGCGGGCACGGATGGACGCAGCTTGACCGGGCTGTTGTCGGCGACCGCGCGCGGGGTGAGTTGCAAAATCGAATTGAGGAAGGAGAGGCGGATGGGCTCGAGGTCATAGATGCCGCTGATCGCTGCGGCGCTGCGGATCGCGGTAGGCAGGCCCTCGTCGCTCCCCTGCCATTCGGTCGCGAGCAGCATGGCGACGAGGTGGCCGCCTGCTGAATGCCCCGACAGGTGGAGCCGGGTCGGATCCCCGCCGAACCGCTCGATGTTGTGGAAGACCCACGACACGGCCGAACGGCATTGCGCAACCAGCCCGTCCATGTCGATCGCGGGGATGAGCGCGTAATTCACGACCGCGACGGCGACGCCGTGCGGCACGAGTCCGTTCGCGACGTAGCTGAAATCCTTCTTGTCGAGCATGCGCCAATAGCCGCCGTGGAAGAAGATCTCGACCGGTCGCGGGGTCGGCCCTCCGGTGAAGATATCGAGCCGTTCGGCGGCACTCGGGCCATAAGGAACGTCGAGATTCGAGCTCCAGCGCCGACGCGCCTCCTCGCTGCTCCTAGCACAGCGCGCGAGGAAGCCCTGGAAGTCGAAGCCGGGATGCTTCGCCTGGTTGTTGTATTCCCGGTCGAGTGCCGCCTGGGTGTAGTTGCGGAAGACAACGTCGTTCATCGCCCCGGCCCTTCACCGGTGCCGCACGCTGCCGAAGCCGCCTCTCCGCTCGACCATGGTTGCCAGGCCCGCTTCAACCCTTCCTCCATTGCGGCTCAGCTGAGGTAATATTGCAGCACGTCCTTCTCCGATTGCAGCCCCTCCGCACCTCCCTCGAAGACGGTGCGCCCGCGCTGGATGACGTAGATGCGCCGGGCCACGGAAAGTGCCAACCCGAGGTTCTGCTCGACGAGCACGATGGTTTGTCCCTTGGCGCCGAGCTTGCGGATCGTGTCGCCGAGCTCGCGAACCATGAGGGGGGCGAGCCCGGTGGTCGGCTCGTCCATGAGGATGAGCTTCGGCCGCAACATGAGGGCACGCGCAATCGCCAGCATCTGCTGCTCTCCCCCGGAGAGCGTAAGCGCGCGTTGGTCCGCCCGCGCCCGAAGTTGCGGAAACAGCTCGAACTGCTCCTCGCAGGCCCTGCGCGCGGACTTCGCCCCGCCGAAGGTCAGGCCGGCCACGTCCAGGTTCTCGCGCACCGTCATCCAGGGGAAGAGTTCGCGGCTTTGCGGCACCAAGGTGAGGCCGCGCCGGACGAGGTCGTGGGGCCGCTTGTTGTCGATGCGCTCGCCCAGAAACTCGATGCGACCGCCGCGCACCGGCAGCATGCCCATTACGGCCTTCATGGTGGTCGTTTTCCCGGCACCGTTGGCGCCGAGCAAGGCGACGACGCTGCCCTCTTCCACCTCGAAGCTGACGCCGCGCAGCACGGCAAGGGCGCCGTAACTCGCGTGAATATCGCCCACGCTAAGCATCGAGGCCGTCCCCGAGATAGGCCTTGATCACGTGCTCGTCGGCAGAAATCTCGGCGGCCGAGCCCGTCGCGATCACGCGGCCGGCGTCCAGCACGGTGATCAAGTCGCATACCTTCATGACCAGAGACATGACATGCTCGACGAGCAGGATGGTCAAACCCGTCTGCGCCTTGAGGCTGATCAGCAAATCGTCGAATGCCGCGATCTCCCGTGCGCTCAGGCCCGCCGCGGGCTCATCCAGCATCAGCAGGCGGGGGCGGGAGACCAGCGCGCGCGCAATCTCGACTTGCCGCTGCTCGCGGAACGACAGCAGCTCCACCTCCTTGTGGAGCACGTCCTCGAGGCCGAGCTCTTGGGCGACCCCGCAGGCGACATCGAGCGCCGCCGCACCGCGGCCGAACGGGCAGCGCGGGCGGAGGGCGATCTGCGGGTGCAGCCCGATCATGACGTTCTCCAGCACGGTCATCGACTTTACAAGCTGAACCGACTGGAAGGTGCGCTGAATGCCGAGCTTGAGCCTGGCATGCGGCGGCAAGCGCGTCACCTCCTTGCCGGCCATGAATACGCTCCCGCTCGAGATCGGCACGAAACCGGACACGGCGTTGAAGAACGTGGATTTCCCTGCACCGTTCGGTCCGATGACGCCGTGGATCGAGCCCGCCGCAACGCTCAGGCTCACATCGTCGACGGCCGTCAATCCGCCGAAGCGCACGCTGAGGCTGTCGGTGCTGAGGAGGACGGCGCCCGTCATCGCTGGGAAGCACCTTCCGCCGAAGCCTTGCGCACGGGCAACAGGCCGTGAGCGCCGGTACTCGATATGCCGGGGCGCAGGCCCTCCAGTCGCCGGCTCAGCAGGGCGGGCCTGGGCAGCCAGCCGCGACGCCGCAGCAGGCCGGCAATGCCGTCCGGCATGAACAGGATGAATACGACGATCAACACGCCGTAAGCGATCTCCTCGGCACCTCGGAATTCGCGCAGCAACTCGGGCAGGATGCTCAGGAGCAGGGCCCCGATCATCGCGCCGACGATGGAGGTCAGCCCGCCGATCAGCACCATGGCGAACTGCGTCACCATCTGCAGCAGCCCGAACGAGCTGGGCACGAGGAAGTCGATGGCGAGCGCGAAGAGGCCTCCTCCCACCGCGGCGTAAGCGGCGCTGATTCCGAAGGCTATGGCCTTGGTCGTCATCACGTTGATTCCGTTCGCCTGGGCCGCTAGCTCGACTTCCCTCACCATCACGAAGGCGCGGCCCCAGCGGGAACGCACAATCGCCGTTGCGAGCCAGACCATGACGGCGGTCGCGGCGAGGATGGCGTAATATTTGGCCTGGTCGGTCGCAAGCGGGATGCCGCCAACGCTGACCCGCGGCACCCGCATGCCGGTGCTGCCGAGCGTCACTTCCTTCCAGTGCACGAATACCCATGAGCAGAAAGACAGGAACGCGATGGTGAGCAGCGCGAGATACAGCCCGCGCACCCGCACGGCCGGCAGCCCGACGAGGAACCCGAGCAAGCCCGTGGCGATACCGGCCAGTGGCAGCGCTAAAATGAACGGCAGCCCGACGCGGCTCATCAGCAGCACCGTGGCGTAAGCGCCGATCCCCATGAATGCGGAATGGGCGAAGGAGAGCTGGCCGGCAAACCCCATTACGATGTTCAGACCGATCGCGACCACCACGTTCACCAGCACCAAATTCACCACATATTGGGAATAGGAGTCGGCCAGGAGCGGGATGGAAAAAGCGCCGACGATCGCAATCGGCAGCCACCAATTTTGGCGCAGCGCGCCCATTCAGACCCGCCCGACCGTGCTTGTGCCGAGGAGGCCCTGGGGCCGGATCAGCAGGACCGCGATGATCACCACGAAAGCCGAGATCTCTATGTAAACGGTGCCGACGTAGCCGCCGACGAGTTGCTCGGAAATTCCGATCGCGAGTCCGCCGAGGATGGCACCGGCGACGCTGTTGAGCCCGCCCAGCACCGCCGCCGCGAAGCCCTTGAGAAGGATGATTCCGCCCATATCTGGGTAGAGCAACATGAAAGGTGCGGCGAGAACGCCCGCCGCGGCGCCGACCGCGCCGGAGAGCGCCCAGGTCAACCGGTAGACGCGGACCGGATTGATGCCGATGATCTCCGCGCCGGCGAGGCTTTGCGACATCGCCCGCATTTGCTTGCCGAGCTTCGTGCGGGCGAAGAAGACGAACATTACCGCGGAGAGCGACGCCGTCACAAGCACGACCGTCAGGTTCTGCAACGAGATGGGAATACCCGCCACATCGACCGCCTGCCCAGCGAAGATCGGCGGAAAGGTGTAGATGTCGTCGCCCCACCGGGCACGTGCGACACCCTGCAGCGCGATCGATGCGCCTGCCGTCACCAGCACGAGGCTCAGGTGATGACTTCTGGCAATCGGCCGGATCACCACTCGCTCGGTGATCAGGCCCAAGAGCGCTCCGCAGAGGATCGCTGCCCCGAAGGAGAGCGCGTAAGGCAGGGCGAGCGTCCGGAAGGCGGTGAAGCCGAGGAACGCGCCTGCGGTGAAGAATTCGCCGTTGACGAAGGGAACGAAGTTCTGGGTCTGGTAGACCAGCACGAGACCCAATGCCATCAGCGCGTAGAGCGAGCCGTTGGCGATCCCGGCAGTGAGATAGATGGCAAATTCCATGTCCGCCTTGAAATCTTGCAATCCCGCGAATGCCTGAAGGTGCGGCAACCGCGGCGCCACTACCTGGCCAAGCCGCCGTTCCGCACGATTTTGCGAAGGGGCTCCGTCCGCGCTCGAGCCCGTGTGGCTTTGGGTGCGGACGGAAGCCGATCTCGCGCAGCCGCTTTTCCTACTTCACTTCGCGCCACTCGCTGCCGACGGTGACCACCTTATCGCCGACGAGCTTCCACGCAGTCTCGGTCTCGCAGCCCTGATGGTTCGTCGGCGAGAGATTGATCCTGCAAGGGGCGACTCCTGCGTCGAAGTCCCGAATGCTCTCGAGGGCGTCGACCAGCTTCTCGCGGGTGAGATCCCGACCGGCGCGCCTGAGCGCCTCGACCACGGTGATCGCGGAAGCCGTGCCGAAGAACGAGTCCGCCTTCACCTTCTCGTCCGGATAGTAAGTCTTGAGCAGCTTCTCGTATGGCGCAAGCTGCGGGCTGCCGATGGCCCCGGACATGGCGGACATGACATAGGTATTCCGCACCGCATCCAGGCTGCCCGCCCGTTCACCCATCGCCGGCAGGTCAATCAGCGCGTTATTCCCGATGAAAGTCACATTGAGTCCGTATTTGTAGGCATCGCGAACGATCGCAGCACTTTCGGCCGGATAGGTGAAGAGCGCGACGACGTCGGGGTTCTGGCGCTTGACCGCCAGCACCTGGGGAGTTGCGTCGATGATGTTTCGGTCGATCGTCTCCTCGGCGACGATTTCGATCTTCGCCTGCTTGAGCGCCGCCGTGAACGGCTCGCTCTTGCTCTTGGCCCATTCGTCGGCGTGGCTGATCAGCGCGACCCGCTTCGCCCCCGGAATGCTCTTGGTGAAGGCGGCCATGCCCTTGCCGTCGTAGGGCCCGGTCGACGCGACCGTGAAGACGTAACGGTTGACCGGTGCCGTGATCGCATCCTGGCTTGCCGCGAAGAGCATGAACGGCACCTTGTTGGCAACGATCTCCTCCTTGGCCGCCATCACCGCACCACTGCACATGCCCGCGTTGATCATGAAGACCTTTTCGCGGTAAATGAGCTTCTTCACCGCCGCCACGGTCTTCGCCGCGTCGCACGCCCCGTCCTCCTGAACGATCTCGATCTGGCGCCCGTTGATCCCGCCTTTGTCGTTGGCCTGCTTATAGATCATGATCGCGCCGTTCTGCACCGGATTGCCCCACATGCTCGCGGAGCCGGTCAAGGGGCCGAACATCCCGATCTTGATCGTGGTGTCGGTGACCCCGTCCTCCGCCCGCGCGGCGGACGGCGCTACAGAAGATAAAGCCGCCGCAACGAGCAAACAGGCCACGGCCATTGCGAAATTGCGCATCGTCAGTCCTCCTCCCTCCCGTTTTCGCGCAGATGAACCCACGCTACTGCGTCTCTCGCGTGAGCGTCGCCCATCTCGGCGCTGCGCTTACGCATTGGCCTCGACCCCCACGAGCTTGCCGCGGAGCACGATCGGCTCATCGTCGAGATAGACCGAGCATTCCCGCATCGGGATATCGAGATGGCAGGCCGTGTGACGATTGCCGCCGGCCTCGCCGTTCGGCCCGGTCGAGAACATGAAATTCCCCGCAAACGAGCGCGCGTCCATCGCGTTGGTCTGGCGCTTGTCGTACATGCCGAGCGTCGTCCAATGGGCGCGCGGCTGCAGCCCGCAGCCCAGATGGGAGACCGCATAGCCTTCGAAGTCCCCGAAACTCGCCATGTATTCCCGCACATAGGTGGCAGAAAAGCCGCCTTCGATCTCGCGGATGTAGCCGGCCTCGACGCGCAGCCTGACGGGGTCCTGGACATATTGCTTGAAGGGCAGGATGGTGTCGCCAGGCGCCAGCACCACCGTCCCGCTTGCCGAATGCTCGTTCGGCCAAGTGGCCACGAAGGCGCTCGGCCAATGGTCCCACCGCCCCGGCTCGTCGGCGAGCCCGTACTGCACGAGGCAGGGATATTCCCCGAGCGCGGCGCGGAAGTCGGTTCCGGCGTCCGAGGTGACGCGCATGGTCTTGGCGCGCCCGAGCCGCGCCGCGGCACTCTTCACCCGCCGTTTGTCCTCGGCGGTCGGGATCGAGCGCACCAGGATCTCCGGCGGCTCCTTGACCAAGAGGATGCGCGTGCCGGCAGCGAGTATCTCGCGCTGCTCCGTCCCGCGATCGAGCCCCATGAGATCGATCACGATGTCGGCGCGCTTCATGGCCTCTACCGCCGCGCGATTGCCGGTGAGCGCGGTGGGCCCGTAATAGGCCGTGCTCTCCGAGGCCATCCGCAGCGCCGGCGGCTCGCCCAGTTCGAGGGTGAGCAGCCGCGCGCCGAGCATCGGGATCGCGAGTCGCGCCGCCGCAAGCGTGTCGGGATGCGTGTTGTCGCCGACGAGGACGAGCGCGGTCGAGCCGGGCCGGATCGCGCATTGCTCCAGCACGACGCGCCAGGCGTCGAGAAGTTTCGGCCCGAGGCTCAAGGCGAGCGCCTTGCCGCCGAGAGCGGCCGTGCCGCAGCCGCCGCGGCCGGCGCCGGGATCATCGTCGAGATCAGCATCAGCGCGCCTCCCCTTCGCCTGCCATGGCCTCCAGGTAGCGGTTGATGCGGTGATGGATCATGACCTCGAGCTCGTGCATCGGGCCGCGCACGAAGTAGCGCGAGGTGAGCCCTTTCTGAATCGCACGCATCAGATCGGCATCCTCGCCGGCGAAGCGGCGGGCGAACTCAGCCAGGATCGCGACCTTCTCCTTGAAAGCCGGCCTGTCGGCGAACTCGGCGGGAATGCAGGTCCAGCCGGTGACGCGCGTGCGGGTCGCGCTGAGCGGATAAGCGACCCAAGGCTGCACCATGTCGGCCCGCGCGAAGAGGTAGAAATTGGGCCGCAGGAAGGCCGAGAACGCGAACAACGACCCCTTTTCGTGTTGAGCCAGCCATGGCGCGGGGCCGAAGAGCAGCTCCGCATCCGGCGCCATGGTGCCGCTGACGTACTCCTTGTGCCAACCGTATTTTGTCAGGGTGAGCTGCGCGATCGCACGCTTGGTGCTGTAGGTAGCAGCCCCGAAGGTGCCGCGGTGAATCACCTCGACGTGATAGACGTCGGCGAGGTTCTCCGGCACCAGTTTCCAGTTGCAGTCGATTTCGTAGCTGTAGGTGTCGACCAAGGTCATCTTTTCGGGATGAACATAGGCGACGGCGTCCTGGTAGCCGTCGGCAGCGAGGTAGCTGCTGAGAGACGGCCCCCCGGGGTCGAAGCTGACGAAGACGAACCCGCCCCAGGTGTCGACGCGCAGCGGCGGCAGACGGCAGTCGCGGTAATCGAAGCTGCCGAGCCCGCGCGGCCGCGAGGGTGCCGTCAATCGCCCGTCAAGGCCGTAGGACCAGGCGTGATACGGGCAGCTGAACTGCGTCGCATTCCCCGCCCCCATTGCCACGGCGACGCCGCGATGGCGGCACACATTCGCGAAGGCGTTGAGATTGCCCTTCTGATCGCGGCAGACCACGATCGGCTCCCCGACGATCTCCATCGCCCGGTAATCGCCCGGATTGGCGAACTCCTCGACGCGCGCGACCGCCAGCCAGTCTTTGAAGAACAAAAGCTCCTTCTCGCGCTCGAGGATCTCCGGCGCGGTGTAGTAGTGCGCCGGCAAATGCTGCGCGCGCTCAAGGGCCGCTCGGGTCGGGCGCAGCTCCTCGGAGTCGGGGGAAAATGGATCGGCGGCGACCGGGCGCTTTTGCGGCAGGGGACTCATCGCGGCTCCAAGGTTGACGAAATGGCCTGTCGCGATCATATATAAACTGCCGACAATCGGTCAACTGGATTGTCGGCAAGTACCAAAAAGTTGTCAAGGCGATTCCAAAGATGGTATCTTTGCGCCACATGCGCCGCTCTCGGAAAAGCGCAGCATAAGGGAGAACGCGACGATGGCTGACGTTTCATCGCTGAGCGCCCATGAAACACGCGAGGATTTGTCGGGCGTATTTGCGCCGCTGAACAGCGCGCAGCACGCGCCCGGCTACGTGTATGGTTCCGCTGAGATGCTCAAGCTCGAAAAAGAAAAGATATTCATGAAGGATTGGCTCTGCGTCGGGCGGGTGGAGGAGCTTGAGAAGGCCGGCGATTACCTGACGCTTCGTATTCTCGGCGAACCCGTTCTCGTGACGAAGGACGAGAACGGAAACTACAATGGCCTCATGAACGTCTGCCGCCACCGCGGCGTGGAAGTGGCGCACGGCAACGGCAACGTCAAGGAATTCATGTGCCCATATCACGGCTGGGTCTACGATCTCAAGGGCAAGCTGGTGGGCGCGCCCTATATGAAGGAGGCGAAAGGGTTCGATCCGTCCCGCTGCCGGCTCAGGGCCTTGAAGACCGAGGTCTGGGCGGGAAACATCTACGTTACGCTCAATGATCAGCCTCGGCCGTTTGCCGACTTCATTGCCGACTTTCGCGCCGATGTCGGCTTCCTCAAGCCCGAGGAGTGTCGCTTGGCCGACAAGCTCGAGGTGGAGATAAACTGCAATTGGAAGCTTCTCATCGAGAACTTGATGGACATCTACCATGTCTCCGTGCTGCATGTGCGGACCTTCGGCAAATACGTGACGCCGAAGACCTACGACGCCCACCTTCGCAAGAACGGCGGCGTGATCGCGTATTACAAGGCGGCACCGCTCACGCCCGACGGGAAGAGCTTGTTCGGCAAGCTGCCCTGGCTTGAAGACAGGCCCGACACCTTCGGTTGCCAAGGACACTTGGCGCCGAACATGAATGTTCTCGCCCGCTCCGACCTGGTGAAATTCTATGTGGTCTGGCCGCTCGCACCGGACCGCTGTCGTCTCATCGCCTACTCTCTTCTGCCCAAGGAATTCTTCGACCATCCGGGCTTCCAGGAGAAGGTGCAGGTCTATCGTCAACACATGAAGGATTTCCTCGCGGAAGACGAGACGATGATCCTGTCGCTGCAGAATGTCATGTCGTCGCAGCGCTTCGACCCGGGTCCGATGTCGAGCCTCGAGATCTCGATCCACCACGTCCTGAGCAATCATCTGATGCGGGTGTT
>DATNIT010000124.1:0-16196 GCA_035604335.1 Allostellaceae bacterium | reverse complement strand
CGGGTCCCTTCCCTCTCCCCGCTTCGCGCGGCGAGGGACGCTAGGGTCTCAAGCCGCCTTCGCGGCCGCGCGCCGGGACTGCTTCGCCGAGTAGAAGGACGCGTTCTCCTCACCCTGCGCGGCCTTGCGCGAGAAGGTGATGAGGTGGTGGGCGACGAGGCCCACGCGGATCACGTCCTCGATCCGGCCGCGGCGCAACAGCGGCCCGGCCATGCGCCAGAAGGTGCCGCGGTAGTCCGCCACGAGGCCGGCGCGGAGCATCAGGTTCGCGAGGATGCGCACGGCCTTGCGCAGGTTCGCCCAGGAGGCGCGCTGGGGCGACACCGGCGGACGGATGCGATTGGGGTAGGTGTGCGCGACGTTCCAGGCAAAGCGGCGGTAGAGCTCCTCGGGGTCGTAGGTCTCGGCGATGCAGTGCCGCCACATCGCGACGACCTCGTCGTAGGGCAGCAGGAAATCGACGTTCGATTCGCGGGCGGCGTCGTGGACGAGGCGTCCCGCAGCGGCGAGCCGATCCCAGAGCGGCGTGCGCGGCAAGGCCTGCAGCAGGTTGATCGTGAGCATGGGGATGTTGGAGCGGCGCACGAACTCGACGATCCGCGCCGGCGTCTCGCGGGTGTCGGTGTCGAGGCCGAGGATGATGCCGGAGACCACCTCCATGCCGTAGCCGTTGAGGATCTGGATCGCCTCGAGGATCGGGATCGTGGCGTTGTGGTCCTTGGCCATGGCGTGGAGCGCGTCGATATCCGGGGTCTCGATGCCGCAGAACACCGTGACGAAATAGGCCTCGCGCATGATCTCCAGCAGCTCCGGCTGCTTGGCGATGTTGAGCGTCGCCTCGCAGGCGAACTCGATCGGATAGCCGTTCGCCTTCTGCCAGCGGACGAGCTCCCGCGCGAGCTCGCGCGCGGCCTTGCGGTTGCCGATGAAGTTGTCGTCGACGAAATAGACCGCGCCGAGATTGCCGCGGGCCAGCATCGCGTCGAGCTCCGCGGTCACCTGCCGCGGCGTCTTGAGGCGGGGGTTGCGGCCATAGAGCGCGGGGATGTCGCAGAACTCGCAGCGATAGGGGCAGCCGCTGGAGAACTGCACGCTGCCGATGAAATAGCGCGAGATCTCCGCCAGGCGATAGGCGGGGATCGGAAACTCCGTGAGCGGCAGGCGCTCCCGGGTCTCGAAGCGGAGCTGCGCGGGCGGCCGGCGTGGGTCGGCGTCGATGAGCGCGATCAGCCGGTCCGTGGCGTCGCCGAGCTCGCCGAGGTGCAGGTAGTCGAACTCGGCGTAATCCGAGGGATTGGCCGAGACCGACGGCCCGCCCAAGGCCACGGGCAGGCCCGCGCGGTGGGCGCGCCGGGCGATCGAGCGGATCTGCTCGCGCTGCACATGCATGCCGCTCGCGAGCACGACGTCGGCCCATTCGAAATCACGCGCGCGCGCCGGCGCCATGTTCTCGTCGACGAAGCGGACCTCCCAGGCGGCGGGCAGATAGGCCGCCACCACCAGCAGGCCCTGCGGCGGCATGAAGGCGCGGGTCCCGCCGCGGAGCGGATAGGCATACTCGAAGGTGCCGAAGGACGGGCTGTAGGCCGGAGAGACGCAGAGGATCTTGCGGGCGTTACGGACTGCGACGGGCATGCGCCAGACCCTCCCCGACGATCGGACTATGCGGGCTCGCGATCCGGCTCCGCCATCGCGAACACGTCGATCTCGATCACCATGCCGGGATAGGCGAGCTTAGGCAACGGAATGCCCGTGGTGGCGGGGCCGGGATACCTGAAGAAGGACGAGCGGATGGAGAGGTTGGCGTGCAGCTCGTCGGCGGAGGCGTCGGCGGCGTAGACCGTGGTCACCTTGCAGACGTCGTCGTAACCGGCGCCGAGGTCGCGCAGGATCGTGCCGATGTGGGTCATGGCCGTGCGCGTCTGCGCCGTGAGCTCGCCGGGCCGGACCGCGCTCCCATGCTGGTCGAGCGCCACCTGGCCGCCCAGGAAGATCATCTCCTCGCATTTGAGGCCGTGCTTATAGGGGAGATGCACGTGCCAGTCCCAGAGCCCGGCGGGCCAGGAGTGCCGGCGCGGCAGATGCCGGCCGTCCTCGCCCAGCATCGCCACCGCCTCGATCTTGATCTCCTGACCGGCGCGGGCGTGGCGCGGGATCGGCACGCCGGTGGCGGCCGGGCCGGGCTCGCTGAAGTGCCGGGCGCAGGCGAGCGCCGCGGGCTCGAAATCCGCGACCGTGCCGTGGCCCGCGTACCAGCGGTTCACCTTCACGACGTCGTCGAAGCCGGCGCCGAACTCCGCGAGCGCCGCGCCGATCTGCGCCATGACCTGGCTCGTCTGCCCGACGATGTCGCCGGCACGCGTGAGCTCGCCCTTGGCGTCGACGGGCGACTGGCCGCTGACGAAGATCATCTTGCCGCAGCGGAGCGATTGGGCGAAGCGCGCGGGGAGCGGCGAGAGGCCGGCGGCGGATGCGTAGGTGCGCGGCAGCGGCCGGCCGTCCTCGCCCCGCATCGCATAGGCCTCGATCTCCACCCTCATGCCGGGATAGGCGAGATAGGGCACCGGCACCGCCGTCACCGCGGGGCGCGCGCCCTCCGGCAGCGCGGCCGCGACCGCCTCGAGGAACCTGGTCTCGTCGACCGAGCCGTCGTTCACATAGAAGCAGAGCAGCTTCACGAGATCCGTGAGCTCGGCGTCGAGCCCCTCGAGGACGCGGCGGAGATGGCCGATCACCACGGGGATCTGCGCGTCGAGCGCGCCCTGATGCAGCACGTCACCGGAGGGCGTGAGATCGACCTGGCCGCCGATCCAGATCATCTGGCCGCAGCGCAGCCCATGCTTGTGCGTGACCTCGATCGGCCAAGCCCAATGGCCCTCGGGCCAGACGTGACGCCGCTTCATCGTTGCCTCCTCGATCGACGCAATCGACATGATACGCCGCCACGAAGAAGGATTCACCACGGAGGCACGGAGGTCACAGAGGATCGAGTCCGCATCTCGCGGCGAAGCCGTGTGCTGTCCGGTATAAGGAGCGCACGGAAAGCTAGGCGGTCGTGCGTCAGTTTGAAAGCGGTGGGGATGCCGCAGAGCAACCCGCTGCCTAGTTCGCGAGATATGTCATACTAAGCGCATGCTCGCGTATCTCCAGCATGTGACTTGGCACTGGATGGTCGTGCTAGCGATTGTCGGCACTTGGCTCATGATCCGGTACCGCTGATCAAACGGACGCACGACCAGCTTAGGCGCTACGCTCGCCGCGACCAAGCGCTTGAGCTACGCTACAACCTATGAGGGCGCGTCCTTTCTTGCCCGGCTATCAGATCGCCATGCTCATCGTGGCGATCTTGGCGGTGATTGGCGTCGCGGCCTTTCAGGACGGAACGTTTACAAACGCGGTGTTCTTTGGGAAGTGCGGGGCCAGGTGGTCGGGACCGAAGGCATGCGATCCCATGCCGTACGACCCGCCATTCCTTGGCGGCGGATAGCGGACTTCAAGATCCAAGCATGGATGACCGCGATCTCTCTCGCAGGCTCGACCGCATCGAGCGCCGTCTTAGGGTGATTGGAGAGATAGCGATCGCTGCCCTTTTTGGGTGCGCTTACGTGATCGCGGTCTACGAAGTGACCAATAGATGGGGCATTGCCTATACATCCTGGGGCTCGATAATCCCACTGGTGGTCGCCATTGCGATCGCCCTCTATTGGAGACATAGGCTGCTCGGTGATTAGGACACCCCACCCCTCAAATTCGGACACTTAAGGGCAAAACCGGACAGCAGCCGAAGCCGTGATATCTTCCTCCGCGCGCAAGCCGAAAGAATCCGCGGCTTCGCCGCAACTGGATCGCTCCGTGACCTCCGTGTCTCCGTGGTGATCCTGACTTTCTCGCCGCAACGGGATGGGACGGACATGACAGTGAAGCTATACGGCGTTCTGCGCTCGCGCGCCTCGCGCAACGTCTGGCTGGCGAAGGAGGCGGGGCTGGCCTACGAGCCGGTGCCGGTCATCCAGGCCAATCGGCTGAAGGATCCCGCGGCGCCGAATGCACCGCTCAACACCAGCTCGCCCGCGTTTCTCGCCATCAATCCGAACGGGCTCATTCCCGCCATGGACGACGACGGCTTGATCCTCAACGAGTCGCTGGCGATCAACCTCTACCTCGCCAAGCGCTACGGCGGCGCGCTCGGGCCCCGGGACGCGCGCGAGGACGCGCTCATGACCATGTGGGCGATCTGGGCGATGACGGAGTGCGAGCCGCGGACGATCGAGATCCTCTATCACCGCGTCGAGAACCCCAGGGGCGAGCGCAACCCCGCGGTCGCCGACGCGGCGGTGGTCGCCCTCAAGCGGCCGTTCGACGTGCTGGAGGCGGCCTTGCGGGACGGCGGCGGCACCGTGGTCGGCCGGCGTTTCACCGTCGCCGACATCAATCTCGCCGAGGTCTTCCGCTATGCGCAGCCGGCCCCCGAGCTCTTCGCCGCGCACCCGCACGTGAAGACCTGGATCGACGCGTGCCAGGCGCGGCCCGCCTTCAAGGCGATGATGGCGGCGCGCATGGCCGAGCCGGCCTAGGGCGGCCTCGCCCGACAGCGGCCGCGCGTTCCCTGCGGCTCAGCCATCGAATCGCGCCATGAGGATCATCCGCTCGAGCGACTATCGCCGGATGCCCTGGAAGAACGGCGGCGGCGAGACCGCGGAGATCGCGGTGTCGCCGGCGGGCGCCTCGCTGGACGCGTTCGATTGGCGGGTCAGCCAGGCGCATGTCGGCGCGAGCGGGCCCTTCTCGCGGTTTCCCGGCATCGACCGGACGCTGGCGGTGCTCGCCGGGCACGGCATCCGCCTGAGCATCGCCGGCCGCGAGGCGGTGTCGCTCGACCCCGACACGCCGCCGTTCGCCTTCTCGGGCGACGATGCCGCGGAATCCCGGCTCATCGGCGGTGCGATCGACGATCTCAACGTGATGACCCGCCGCGACAGATATCGCCACCGGCTCTCGCGTCTCGCCGCAGGAGCGCCGGTGAGCCTGACGCGGCACGGCGATCTGCTCGCGGCGGTGGTTCGCGGAGCCGCTGCGACGGCGAGCACGGACACCGAGGCGCACGCGCTCGCCTCCGGCGATACGGTGCTGCTGGATCGATCGGACGGGCCGCGGCTGGAGATCGCGCCGGCGGCCGCGGCGCAGCTCTACGTCATCGACCTCTGGCGCGTCTGACGCTCAGGTCCGCTGGAAGGTGTAATTGCAGATCCGGCCGCCGACGCGGGTGCCGGTACCGCGCGATCCCTTGAATTGAGCCGTCACGTCGTAGCTATAGGGCGTCGCCGGCTTGACCTTCGCCTGGGTGTAATCGGAGTCGCCGGTGAGGCCCTTGGCCGCGAATTTCGCGGTGCCGTCGGGCGCGATCGGTCCGTCGAGCGCGAGCGAGGCAGGTTGGCCCGCGGTGCCGTACTGGCCGTGGAGCACGCCCGACTTCACCTCCGCGGCGAATTGCAACGTGTAGCCGAAGGCGCCGTCCGTGGTCGACGGACAGAGGGCGATGACGCTCCAGCTGCCGTCGAAGCCGGCGGGGTCCGACGGCCCGGCCGCCGCCGCGGGCCATAGGTCCAAGGGTACGAGCATCGCGCTCAAAATCAGACCCAGTAGCGCTGCGCGTCTCATCTGCCCCCCTCGCGGGTCCAACTGCGTAACCCCGCGGACAGTATCGAAATTCTTGCTCCGCTGAAACCTCAACCGTTGGCGCATCCCCGCCACCAGCCAGCACCTGTCGGAGTAAATTACAATTCACGCGGACAATCCACGTAAGGGGCGTAGAGTTGCCCATCCTCCGAAACAGCGGACGCGGGACTCGTCTTGAGCATTCAAGCGCCGATCTTTACCGCGACCGCACAGGACGCGTCGCGGCGCTTTCACGCGATCCGACGGCAAGCAAGACACTTGGTCGAAGCGGCGGGACTTACCGTCGTCATGGTGGTGTTTGCCTGCTTGCCCGTCGACTGGGCCTCGACGCTTGGCGGCTTCATCGGGCGGACCGCGGGCCCGCGCATCGGCACGTCACGGCGCGCGCTGCGCAACCTCCGGCGAGCGATGCCAGAGAACAGCGACGACGAGAACCGGCGCCTGCTCCGCGGCATGTGGGACAACCTCGTCCGTGCGATCGCGGAATACCCGCACCTTGCCCGGATCAGCGCAGCGGAGAGCGGCCGGGTCGAGATCGTGAACGGGGAGGCGCTGACCGGCCTCGCATCCGCAGGCAAGCCAAGCCTGCTTTTCAGCGGCCATCTCGCGAACTGGGAGGTTTGCGCCTCCACGGTTCACAGGCTGATGGGCGGCTCGGTGATCTCGGTCTATCGCGCCGCGAACAACCCGTGGGTCGACGCGCTGATGCGACGCTTCCACGCGATCCGCCGGGCCGTGCCGAAGGGCTCCTCCGGCGGCCGCGAGTTGGTTCGTCACCTCGCGCAGGGCGGCAGCGTCGCGATGCTGGTGGACCAAAAACAAAACGACGGCATCGCCGTGCCGTTTTTCGGGCGGGACGCGATGACGGCTCCGGCGATCGCGCGTTTCGGCTATCGCTTTGGGTGCCCGATCATACCAGTCAGGGTCGAGCGGCTCGGGGGTGCGCGGTTCCGATTCACGGTCATGGCACCGATAGAAATGTCCGAGACCGGCGACCCCGCGCGGGACGTGTTTGCGACCATGACCCGCGTCAATGCGATGCTTGAAGGCTGGATTCGTGCCCGCCCCGAGCAGTGGCTGTGGGTTCACTCCCGCTGGCCGGCCGCCGGCTAGATTTTTCTCACGCGTAATAGTCGGCCGCGACGGTCTCGTCGATGGGCGCGCGGCGCGCGCTCATGGCGTTGAGGACCGGCGTCAGCACGATCGCCACGGCGAGGTTCAGGATCACCGTATAGAGCGCGGTGTAGCCCGGAAAGGTATACCCGGCGAAAGCCACCGGATATGTCGGCGTGAGGTTCGCCGCGATCGCCATCGCGGTGCCCATGACGGTGCCCGCGGCCCAGCCGAGCAGCAGCGCCCAATCGTTGAACCACCGGGTGTAGGCGCCCAGCATCACGGGGGGCAGCGTCTGGATGATCCAGATGCCGCCCAGCAGCTGCAGCTGGATCGCATATTGCGTGGGCACGAAGAGGATGAACACGAGCGCGCCGAGCTTGGCCACCAGCGACACCCATTTCGCCATCTGCGCAGTCTGACGTTTCTTCGAGCAAAATAACCCGCCATTGGCCAGCCAGAAAGCGGGAATGCGAGCTTGCAGCAGTCGAGGAATGGGGTATTTATTCGGGACAGATTGGTCACGCGGGAATTGCCGGCTCCCGTCGGCAATGCCGCGCCAGGGGGGGCCATGACCGCAACGACTCCTTCTCCTATGCGCGCGAGCCCGATTCAGCTCAAGCACGTCGCGCTTTTTCTGCTCGCTTTGATGGCGCTCTTCGTCCTGTTTCAGCGCGACTTGCAGCTGCTCGATGCCGGCTCGCCCCTGCGCCAGCGCTACGCGGGGATAAGCTCGCTGATGCTCGCGCACGGGATCTTCGGCGCGCTGGCTCTGCTCATGGCGCCGTTTCAATTCTCCTCCCGCCTGCGCCAACGGCACATACGCGTGCACCGGTTGATGGGCCGCCTCTATGTCCTCGGCGTTGCGGTTGCGGCTCCCGTTTCGATCCCGGTCGCCGTGATCCTGGGGCCGCCCATGCTGGTGATGGCCGCCACGATCCAAGCCGTCGGCTGGCTGCTGACAACCGCGACGGCGCTCTACTGCGTTCGCACCGGCAGGATCCAGCAGCATCGCGAATGGATGATGCGCAGCTATCCCTTCGCCATGGTTTTCGTGATCGCCCGCGTGATCCTCGGCATCCCCGCGATCGAGAGCATGGGAGAGGTCGCCTTCGTCTCGGTCGTGTGGAGCGTCATCGCCACTGCCTGCTTCCTGCCGTCGTTTCTCATTGCATGGCAGGGCGTGCTCTCCGCCCGGTCGGCATCCGCGGGAGCTTAGCCCGCCGCTCCTCGCTCCAGCTGCGCGCGGTTCCACTTCGCAAGGTCGGCGGCGGCGGCGTAGGTGCTCTCGCAGAACTCGAGCAGCCGGTCGTCGGGCGCCGCGTCCTCGCGTACGCGGTCGTAGGGCAGGATGAATTCGCCCATGTCCTTGTGCCAGTAAGCGCCAGCGGGCCGGACCAGAGCACCGTCGAAGCCCGCAGGCTCCGGATAGGCATAGGCGTAGAACGCCGGCATCGGCACGGAGGCGTCGCCGGGCCAGAAGCCGATGCTGCTGACTTCGTGGGAATAGGCCTCGCGCATGACCCAGTTGGCGAGATTGAGTGCCACGCCCGTGTGCGGCGGCGCGCGCCGGCCGGAGAACCGCGTGACCGCGAGATCGAAGCTGCCCCAGAAGAAATGCACCGGACTCACCTTGCCGAGAAAACCGGCGCGGAACTTGGTCAAGACGCGGTCGCACTGCACCAGGATGCGCCAGAACCGGTTGGCGGCGTCCGGGTCATAGGACGCGTGCGCGGTGTCCTGCTCGAAGGGGATCGCACTCTCGATCTCCACGGGCATGGTCCAGACCTTCACGGGCATGCCCAGCGATGCCAGCCGCGCCATCACCTCGCGATGGAAATCCGCGACCGAGCGGGGCTCCAGCGCCACGGCCGCGGTCGCGCCGTCGCTGGCGGCGATGACGAGGCGATGGTCGATGAAATCGAAATCGATCTGGAAGCTCCGGACGCCATAAGGCATCGGCGAGGTCGTGAGCCCGCGCGCGGTGACGTAGAGCGGCACCTGCCACCAGTGATTGACCAGCGGCGCCTGCGCCAGCCGGATCTTGCCCACCACCTGCGTCCAGAGGTGCAGCGTGGCGCAGGTATCATGCCAATCCGCGAACGGCAGGCTCGGCCAGGCCTCGGCGGTATCGGACATCGGCATTTCCTTCCTGGTCTCGATCGGGCGCGCGTCACGCCAGGTCGAACAGCAGCACCTCCGCCGGGGTCGCCGCCTCGATCGTGAGACGCGCCTCGTCCTCGATCGCGGCGCCGTCGCCTTCGCGCATCTCGGTGCCGTTGAGCGCCACGATGCCGCGCGCGATCTGCAGCCAAGTGCCGCGGCCGGGCCTCGGCTCGTGCGAGACGGCGGCGCCGGCATCGAGCTTCGCCGCGTAGAGGAGGGCGTCCTGGTGGATCGTGACGACGGCCCCGGCGCCCTCGGGTCCCGCGGCGCGAACGAGGGTACCGCGCGCGGCATCGAGGCCGAGCGGGTTCTGCGCGTAGCCGGGGGGCGTTCCCGTCCGGTTCGGCACGATCCAGATCTGCAAGAAATGCACGGGGGCGTCCGTCGCGGCGTTGTACTCGCTGTGGGTGATGCCGGTGCCCGCGCTCATCCTCTGCACCTCGCCGGGTGGGATGACCGAGCCGCTGCCCAGGCTGTCCTTGTGCCTGAGCCCGCCCTCGAGGACATAGGAGAGGATCTCCATCTCCCGGTGGCCGTGCAGCGGGAAGCCCGCGCCGGGGATCACCCGATCCTCGTTGATGACGCGGAGCGCCCGAAAGCCCATATGATCGGGATCGTGATAGCCGCCGAAAGAGAAGCTGTGGCGGCTGTCGAGCCATCCGGTCCAGGTGCGGCCGCGCGCCATACGGTCACGGAATGTGATCAAGGGCTGCTCTCCCACGGTGGACGATGTCGGAGCCGTACTCTCTGCAATGAAGTATCATTCAGCAGGGCTTGGGCCAATACCCGCCGGCCCCGTGCCCGTGCGTACCTGAGCAAGGAGACGACGCGCCGTGCAACAGCGTGACGACGACGCCGCGGTCGTGTTGCGGAACTTCGAGAGAGTGTTCGGCCGGCCGCCCAATCTGCGCAACCCCACGACCTTCAGCGAGAAGACCATCTACAAGATGATCTACGACCGCCGTCCGATTCTGACGCGGCTCGCCGACAAGCTGCGAGCGCGCGACTACGTCGCCGAGCGGATCGGCACGCGGTATCTGGCGGAGCTCTATCAGGTCTGCCGAAGCTCCGCGGAGATCGACTGGGAGAAGCTACCGCAGCGCTGCGCGATCAAGACCAACCACGGCAGCGGCATGTACATTCTGGTGTTCGACAAATCGGCGGCCGACGTGAGCAAGCTCTCGTCGCAGCTCGATCAATGGCTCGGCATGAATTTCTATTCACAATTTCGCGAGTGGTGCTATCGCGATATCGAGCCCGCGATCTTCATCGAGGAGCTGCTGGCCGGTGCCGATGGCGCCAGCGCGGATAATTGGAAGTTCTTCACATTCGACGGCCGCGCCGAATTCGTGCGGATCGATGTCAAGTGGGCTGGCCAACCGGCGATCAACAGCTATGACCGGCGCTTGAACCGCCTGAATTTCCGACGAGGTCCTCCCGAGGCGCCGACGGACCCGGTGTTTCCGCACGACGTCGAGCTGATGTTCTCGCTAGCGGAACGGCTCGGCAGCGGCTTGGATTTCCTGCGAGTCGACATGTACAACGTCGACGGACGCATCGTCTTCGGCGAGTTCACCCACTATCCCGGCGCCGGCCTGGATCGGTTTCATCCCCCCGAGTTCGACGAGCTCTTCGGCAGCAAGTGGCGCTTGCCGCAAAGCTACGAGTAAGAGCGTAGAGCCGTGACCCCCGACTACATCGAGTTCCATGGCATCGAGCGTCCCGACGCCGTGGCTCTCGTCGACCGGGGGCGGGCCATCACCTTCGCGGCATTCAGCCGCGACGTCCGGAAGCTCACGCGGGCGGTCCGCGGGCTCGCGGTGCCGAGGGGCGGGGCCGTAGCGGTGGGCTGCGACGATCTCTACACCCATTGGCTGCTGTTGCTCGCTTTCGAGCGGCTCGGCGTCGCCGCGGCCACCTTCAACTCCAGCGAAGGGGAAGCCGCCGCTCCGCTGCAGGCGGGCGTGGATCTCGTCCTCTCGGAGCCCAATGTCCCCGCCGTGGGCGCGCGGCGGCATCACGCCGTTACCAAGGAATGGCTTGCTCACGCCTTCGCGCTCGACGCGGAGGACGAGGCGCATCCCCTGCCCCGCTCCCCCGATGACCCCGTGCGTATCTTGCGCACCTTCGGGACGACCGGCAGCCGGAAGCAGATCGCTCACCCGCGATCTCTCCACGACGCCTGGATCACGCGCTGGATCGTGCTCGCCGGTCTGACCCATCGTTCCCGCCTGCTGCTCACCATGACCTTCACGGTAAACGGCATGTACGCCTGCGCGTCGGCGTGCCTGCGGGCCGGCGGCACCGTGGTTTCCGTCGACATCCGAGAGAGCCGAGACATGGTGCGGGCCATTTCCGACCACGGCATCACCGCGCTCGTCCTGGCGCCCATCCAAATCAAGCATGTCCTGGACGCCTTGCCGGACGGCTTCGTGAGGCCTCCGAGCCTGACGATCTGCTGCTTCGGCGCCGCGGTCTCCGAAACCTTGCGCGGCCGCGCCTTGGCCTTGCTCGCGACGGTGGTCATCGACATGTACGGCTCCAACGAGGCGGGCTTCATCTCCTCGATGCGCGCGAGCCGCGACGACGGGATCAGTGCCGTCTGGCCGGGCGTGTGCGTCGAGATCGTCGACAAGCAGGACGCGCCGGTGCCGTTCGGCGACATGGGACGCATCCGGGTCAAGACTCCGGACATGGTGCAGGGTTACCTGGACGATCCCGCGGCGACGGAGCGCATGTTCAAGGACGGCTGGTTCTATCCCGGCGACCTCGCGATTCTGCACGGACCCCGCCGGCTTCAGGTGATCGGGAGGGGCGACGATCTCCTCAACTTCGGCGGATATAAATTTCCTCCCGAGATTCTGGAGCGGGCCATCCTCAAGAACGCGCCGCTCGGGGACGTCGGCGTGTGCTCCATTCGGAATGCCGAGGGAATCGAGGAGCTCGTCGTCGGCATCTCGGAGGTCCGATGCGATGACCGCGAACTCCTGGAGCGCCTAACCACCGCGCTCACGCCCTTTCGCGTCGGACACTTCCACGCGGTAAAGCTGGTGAGCATCCCGCGCAACGCGAACGGCAAGCTCCAGCGCGATCTCCTCAAGAGCACCGTTGCCCGCGGAATGCCATCGCGCCCGAAGACGTGACTTTCCTGCGTCGTTGGGGCGTCGACGCTAGGCGCGCCTCAGCCCACCGACGGCAGCTTGAGCCCGAATTCCCGAGCGCAGGCGATCGCGCTCTCGTAACCGGCGTCGGCGTGGCGCATGACGCCGGAGGCGGGGTCGTTCCAGAGGACGCGCTCGATCCGGCGCGCGGCCTCGGGCGTGCCGTCGCACACCATCACCATGCCGGCATGCTGGGAGTAGCCCATGCCGACTCCGCCGCCGTGGTGGATCGAGACCCAGGTGGCGCCACTCGCGCAATTGAGCAGCGCGTTCAAGAGCGGCCAGTCGCTGACGGCGTCGGAGCCATCCTTCATCGCCTCGGTCTCGCGGTTGGGGCTCGCGACCGAGCCTGAGTCGAGATGATCGCGGCCGATCACGATGGGCGCCTTGACCTCGCCTTTCGCCACCATCTCGTTGAAGGCGAGGCCCACGCGGTGCCGGTCGCCGAGGCCGATCCAGCAGATGCGCGCGGGCAAGCCTTGGAACGAGATCCTCTCGCGCGCCATGTCGAGCCAGTGATGGAGGTGCCGGTCGTTGGGCATCAGCTCCTTCACCTTGGCGTCGGTGCGGTAGATGTCCTCGGGATCGCCGGAGAGCGCGACCCAACGGAACGGTCCAATGCCGCGGCAGAACAGCGGCCGAATATAGGCGGGCACGAAGCCCGGGAAATCGAAGGCGTGCTCGACGCCGACGTCGCGCGCCATCTGGCGGATGTTGTTGCCGTAGTCGACGGTGGGCACGCCCGCCTGATGGAAGGCCAGCATGGCGCGCACCTGCACCGCCATCGAGGCCTTGGCCGCGGCCGCGACGCCCTTCGGATCGCTCGCGCGCCGCGCCTCCCACTCCGCGATGGTCCAGCCTATGGGCAGATAGCCGTTGACGGGATCGTGCGCGGATGTCTGGTCGGTGACGAGATCCGGGTGCGCTTGGCGCCGCACCAGCTCCGGATAAATCTCCGCGGCGTTGCCGAGCAGGCCGATCGAGACCGGCTTCCGCTCGCGCCCCGCGCGCTCGATCATCGCGAGCGCCTCGTCGAGGCTCTGCGCCTGGCGGTCGAGGTACTTCGTCCGAAGCCGCATCTCGATCCGCGAGGGCTGGCACTCGATCGCCAGCAGCGAGGCGCCGGCCATGGTGGCGGCGAGCGGCTGCGCGCCGCCCATGCCGCCGAGCCCCGCGGTCAGGATCCATCGCCCGCCGAGATCGCCGCCATAATGCTGACGCCCGGCCTCGGCGAAGGTCTCGTAAGTGCCTTGCACGATGCCTTGGCTCCCGATGTAGATCCAGGAGCCTGCGGTCATCTGGCCGTACATCATGAGCCCCTTGCGGTCGAGCTCGTTGAAGTGATCCCAATTGGCCCAGGCGGGCACGAGGTTCGAGTTCGCGATCAGCACGCGCGGCGCATCGAGATGCGTGCGGAAGATGCCGACCGGCTTCCCCGATTGCACCAGCAGCGTCTCGTCCGCTTCGAGCTGGCGCAAGCCCGCCACGATGCGGTCGAAGCTCGCCCAGTCCCGCGCGGCCCGGCCGATGCCCCCGTAGACCACGAGCTCCTGCGGCTTCTCGGCGACCTCGGCGTCGAGATTGTTCATGAGCATGCGCAGGGGCGCCTCGGTGAGCCAGCTCTTGGCGGAGATCGTGCTCCCGCGCGGCGCGCGCACCGCGCGCTGATTGGCGAATCTCGAATCCGAAGTCATCGAAACCTCCCGCTATTCTGCCTCACAAGCATGCCGCCCGAGTGGACGGAGCGGAAGCGAATAAAGTTTCACCACAGAGACACGGAGAGCGCAGAGAAACTTTTCCTCCGTGTCCTCTGTGTCTCTGTGGTGCTTCTTGCTTTGGAATTCCGCTCGCCTGCGCTTGCCTGGGAAGCGTATGCTTGAACCACGATTTTGCGCCTTCTCCCACGGTGATCATTATGAAGCGAGACTACGCCTATCCCGAGTTCGCGGACCCGATGGTGCGGCCGCGCTATTTGGGGATACCCACGTTCATGCGCGCGCCCATGGTCGAGGATCTCTCGTCGGTCGACATCGGCCTCGCGGGCATTCCCTTCGACGGCGGCGTCACCAACCGTCCCGGCGCGCGGCACGGTCCGCGCGAGATCCGCAACCAGTCGAGCCTGATGCGCAAGGTGAACCAGGCGACCAGCCTCAATCCCTATGCGCTCTGCCGGATCGGCGACGTTGGCGATGCCTGGGTCGAGAAGCCCTTTGAGCTCACCGGCGCGCTCAACGAGATCGCCGAGTTCTATAAGAGCATTCACACCGCGGGCGTGGTGCCGGTCTCCGCGGGCGGCGATCATTCCGTGACGCTCGCGGTCATGCGCGGCATCGCCAAGAACCGTCCCGTCGGCATGGTGCATTTCGACGCTCATTGCGATACCGGCGACGATTACCTGGGCTCCAAGTTCCATCACGGGGCGCCCTTCCGCCGCGCGGTGGAGGAAGGCCTGCTCGATCCCAAGCGCACGATCCAGATCGGCATCCGCGGGCCCGTGAACGATCCCGAGATCTGGAAGTTCAGCCACGACAGCGGCATGCGCGTCGTCTACATGGAGGAGTTCTACGACCGCGGGCCCAAGTCCGTGATCGAGGAGGCCCGCGCCATCGTGGGCAACGGCCCCACCTACGTGAGCTTCGACGTGGACGGGCTCGACCCCGTCTATGCGCCGGGCACCGGCACGCCCGAATGCGGCGGCATCACCGTGGTGGAGGCGCAGATCATGCTGCGCCGGCTCGCGGGCCTCAATCTCGTGGGCGGCGACGTCGTGGAGGTGGCGCCGCCCTTCGATCCCAGCGGGAACACCGCGCTGGTGGGCGCCACGCTGATGTACGAGATCCTCTGCGTCGTCGCGGAGTCGGTGGCGCGGCGGAAGCAGAAAAAAAGCTGAAGATTCACCACGGAGACACGGAGAGCACAGAGGTTCACCCACTCAGCCGTCATGCCCGGCCTTGTGCCGGACAAGCCCGGCCATGACGATGGAGATGTAGTGCGCTCTGTGGCGATCCGTTTCAGGACTTGTCGAGCGCGGGCGGATCGAGGGCGCGGGTGAGGTAGTCCTGCATCTGCGGCTGGTAGGCGTGCCAGAGCGCGCGCAGCTGGGCGATCGGACCGTCATCCGCCCAATCGATCCGCAGATTTACGATGGACCAGGCCTGCTCGTGCGCCACCAGAAGGCCCGCGGAGTGCACGGGGCCGTGCTCGCCGCCCGCCTCGAGCCCCGCTTCGAGCGACCGCAGCAGGCGCTCCGCCAGATGAATGCCGGTCTCGGCCTCGAACCGGCGCACCATGGCCGCGGGCACCGTGTCGTTGGCGAGAATATTGCCGGCGGCGACGCAGTCGCGCCCGATCTTCGAGGCCGCGACGGGCGACGCCCTGACGCCGGTGTAGTGGCCGGTGCCGCCGCGCATGTCGATCGCAGAGATCTGACGATAGGCCCGGTGCAGGTTCTCGGCGGCCGCTTGCTCCACCGCGCGGTCGGCGGGCGTGCCGGCCGCCATCAGATCGAGGATGCGCGTACCCAGCGCGGGATCGGTGATGTTCTGTGTGGCGACGGCGCCCACCTTGCCGCGCACCCAGACGCAGCGCCCGGTCACCGCGATGCTCGAGGTCGAGATCGCCATCCCGACCATGCCCGTGCGCGCGCAGCGCCCCACGATGGAGAACGTCATGCGTCGTCCTCGGGGATCACCGCGTCGACGTCAATCTCCATCAGGAGCTCGGGCCGGGCGAGGCCGCTTACGATGAGGCCGGTCGAGCAGGGGTGCACGCCCTTGAGCCATTTGCCCACCACGCGATAGACCGGCTCGCGGTAGGCGCGGTCGATCACGTAGATGTGGATCTTGCAGATATGCTCGAGCTTGGCGCCGGCTTCCTCCAGCAGGATCTTGACGCAGGCCATCGCGTGCTCGGCCTGCGCCTCGGCATCGCCCACGCCGACGATCTTGCCGTCGAAGGTCATCGCGGTCTGGCCGCGCAGGAACACGTGGTTCCCCGCGCGGACGGCCATCGAGAAGTCGTTGCCGAGCTTCTGATCGGGGTAATAGTCGTTGGTGTTGAACTTGCGGAAGCGTTGATGCG
>DATNIT010000123.1:0-24054 GCA_035604335.1 Allostellaceae bacterium | reverse complement strand
CTCGCCCGCCATGAACTTCCTCAATTGCCAGCTGGCGGAGGCGGCGGGCGGCAGCCTGAGCGTGCGGCTGAGCAAAGGGCTCACCTTCAAAGTCCCCGCAGACCGCACGCAGCGCTACAAGCCCCATGTGGGGCGCGAGCTGGTCTTCGGTCTCCGTCCAGAGCACATTACCGAGCGGCGCGGCGATTTGCGCCCGGACCACCAGGAGTTCGACGTGACGCTCGACGTGGTCGAGCCCATGGGCATGGAGACCATGGTCTATTTCATGGTCGAGGACACCGAGGTGTGCGGCCGCGTCAATCCGACTGCGGCGGGCAAACCGGGGCAACCGATGCGCCTCGTGGCAGAGCTCGGCAACATGCACCTGATCGATCCGCAAACGGAAGCGGTGATCTGACCGCCCGCAGCCGCTGCGAGTCTTCCCCATGTTGATCAAAGCAGACGCTCTCGAGCGGCTGGTGGCGGCGATTTTCGTCGCAGAAGGCTGTTCCGCACCGGAGGCCGCCGCCATCGGCCGGCATCTCGTGAGCTCCAACCTCGCGGGACACGACAGCCATGGCGTCATCCGCGTGCCGCGCTACGTCACCGGCCTGCGCGAGGGCCACGTGGTCAAGGACCAAACGCTCAAGGTCGTCACCGAGACCGGCGCCATGGCCGTGCTCGATGGCGGCTATGGTTTCGGCCAGTGGATCGGCGAGCAGGCGGTGGCGTTCGGGATCGCCAAGGCGAAGGAGGGCGGCACCGCGATCACGGCGCTCCGGAACTCCGGGCATCTCGGCCGCATCGGCGGCTGGGCGGAGATCGCGGCCGAGGCGGGATTTGTCTCCGTGCATTTCGTGAATGTCGCCGGCAGCCTCCTGGTGGCGCCGTTCGGCGGGGTCGAGCGCCGGATGTCGACCGCACCCTTCGTGGTGGGCGTACCGCGGCCGGGTCAGCCGCCGGTGATCCTCGATTTTGCGACCTCGCTGGTGGCGGAAGGCAAGGTTCTCGTGGCCTCCAACGGCGGCAAGCCGCTGCCGGCGGGTGCGCTCATCGAGCCCGATGGCCGGCTCTCGACGGACCCGCAGACGCTTTACGGACCCATCACCGGGCCGGGTCCTCGCAGCCCCGGAGCGGGGAAAGGCTCGATCCGCGCCATGGGCGAGCACAAGGGCTCCGGCCTCGCCTTCATGTGCGAGATCCTCGCGGGCGCGCTCACCGGCGGCGGCTGCGCGGGACCCGGCGAGCGCAGCCGGATCACCAACGGCATGCTCTCGATCTATATGTCTCCCGCCGCATTCGGATCGGATGTGGCCTTCGCCGAGGAGACCCGCCGCTACGTGGAGTTCTTCAAGGGCTCGCGGCCCGACCATCCCGGCGGGGAGGTGCTCGCTCCCGGCGAGCCGGAGCTCCGCTATCGCGCCAAGCGGCTCAAGGAAGGCGTGCCGCTCGAGGCGGAGACTTGGGAAGCGATCCGGCAAGCCGCGCTCGGCGCCGGTCTCGACGAGGGCCGGATCGCGGAAATCCTCGGCTGAGGCGCCGAGGTTATCTCGCCGCCAGATCGCCCGATTTCGCCGGGATACTCGAAATCTCCGTCACCAGCTTCTGCACCATGGCTTCGGCGAAGGAGTTGAAATCGTCGATTTGCAGGACGAAGGAGCCGACCCCGCCGATCACGTTCTCGCGGTAATAGGCCGGCAAGCCGCCGGGCGGCTGGGTGTGCGCGATGAAGCCGAAGTTCGGATTGAGATTGATGATGGCGAGGCCGTTGACGACGATCCCTTTCGCGACGGCCTCGTCCCTGGCGTCGCTGATGGGCCGGCCGGAATTGTTGGTGCCGTCGCCGGCGACGTCGATGACCCGCCGCGGGCTGTTGAACCCGGAGCCCTCGAAGCGCTTCGCGGCGAAATCGAGCCCGTCGCTGATCGAGGTGTGCCCCACGAAGGAGCGCGGGGCTGCCCGGATCTGGGCCGCGACCACCGCGGCGCCCTCGCCGTCGCGGATGACGGACCAGTCGACCACGACCTTCTGCTCGCTGATGCTGGACCATTCGATGAAGGTCACGGCGATGGCGCCGATCGGCCCGGACCGGATTGCGCTCAGAACCTGCGGGTTCTCGAGCGCGGAGGCGTAGCCCTCGCGCTGCAGCTTGAACTCCTCGTTGTCGATGCTGCGCGAGACGTCGGAGGTGAGGATGAGCTGGAGATCGACGTTTTCGGCCTTGGCGCCGTCGACCGCGCCGAGCAACAGGACCGCACTCAACAAGCCGATAAACGTGCCGCGCATTCGCGAACTCCTTTGCACCGCGCCGATCCCCCTGGCGCGGCGCGGTGGCGTCATGCCTGGGCCACCGGCCGGTGACCCCAGTCGCTCACGCCGTGGTAGACTTTGACTTCCCAGTTCCGGTCGTCGATCTGGCGACCGCCCCAGCCCACCTCGAAGCAGAAGCCCGAGGGCGTGTATCCGTAGAACGACACCATCCGGTCGTTCTGGTGCCGGCCCAGCGTCCGCTGCAGCGGCACGCCGAGATCCTGGCAACGGTCGAACGTAGCGCCGACGTCGTCGATCGAGTTCACCTCGAGCATGACGTGGTGCAGCCGCTTGGGGAGCGGCAGCTCCGCGAAGGCGAGCGAGTGATGGCGCGGGTTGACGTGCAGGAACACCGCGTGCAGTGGGTGACCCATCACCTCGGTGTCGACGTAGTCGCTGAGCGTGAACCCCAGCGCCTCGCGATAGAAGCGCTCGGTCTCGGCGCTGTCGCGCGCATTGACGAGCACGTGTCCCATGCCCTGCCCGTCCGTGTGAAAACCCGAGCCGATGCGGTCGGATGCGAAGGGCTCCGACGCCATCGCCGCTCCGTGGGCCAGCTCGACGCGGATACCATTGGGATCCACGAACCAGAAAAGATCCTCGACGCCGCGCGCCCCGATCTCCGCCGCCGTCCCCGGTCGGGCCGGCACCCCCGCTCGATCCAGCCGGCGCGCCATGGCATCGAGGGCGGCACGGTCGGCGAGCTCCCATCCGATATAGGCGACATCGTCCTTGGGCCCCTCGTGGAGCAGGAACCGATGTGCGTGCCCGTCCATCCTGAGCGGCAGGGCGCCATCCGGCCGTGGTGCGCCGATGGTCAGACCGAGCACCTCGCGCGCGAACCCGCGCCAGGCGCCGAGATCGCCGACCTCGAGGCCGAGATACCCAAGCTCCGCCGCCGTACTCATAGGCGAGCTCCTGAAGCCAACTCAACGAGCCGTCGAAGTATATAGCGCATCCCGCGGGAGTGGCTATTGGCTACCCACCAGAGAGGGGCGGACGGATTCCCGCCATTCGCGGGCATAGACCGTGCGCTCCCCCTCTCTCGCCTGGAGCTCGTGCAGAGCGAGCATTCCGGATCCGCCCGCGCTGACCGCTCCGCGAACCCTCGTCTCGGCGGACCAAGCGCCACGGCTGAAGCTACAAGTCATCTCGGTCTCTAGAGCCGCGCTCGAGGAATCGTCCGGCCTAATGCGGAAAGTGCGCGTCGAGATTTCGCTTACGCTGAGGCCGATCTGCTCGATCCGGCCGATACCCATATCCTCGGTGATGGTGAGCACGTGTTCGCCGGTCGCCGGATCGGTCCCTTCGTGTCGTCGATATCCGCCCGTGCGCAAGCAGGTCCAAGTGACGGTGGATGCTGCTTCCGGCTCGCCAGGCTTCCAGCCATCGGCGTTCCGTGATGTGCGTGCCGGCAGCAAGAGCCTGCAGCGACCGGCGTGCAGCGTTACCCCGGTGGGCTTGGCCGCGGGCCAAAGCATGGGCCAATAGGAAGTCGAGAGGGCGACACGCAGGCGGTTTCCCGGAGCAATACTGTCGGCGATGTCGAACAGCGGCACCTCGATGCTGACCCTCCGCGACGCGACCGAGCGCGGCGCGGAGAAATCATCGTTGAGCGCCAAGTTCCGCGCGCCCCAGCTCAGCCGACGCGATCGACCGTCTGGCGCAACCTCGCAAAGGCGGACCACGATCTGCTCCGCGGGCTGGTCTGTTTCGACCTCGAGCAGCAAACTCGGTGTCCCGAGCATCTCGATCGAGGCGCCGAGAGGGGCGCTGTCGAAGACGAGCGAGCGCCGATCCTCTCCGCTCTGGTCGCCGGGCAACTCTGGACCACGCGCGGCGCTGAAGATCGGCATGAACTCGCCGGCACAACTCCCGATTAGGATATCAGGCGCGAGGTCGAAGCGATGCTCTGACTGTGGTGACGGCGTGAGGCCGGACGGTCCGAGCCACCACGCTTGCTGCTCGATCGCGGGCGCCGGCCAGCTCGGCTCACTGATCCAGCGGCCAGAGCGATCTTCCGGCGTCGGCGCGGCCGAAAATCCGCTCGGCAGCCACGCCCGGAGCGTTGGTTCCTGCATGATCCCGGTTTGGCACCCCTTGAGCCAATGATCCAGCCATCGCAAGGTTTCCTGGAGATAGCCGATTGCCGGCCCCGGGATGCCGAGATGCGGATAGCGGTGTGCCCAAGGGCCGACTATGCCGAGACGCGGCCCCCTGAGCCGCCCGAGGGTCCGAAGCATGGCACTGGCGAAGGCCGGGTCTGCCCAGCCCGCTGACAGCAGCACTGGGCATGCTATCCCAGAAAAATCGCCCACAATCGACGCCGAGCGCCAAGCCGCGTCGCGATAGGAGTGCGCGAGCCATGGTTGCGTCATCGGTCGCGCCGCAGCAAGGCGCGCCAGCCACATATCGCGCCAGCGCTCGCCGACGATAGCGGGATCGGGAGGCCGCGTCGCATAACTCAACTGCGCTGCGATGGAGCTCAACGTCGCCGTCGAGAGACAGCCGCCGGGATACCGCAGCGCATAGCGGTCGTCGATTCCGGCGGCGCAGACGATCGTCTTGAGCGCGGGTGGATGGCGCGCGGCCGTCTGAAGCGCAATCGCCGCGCCCCAGGATAGACCGAACATGGCGACCTCCCCGCTGCACCAGGGTTGGCGCGCGAGCCAGGCGATCGCCTCGGCGGCATCCTCGGCATACCTTGCCGTGAATTGGTCTCCATAGACACCCTCGGAGTCGCCGACGCCACGCACGTCGAGCCGAACGCAGGCGTAGCCGTGGCCGGCGAGATAGCCGTGGGTAGAGCCATCGCGCAGCGCGGTCATGTCACGCTTGCGGTAGGGAATGTATTCGAGCACCGCCGGCACTGGCTGGCTCTCGGCCGTTTCCGGAAGCCACATGCGCGCCGCAAGCCGCACGCCGTCGCTCAGCGGAATCCAAACGTTCTCGATCTCGCGGACGGCGACAGGCAGCTCGGTGACGTAACGCATCTGCTCTCCCTCCCGAGATCACAACTGTCGACTCATATCAATCCGCTACAACGCGCCGGTCGCGATACCCTCGCGCCGCAACTCTCGCGGGCTGCGGCGGTAGCGGCGGCGAAAGGCACGGCTGAATGCCGAGGCCGACGCGAAGCCGCACGCCACCGCAATCTCCATGGTACTTCGCCGGGTCTGTTGCAGCAGCCGACGCGCGGCGTCAAGCCGAAGGTCGAGGTAATAATCGCGTGGAGTGGCGCCGAGATACCGCACAAAGAGCGTCTGCATGGATCGTGCGCTCAACCCGATCTTCGCTGCTATCCGCGCGATCGCGAGCGGGTCCTCGATCGTTCCCTCCATGAGTCTGATCGCGGCGGTAAGCCTCGGCTCAACGAACCCGAGCCGGCCGACCTGGACGATCGGTTGACGGTCGGCAGGCAGGTGTTCCTGATCATAGATGAAGATGCTCGCGACATTGAGGGCGATCGTCATGCCGTGCTGGACGCGAATCAAGTGCAGCATCATATCGAGGGCCGGCGTTGCGCCTCCCGCGGTGAAGCGGTCGCGATCGATCACAAAGCGATCCGCGACCACGTCGATCGCCGGAAAGGCCGTGGCGAACTCGTCGACCTCTTCCCAGTGGGCCGTGGCCCGGTAGCCGTCGAGCAGGCCGGCTTTCGCCAAAATCCAGCTTCCGGATTCAATGCCGCCCAGAGGCACTCTGGCGCGGGCGATCGATCGCAAGCGCGCAGCCAGCCCCGCGCTGCGCCTCTGCGCCTCGAAGGCGGCCACGACGACGAGCGCGTCGCGAGTGAGCTTGGGATCGAGCGGACCCGAAACGGGGAACGAAACCCCGCTCGAGCTCAAGACCGCACGCCCATCGGGCGACAATAGCCGCCAATCGTAAAGCGCACGGCCGGACACGCGATTGGCGGCCCGCAGGGGCTCCATCGTTGCTGCTAGGGACATGAGCGAGAAGCCGTCGACCATCAAGAGGTCGATGACGAGCGGCAGATCCGTGGTTCGAGCCGAGAAGAGCATTGCCGAAAATGAAAAGCCAATTTCCGATTATGAACAATCGGGCCCCCTCGATTCAATTAGAGTTTCGTGGTGCCGAACCTTGTGCTGTTCATGGCGGATCAACTGCGCGCCGATGCACTTGGCTGTTTCGGCAATTCCTTTGCGCGCACGCCGGTGCTCGACGCAGTGGCGGCCCGAGGCGCGCGGTTGACCGCGCATATGACGCCCAATCAAATTTGCGCACCGAGCCGTGCCAGCCTCTTTTCCGGGCTTTACGCGCGGAATCACGGATTGGTCCATAACGGGATCGCGCTCCGCGAGGACATCGAGCTCATCCCGCACGCGCTCGCGCGAGCGGGATTTCGCACCCACGGAATCGGCAAGTTCCACTTCCAGCCGATCTTGGCGCCGGCCGCGTACCGCATGCCGGAGTCGAATGCATTCTGGGAGCTGCCTGAAACCACCGGTTGGCAGGGGCCCTACTACGGTTTCCAGACCGCGGAATTCGTCATCGGCGAAAGCGCCGCCGCGACCGATGCGGGGCACTATGCACGGTGGCTCGAGACGACGGCCCCGGATGCGATGGAGCTCTATCAGCGGGAACGCGCGCTCGCGCCGCCCCCTCGTGATTTTGACGAGGTGTGGCAATGCGCGGTGCCGGAGCACCTTCACTACAACCGCTGGATCGCGGACCGCGCCTGCGCTTTCCTTGCGGGCATTCGGGGCGAGAATTTCTTCCTGTTCGTTTCGTTTCCGGATCCGCACCATCCGTTCACGCCTCCGGCGCCGTGGTGCCACATGGTTGACCCGGCCGAGGTCCCTGCGCCGAAGACGGTGGCGGGCGAGCTTCTTAGAATGCCCGACTACATCGCCGCTAGCGATGCCGTGGATCGAGAAACGGAAGACGGCCACAAGTCCTATCTCTACTTCTTGCTGTCGCCGGGAACTCCGCGCGAGCAAGGGTTCATGATGAAAACCGCGGGGATCAGCGACGCGACCCTTCGTCTCGCCATCGCGCACACCTACGGCTCGGTCGCAATGATCGACGACGGCATCGGCCGGGTTCTTCGGGCGCTCTCCGACAACGGTCTTGCCGATGACACCTACGTGGCCTTCACCTCGGATCACGGCGAGTTTCTCGGCGACCACGGCCTGCTGCGCAAGGGGCCGCCGCCCTATCGGCAGCTGCTGAATGTTCCGCTCGTGCTTGCCGGCCCGGGCATCGACCCGATCACGGTCAAAGCGCTCACCAGCCATATCGACCTCAAGGCGACGATTCTGGAGCTGCTGGGGGTTGCGGGCGAGCATGGCGACGGCGTCTCGCTCCGGGACCTGCTGCGCGGCGCGACCGAGACTGGACGCGAGACGATCTGGGCCGAATACCACCCGCGCGTCGTGCCCGAGCAATACAATCAAACCCTCATCACCCCGGACTGGAGGATCACCCTCTATGCGCGGCGGCCGGGTTGGGGCGAGCTGTTTGATCGCCGCGCCGACCCGGATGAGAGTCGCAATCTGTTTCATGATCCCGAGCATCGGTTGGTCCGCGACGAGCTGATCGCGCGTCTTCAGCGCGACTGGCCGGCCGCACCCGGGGCCGGCGGACCGCGCATCGCAATCTATTGATATCGAATCGGCAAAAGGGAGGAAGCCATGTCGAACACGTCTTGGAAGGCCGGTCTTGATCGTCGCCAACTGCTCTTGGGAGGCGCTGCAACGGCTTTAGCGCTCTGGCCGGGCGCGGGCCTCCATGCGCAGACGGCGCCCAAGACGGGCGGCCGCTTACGGCTCGGCCTGTCGCATGCGAACACGAACGATGACTACGACCCCGCGACCTGGGGCACCTCGGCCATCGTCAACATCGGCCTCTGGGGCGCCGTCTACAACAACCTCGCGGAGATCGGGCCGGATGGCCAGGTCGTCCCCGAACTCGCCGAGACCATCGAGGCTTCCGAGGACGCCAAGACCTGGACCTTCAAGCTGCGCAAGGGCGTGGTGTTTCACGATGGCAAGACGCTCGACTCCGGCGACGTCGTCGCCTCGCTCAACCATCATCGAGGCGCTGACTCCAAATCGGCGGCCAAAGGCCTCGTCAGTGCGATCGTCGACGTGAAGGCCGACGGCAAGGACACCGTTGTCGTCACGCTTAAGGAGGGCAGCGCTGATTTCCCGGTCCTCTGCACCGACTATCACCTGGTGATTGGCGCCGTGCGCGATGACAAGATCAACTGGGACGCCTGCAATGGGACCGGCGGCTATAAATTCGACTCCTATCAAGCCGGCGTTCGCATGATGCTCAAGAGAAATCCCGGCTATTGGAAGGCCGGCCGCGCCCATTTCGATGAGGTCGAGCTGCTGGCACTTATCGATCCGGCGGCGCGAATGAACGCGATCGTCGCGGGCGAGGTCGACGCCATTAACCGGGTCGACCTAAAGGCGTTCAAGTTCCTCGAGCGCAACCAGGATATCGTGATCGAGGAAACCACGGGAACGCAGCATTTCACGCTTCCGATGTTTACGGACGTAGCGCCGTTCTCCGACAGCAACATTCGGCTCGCGCTCAAGCATGCGATCGACCGCGAGGCTCTCGTGCGAACCATCCTGTTCGGCCACGGCCGGCCCGGAAACGACAGCCCGATCACGCCGGCAAACCGCTATTTCGCGGCCGATATTCCGATCAGGCAATACGACCCGGAAAAGGCCAAGTTCTATCTGAAAGAGGCCGGACAGAGCTCGCTCAAGGTCGATCTTTTCGCCGCGGACGCCGCTTTCAATGGAGCCGTGGATACCGCCATCCTGTTCAAGGAGCACGCCGCCAAGGCCGGGATCGAGATCAACGTCGTGCGCGAGCCGAACGACGGCTATTGGACGAATGTCTGGCTCAAGAAGCCGTTCGTGATGTGCTATTGGGCGGGGCGGCCGACCGAGGACTGGATGTTTAGCCAAGTCTATGCGAAGGGCGCCGCTTGGAACGACACGCATTGGCCGAACGAGCGCTTCAATCAGTTGCTGCTCGCGGCGCGCGCCGAGCTAGACACGGCCAAGCGGCAGACCATGTATCACGAGATGCAGCAGCTCGTGCGCGACGACGGCGGCGTCATCATTCCCATGTACGCCAACTACGTCGATGCGCGCTCGAAGAAGATCGCGCGCGGTCCCGCTATCGGGTCGAATTACGATCTCGACGGCTGGAAATGCATCGAGCGCTGGTGGATGGCGTAACGAACTCGCAAGCCGGCTACCGGAGCGAGGCGTTGAGCTTCTCCAGAGCGGCCGCGCCCGGTATCAGCGCACTCTCGTCGAGCGCGTTGAGCGGCGTCTCCACGGTGTTGATATGGCCGTGGAGATCCATCGGCGCGGCATCGACGTAGAGGAGGCCCGTGACGACCTCGCCCGCGGCATCGCGTTCGAGCAGGTAGCTCATCGCGGAGATTCGGTTGTGAGGATCGTAGTCCGTGTGCAGCTTGCGTAGGCGCAGCGCGGAACCGTCGTGCTGCGTCACCATTTCCATGGTGCCGGGCGCATAATCCGCCGTGATCTCCTCGCGCCCCGTGATGAAGTCCAGGCGGTTGACGGCGTCATTGTGCTCGCGGACGTAATCGAAGCTCTTGGTCGAGCCCGCGTGATTGTTAAAGGCGACGCAGGGGCTGATGCAATCGATGAACGCCGCGCCGTTGTGCGTAATCGCCGCCTTGATGAGCGGTACGAGCTGCGCCTTGTCGCCGGAGAAGCTCCGCGCGACGAAGGTGGCGCCCATCTGCATGGCGAGCCCGATCATGTCGATGGACGCGTCGGTGTTGAGGGCGCCTCGCTTGCTCCTCGAGCCGCGGTCCGCGGTCGCGGAGAACTGGCCCTTGGTCAGGCCGTAAACGCCGTTGTTCTCGACGATGTAGACCATGTTGACGCCGCGCCGGATCGAGTGCGCGAATTGCCCGAGCCCGATCGAGGCGGAATCGCCGTCGCCGGAAACGCCGAGATAAAGCAGATCGCGGTTGGCGAGATTGGCGCCGGTCAGCACCGAGGGCATGCGGCCGTGCACGCTGTTGAAGCCGTGCGACGCGCCCAGGAAATAGGTCGGCGTCTTCGAGGAGCAGCCGATGCCGGAGAGCTTGGCGATCCGATGCGGCTGCAGCGCGAGCTCGAAGCAAGCCTGGATGATGGCAGCGCTGATGGAATCGTGCCCGCAGCCCGCGCAGAGCGTCGATACCGCGCCCTCGTAGTCGCGCCGGGTGTAGCCGAGCTTGTTGGTGGGGAGCTGCGGGTGGTGCAGCTTGGGCTTGGCGAGATAGGTCATGGAGCCGCCTTCCTGAGCGGGGTCACCGTGAAGGCCGAGAGCTTCTCCGCGATCGCGGCGATGATGAAACGCGCGGTGATCGGCGTGCCGTCATAGTGCAGCACCGGGACCACTCGCGCGGGATCGACCGAGCCTTCGTTGATCAGCAGCGTGCGGAGCTGCGCATCGCGGTTCTGCTCGACCAGAAACACCTTGTCGTGCTCCGCGACGAAGCGCAGAACCTCGTCGGCGAAGGGGAAGCCGCGCACGCGCAGGATGTCGAGGTGGATACCCCGCTGCTCCAGCGCCTCGAGCGCCTCCTTCATCGCGGGCGTGGTCGAGCCGAAATAGATCGCGCCGAAGCGCGTCGGCTGCTTGGCGTTGCGCCGGAGCGGCGCCGGCACCAGCTTCTTCGCCGTCTCGAATTTCTGGATAAGCCGGTCCATGTTGTCGACGTAGACCGGCCCCTCCTCGCTGTACTTGGCGTAGCGGTTCTTGGTGGTGCCGCGGGTGAAATAGGCGCCCCGGGTCGGGTGCGTGCCTGGCAGCGTGCGATAGGGAATGCCATCGCCGTCGACGTCGAGGTAGCGGCCGAACTCCTTCCCGGCGTCGAGCATCTCAGCGGTCATGATCTTGCCGCGATCCATCCGCCGGGTGTCGTCCCAGGTGAAGGGCTCGCAGAGCCAGTCGTTCATGCCGATGTCGAGGTCCTGCATCACGAAGATCGGGGTCTGCAGCCGGTCCGCGAGATCGAAGGCGAGCGCGCCGAACTCGAAGCACTCGCGGGGATCCTCGGGAAACAGCAGCACGTGCTTGGTGTCGCCATGCGAGGCATAGGCGCAGGAGAGGATGTCCGATTGCTGCGTGCGCGTGGGCATGCCCGTGGACGGCCCGCCCCGCTGCACGTCGAAGATCACGGCGGGAATTTCCGCAAAATAGGCGAGGCCGATGAACTCCTGCATGAGCGAGATGCCTGGACCCGAGGTACACGTGAAGGCGCGCGCGCCGTTCCAGCCGGCACCGATCACGATCCCGATCGAGGCGAGCTCGTCCTCCGCCTGGATGATTGCGTAGCGCGCCTTCTTGGTCTCGGGATCGACGCGGAAGCGCGCGCAATGGCGCATGAAGGCTTCCGCCATCGAGGACGACGGCGTGATCGGATACCACGCCGCCACCGTGGCGCCGCCATAGACCGCGCCCAGCGCCGCCGCGCTGTTGCCGTCGATGAAGATGCGATTGCCCACGGCGTCCGTGCGTTTGACCCGGATGTCGAGGGGGCATTTGAGAGTCTTGAGCGCATAGTCGCGGCCAAGATGGAGTGCGTGCACGTTGGGCTGGATCAGCTTGTCCTTGCCCTTGAACTGCTCGCTGAGCAGCGCCTCGATGGCGGCGCCATCCAAATCCAGAAGCGCCCCAAGCGCGCCGACATAGATGATGTTCTTGAAGAGCTGACGTTGCCGTGCGTCCGTGTACTCGCGGTTGCAGATCTCGGTGAGCGGCATGCCGATCACCGTGATGTCGTCGCGAAATTTGGATTTCGGCAGCGGCTTGGTCGAATCGTAGAAGAGATAACCGCCGGTCTCGATCTCCTCGACGTCCTGGTCCCAGGTCTGCGGGTTCATCGCGACCATGAGGTCGACGCCGCCGCGCCGGCCGATGTGCCCGGCCTCGGAGACGCGCACCTCGTACCAGGTGGGCAGGCCCTGGATGTTCGACGGGAAGATGTTGCGCGAGGCGACCGGCACGCCCATGCGCAGGATCGTCTTCGCGAACAGCGTATTGGCGCTCGCGGAGCCGGAGCCGTTGACGTTGGCGAACTTGACAACGAAGTCGTTGATGCTTGCTATCGGCTGCGACATGCGGGTCCCGCCTGTGCCATATCGAGAAGAAACTTGCGCATGTCCCAGGCGCCGGTCGGGCACCGCTCCGCGCAAAGGCCGCAGTGGAGGCAGACGTCCTCGTCTTTCGCCATGATGCGTCCGGTCTTCAGCGCGTCGGAAACGTAGAGGTCCTGCGTGAGGTTCTTGGCCGGCGCGTTGAGCCGCCCACGCAGATCCTCCTCGGTGCCGTTCTCGGTGAAGGTGATGCAGTCGACCGGGCAGATGTCGGCGCAGGCATCGCACTCGATGCAGAGATCCCGCGTGAACACGGTCTGCACATCGCAGTTGAGACAGCGCTCGGTCTCGAGATAGCCCTGCTTCTGGTCGAAACCCAGCTCCACCTCGACCTTCACGTCCTTGAGGGCGACGTCGAGCGAGCGGAGCGGCACCTTGTAGCGGAGGTCGTTGGAGATCTGGTTGTTATAGCTCCACTCGTGGATGCCCATCTTCTGGCTCGCGAGCGTCACCATGGGCGGCGGCCGTTTGGACACATCCTCGCCGCTCAGGAGCTTGTCGATGGAGATCGCGGCCTGCTGCCCGTGCGCCACGGCCCAGATGATGTTCTTCGGACCGAAAGCCGCGTCGCCGCCGAAGAAAACCGTGGGAATGCTCGACTGCATGGTGACGGTGTCGACCTTGGGCATGCCCCATCGGTCGAACTCCAGGCCGGCATCGCGCTCGATCCACGGAAAGGAATTCTCCTGCCCGATCGCCACCAGCACGTCGTCGCACTCGAAATGCTGATCGGGCTCGCCGGACGGGATGAGGCTCCGCCGGCCTTTCTCGTCGAATTTCGCCACCACCTTCTCGAAGGTGACGCCGGTGAGCCGCCCACCGCGGTGCGTGAATTCCTTCGGCACGAGATAGTTCAGGATCGGAATGCCCTCGTGCATGGCGTCCTCTTTCTCCCACGGGGACGCCTTCATCTCCTCGAAGCCGCTGCGCACGATCACCTTGACGTCGTCGGCGCCGAGCCGGCGCGAGGTGCGGCAGCAGTCCATGGCGGTGTTGCCGCCGCCCAGCACGATCACCCGCTTGCCGATCTTGTCAATGTGGCCGAACGAGACGCTCGAGAGCCAGTCGATGCCGATGTGGATGTTGGCCTTCGCCTCGTTGCGGCCGGGGACATCGAGGTCGCGGCCGCGGGGCGCGCCGCTCCCCACGAAGATCGCGTCGTACCCCTCGCCCAGCAGCGCCTTCAGGCTGTCGATGCGCTGGCCGAGCCGGAGCTCGATACCGCCGATGCCGACGATGTATCCGACTTCCTCGTCGATCACGGTCTCCGGCAGCCGAAACCGCGGGATCTGGCTGCGGATCATGCCGCCGGCCTTGGGATCGCCATCGTAGAGCACGAGGTGATAGCCCAACGGCGCCAGGTCGCGCGCGACCGTGAGCGAGGCGGGACCCGCGCCCACCAGCGCCACCCGCTTCCCGTTCTTCTTCACGGGAGCGATCGGCAACAGCCTGCGGACGTCGTCCTTGTTGTCGGCGGCGACTCGCTTGAGCCGGCAGATCGCCACCGGCTCCTTCTCGACTCGGCCGCGCCGGCAGGCGGGCTCGCAGGGCCGGTCGCAGGTGCGGCCGAGGATCCCCGGGAACACGTTCGAGGTCCAATTCACCATGTAGGCGTCGGTGTACCGGCCCGCCGCGATCAATCGGATGTATTCGGGCACGGGTGTGTGGGCAGGGCATGCCCACTGACAGTCCACGACCTTGTGAAAGTAGTCGGGCTGGCTAACGTCGGTCGGCTTCAAGGCGACTCCCTATGCTGCGAACAGTGGATTATCCGCCGGTCGTACCACGGCCGCCACCGATAGCCGGCGAATTCCACCCGAGTGTCCCATGCATGAATGTGCAGTCGGCCGCCGCCCCTGGATCGATAATCGTCGTGAGGCTCGACCGTACTTGCTAAGGACGGCTCCCGTTATGACCTACGTCAACCTCGGCCGGGAAAATCAGGGCCCCCGGGACCGGAGAAGGCGGCGCCAAGATGCCCGATCGGAGCCAGAATCGCAACGCCCATGAAGGGCTTAGGGCTGGCCGCGGCGACCGCGCGCCAGCCCTCGAACCGGGGGTCAAGTTGCACTGCAGCACGGCTTTTCCGCGGCGACCGACCATCCCGCGAACCCACCTGGACTCCCCTTCAGCCGGCTAGATGCCTGCTCTGATCCCCCGAAGCCCCCGAAAAGTCAGGCCGAGAAACGGCCCGCCTCGCCTTATTGGCCGACCGGGCGCCAGGGATCGGAGAACGGGCTCGGCTCCGGGGCCTCGGGCTCCGGCGTTACCGGCGCGGGCGCCACCACAGGCTGGGGAGCCGGCGGCGTGGGCTTCGGCGCCGCCTTGCGCGGGGCCACCTTCTTGGCTACGAGCTTCGGGGCGGGCTTCGGGGCCGCCTTCCGGCGCGGCTTCGCTTTCTTGGTCTTCTTCGCCTTTGCCGCGGACTTCCGTGCGGCGACCTTCCTCCGCGCCCCCTTCGCGGCCGCCTTGCCGCGCGCGGGTTTCTTCTTGGTCGCCTTCCTCTTGGTCGCTTTGGCCATGGTCTCTGTCTCCTTTTATGGTGCCCTCGGACGACTTCACGGCAGGCTGCCGACGTCGCTTCCTAGGATGCTAAAAGACACCGCCGCAGTAAAGCACGGCACGCTATGAAACTCACGACCGACTCGACGGGAGCTTTGAGTACAGTCAGCGATAAAAGCGAGCGTCCATGAAAGCCGCCGTGATCGAGCGTCCCGGCCTCGACAATCTCAAGATCGAGGAGCTGCCGATGCCGGAGCCCGGGCCGGGCGAGGTGCTGGTCCGGCTGCGCGCGGCCTCGCTGAATTATCGGGACACGCTGACCGTAATCGGCGGGTACGGCTCCCGACAAAAGCAGGAGCGACTGATCCCGCTCTCCGATGGCGCGGGAGAGGTGGTGGACGTGGGCCCCGGTGTCGAGTCATGGCGCCGAGGGGATCGGGTGATCGGCTGCCTGATGCCGAACTGGCTCGGCGGCGAGATGTCCGAGGAGAAGAGCGCGGTCTCGCTCGGCGGCAGCGTCGATGGCTGCGCCGCCGAGTATCGATTGTCCCCGACCACCGGGTTGGTGCGTACGCCCGAGCATCTTTCCGACATCGAAGCCGCGACCCTGCCCTGCGCGGCGCTCACCGCGTGGAGCGCCGTGGCGACCCAAGGCGGCGTGGGTCCCGGCGACGTCGTGCTGACCCAGGGAACCGGCGGCCTCTCGCTGTTCGCGCTGCAATTCGCGCGGCTCGCGGGAGCGCGCGTGATCGCGACGTCGTCCGCGCCCGACCGCCTGCAACGCCTAAGAGACCTAGGCGCCAGCGACGTCGTCAACCACCGCGAGATGCCGGATTGGGGCCGCTGGGCGCGCACGCTCACCGCGGGGCGCGGCGTCGATCACGTGGTCGAGGTCGGCGGCGCTGGCACGCTCGCACAGTCGATCCGAGCCGTGCGCGTGGGCGGGACCATCTCGCTGATCGGCGTACTCGGCGGCGCCAAGCCCGACTTCAACCTGGCGCTCGTGGTGATGCAGAACATCCGCCTCCAGGGCGTGACGGTCGGCAGCCGCGACCAGTTCGAGCGCATGCTGGCCGCCATCGCCGGGCACAAGCTGCGGCCCGTCATCGACACGGTATTTCCGCTCGCCGATATCCGAGCGGCGATCGAGTATCTCGGCGCCGGCCGACACGTCGGCAAGGTCTGCATCGCGATATGAGCGAAGGGAGCCGAGCGCGGCCGGCGGTTGCGAAGTCCCCGCCGCACCGCCGGGTCGGCCGCACGCTTTGGTCGGTCGTTCTCGCCGTGCTCTTGTTGGTGTTGGGGCTTCCCATCGTCGTGGTCGCAATCTATCGGCTCGTGCCGCCGCCGGTGATTCCGCTGATGCTCATCCGCGCCGTCTCGGGCACGCCGATCCGCCAGCATTGGATCCCGCTGCCGCAGGTCTCGCCCTGGCTGGTGCGCGCGGTGATCGCCTCCGAGGATGCCCGGTTCTGCATCCACCGCGGCTTCGACTACGAGGAGATCGGCGCCGCGCTCGAGCGATTCCGCGCCGGCGGCCGGCTCCGCGGCGCCAGCACGATCTCGCAGCAGACCGCGAAGAACATCCTGCTGTGGCCCGGCGGTGGCTTTCTGCGCAAGGGGATCGAGGCCTATATCACCGAGCTCCTCGAGCTCGGCTGGCCGAAGTCCCGGATCCTCGAGGTTTATCTCAACGTGATCGAGTGGGGCGACGGCGTCTATGGCGCGGAGCAAGCGGCCCAGACACATTTCCGCAAGCCCGCCTCGGCGCTGACGCGGCGCGAGGCCGCATTGCTGGCGTCCATCCTGCCGAACCCCCGCGTCCTCTCGGTGGAGCGGCCCTCACGCTACATCGAGGAGCGCGTCGCCACCATCGAGGCACGCATGACTCAGGTGGAGGTGCCGGGCACGTCGAGCTGTCGATAGCACGTCACCCCGGTTTCTTCGGATACCAGATCGGCAGCCGCTTCTCGGCAAAGCTCGCGAGGCCCTCGGCGGCTTCGGGCATGAGGCGGCGCGAGGCGCCCTCTTGCGCGAGCGCGTCGTTGAAATGCGGCTCGCCGTCGTGCAGCAGGCTCTCCTCGATGAGGGCTTTCGTCGTGGCGGTCGCCTCCGGCGCCGCCGTAAGCAACGCCTCGATCGTGGGCGCCGCCGCGTCGTCGAGCCGGCCTGGCGCGCAGACCTGGTGCACGAGACCGATGCGATGCGCCGTCGCCGCATCGAACCGCTCGCCGCTCAGCGCGAAACGGCCGAGCGCGCGCGGGCCCAGGCGCCGGCCCAGCACGCCCATGATCGGCGAGGGCGTGATGCCCCAGCGCACCTCGCTCAGCGAGAAGACCGCGTCGGTGGCGGCGATCGCGATATCGCAAGCGGCCACCAGCCCGACCCCACCGCCGAAGCAGCCGCCGTGAACGAGCGCGATCGTCGGACGGTGAAAACGCCGAAGCGCGTCCACCGTCGCCACCGTCAAGCGCGAGAAGGCGAGCCCTTCCTCGAGCGACTTGCCCGCGAGCTCCCGCAAAAAAGCGAGATCGGCACCGGCTTGGAAATGCTTGCCGTTGCCGCGCAGCACGACCACCCGCACGGCCGTATTCGCCGCCAGCGCCGCGAAGGCGCGCGCCAACCCCTCGATCACCGCCGCGTTGTAGGCGTTGTTCACCGCCGGCCGGTTGAGGGTCACGGTCGCCACGCCGCGCGCGTCGACCTCGCTCAAGACCACGCTGTCACTCATGAGGCGCTCAGCCCTCCCGTACGATCAAACTGCCGTAGGCATGCACCTCGGCAGTTTGCCCCGGAAACAGCACGGTCGTCGAATCCAGCTGACGCAGGATCGCGGGCCCTTTGATCGTGACGCCGGCGCCCAGCCGGGCGCGATTGCGAGATCGAGGCAGGCGAGGACAGGTCCGCGATCGACGCCTGGTGGGGCGAGCCCGGCCTGACTGCGGCCGAGAAGGTCTACGCCTGGAACACCTTCGAGGTGCTGGCCTTCCGCACCGGCAATCCCGAGAACCCCGTCAACGCCATCCCGCCCAAGGAATGGCTTCATCGCCGCGACCCGCGGTAGGTCTTGGCATTCGGTATCGCCACTCGGTTCGCGGGACCAAGCAATAGTCGTAGGAACGCTACGAGTCAGCGAGCGCGACCGCCCCTCACCCAGCTTCGCCTAAGCTCGCTTCGCTCGCTAAGGCTTCGCAACCCTCTCCCCGTTGGGGCGAGGGGTAAAAGAAAGGCCCCTTGCCCGCGAAGCGGCAGAGGGAGCCGGAGCGCACGGGAGGGTGAGGGTCGCCGACGCCTTACACCCACACCTGCAGCACGTAGTCGTACGGTCCCTGGCCGTTCACCATGTCGACGCGCTGGAGTTTGATGCGGTAGCCGTCCTTGGTTTTGGCGAGGCGGTGGCGGTAGGTGCCGGCGAAGTGGCGCGAGGCGTCGCGGCGGAATTCCATCATGTGGAAGCGCGAGCGCACGATGAGCTCGCTGGTGCGCGGGTCCTCTTTCTCTATCGCGACGTTGGAGACCAGGTGGCTGGTGCCCCACGCGGGCGACTGCGACCAGGCGTGCGGATGCGTCACGCGCTTCATCCGGACCGTCATGAGGTTGCGGTCCTCGTAGAAGATCGAGGGCACGCCCTCGCCTGTGGTCTGCTCGGGCGAGGCCGGCATCCAATAAAGTCCGTCATTGGCGAAGAGCTCGATGAAATCGCTCCAGCGCTTCTCGTCGAGGAACTCCGCCTGCCGATAGAGGAATTGCTCGACCTGGCGCTGCGTATCGTAGGCGCCGTTCGTTTTAACGATGCGCTTGACCGGCGCTCCCTTCGCGGCAGTGGCGCGCTTCCGCCTCGGCGCGCTCTTCTTCGCCGTCCGCGCCATCAGCGCCCTCCCGCGACGTAGTGGGTCCAGGCGCGGAACTGGTTGCGCATGGGTGCCTCGCTGGTGCCCCAGCGCGACATGATCACGCCGTCCTTTTCATCGTCCTGGCCGGCGTGGCGGTGGAAGCTCACCCAGTCGCCGCCCTCGGACGCCAGGCCCTGGTGGCAGCGCCAGAAATTCTCGAGGTCGTCGGCGTTCACCATGGTCGAGGGCGAGTTGACGAGGTTGTAGTAGCCGAGCGCGCGGCGGTAGATCGCCTCGGGCGCGCCCTTCAGCCGGAAATGCCAGATCTCCGTGAGCGTGCGGTCGACCGAGAGCGGCCGCACCGCGCGCAGCTGCTGCAGCGGCGACTGCACGGAGAGGCCGGGATAGAGCAGAACGTGGTGGATGTTGACGCCGAGGATATCCTCGGTGCGCGCCGCGCCATAGTGCTTCCGCATAACCGCCTCGTACGCGAGCGTGTCCGGGTCCTGCGGACGCAAGCCCATGTAGCCCTGCAAGATGCAGTGACCGTTCGGATAGTTCACGGTCTGCACCGTGTCCCACTTGTGGAACGGCGTCGTAAAGGCCGAGAGGTAGTGGTAGTCGAGCGGCGCCTTACCGTTACGCTTCTCGATGTCATGCTCGACCTCGAGCGCGGCGCGGCCCGTGGATTCGTGCGTCACCGACGGATGCAGCGCGTCCAGCTGGTTCTCGAGGAAGATTTTCCAGTTGGAATGCTGGATGACCCGGAAGCAATTCGGAATGACTTCCACCTCGCCCGCGGGCGCGCGGTTGCACATGTCGTCGAAGGCGATCTTGGCGTCGCCGAGATACTCGAGCAGCGACGGGCCGTCCTCCGCGAGGCTCGCGAACACGAAGCCGCGATAGCTGTCGACGCGCGCCGCGCGCTTCAGGTTGAATTCGGGACTGCCGGGCGAGAGCCGCGTGCCCTCGTAGCCCTTGGGTAAAGGGATACTCTCGAGCGTGCCGTCGGTGTGGTACTGCCAGGAGTGATAGGAGCAGGTGAAGGCCTTGCCGGTATTGCCGTGAAGCGCGCCGCACACCATGGCGCCGCGGTGGGCGCAGCGGTTGTAGAGCACGTGGATGCGGCCGTCTTCGTGCCGGACCATGACCATGGGCTGGCGTCCGATCAGCAGAGTGTAATAGTCGCCGGGCTTCGGCACCTGCGTCTCGTGCCCGACATAGGTCCAGACCTTGTGGAAGATCGTCTCCATCTCCCGCTCGAAGATCGCGGGATCGGTGTAGACGCTGCGGTGGACGCGGTCGGGCTCCACGAAACGGCCGAGGTCGCGAACTGTGTCTTGCATCATGGCTAACCCCTTTATCCAGCGTTCGCACTTCCCACCCACCGCTTCATCAGCGTGTTCGACGGCTTCGTCTCGTCCAGCACTTTCTGCGCGGTCTCTCGCCCCGCCACCGGCAGCAGCTTGGGATCGAGCAGCCCGATCTGGACCAGGACCGAGGCCTGATCCCAGTAGATGTGCTCGTGATAGAGCTTGTCTCCGCGGAAATTCACCACCGCGATCAGGGGCACCTCGACGTATTTGCCCGTGGGCTTCACGCCCGGCAGCATCCAGTCGATCTCGCGGTCGTGAGTGAAGCAGAAGATCATCTCGTCCACCACGCGATCGCTCCCGATCGTGCGCGAGATCGGGATGAGCTTGGTATCCGCGGGATTCGAGTTGACGAAGTGGTGCTGGTAGAAGCGGCTCAGCTCCTTGGCGCCGACGCCGCCGGTCATGGTGGGGACGTGGTTGACGTAGGGCTCGGCCACCATGGTCCTCATGGTCGCGGGCACGTCGCGTGTGGCGAACTCGAAATAGCAATGCTGCTCCCAAAGCGCACTCAGGTCGTAATAGGGCCCCAGAACTTTCCGGAAGAGCGCGATCGAGCGCGTGTGCGCCATCATCGCCGCGGATTTGTCGTAGTGGTCGCCGCCTTTGCGCGCGAAGGCGTGGTCGGCACCGGGATAGACGTAGATCTCGACATCGCTCCGGCCCTTGAAGGTGCCGCGGATCGCCTCGACCACCTCGGGCGGCGTGAACTTGTCGAGCGCGCCCATGTGGAAGACCATCGGGCATTTCGCCTTGGCGGCGTCGCCGAGCCGCTTCTCGATGCCGACGCCGTAGTAGGAGACGGCGCAGTCGACGCCAGCGTGCGCGGCGGAGAGATAGGCCAACAAGCCGCCGAGGCAGAAGCCGAGGGCGCCGATCTTGCCCTTGCACTCCGGCAAGCCGCGCAGCGCCGAGACCGTCGCCGCGATGTCCTCGACCGCCTTCTCCATGTCGAACTTGCCGTAGAGCTCGAAGGCGCGCTCGCGATCGGCGCCGGTGAATCCCAGCTCGATGCCGGGCTCGATGCGCCAGAACAGGTCCGGCGCCAGCACGACATAGCCTTCCTCGGCGTAAGTGTCGGCGACACCGCGGATGTAGGGGTTGATCCCGAAGATCTCCTGGAGCAGCACGATGCCGGGCCCGCTGCCTTTCTCGGGCGTGGCGAGATAGGCGCGGAAACTGCCGCCGTCCTTGGCGCGCACCGTGATGTATCGACCCGCCATGGCTCGCCTCCCTGCGTTTGCCGCGACCGCCGCCTCGGCTCCGCGAGGACGGTAAGAGGCCCGGCTGGCAGGCGTCAATGCGCCTGTGCCAATGGACCAAGTTCCCTATAATGCGAGCCGCACAACAGGAGAACTCATGCCGCCCCGCATCGTCGTGCTCGCCGGAGACGGCATCGGACCCGAGATCGTGTCGGCGAGCTGTCGGGTGATGGAAGCGGCGCTGCGGCGCGCGAACGCGGCGGTCGAGCTCGTGCACAAGCCGATCGGCCTCGCGGCTCTCCAGCAGCAGGGCCGCACCATTCCCGATGAGACTCGGGCGGCGCTCGCGGCCGCGGACGGGGTGCTGCTGGGCCCGCTGACCACGCACATCTACGACATCTTCGACCCAAACACCCCGAATCCCAGCGCCTATCTCCGCAAGCATTTCGATCTCTACGCCAACGTGCGGCCGGCGCGAAGCCGCGCCGGTGTACCGTCGGTCGCGAAGGACGTCGACCTCGTGGTCATGCGCGAGAACACCGAGGGCTTCTACGCCGACCGCAACCTGCTCGACGGCAACGGCGAGCTCCGGCCCGATGCCGATACCGTACTCTCGGTGCGCGTGATCACGCGCAAGGCGTGCCTGCGCATCGCCCGCGCCGGCTTCGAGCTCGCGCGCGCCCGCAAGGGCAAGCGCCGCGTGAGCCTGGTCCACAAAGCGAATGTCCTGCGCCGGAGCGATGGCCTGTTCCTCGACTGCTGCCGCGAGATCGCTCGCGACTATCCCGAGATCGCCGTCGACGACTTCCACATCGACGCCGCCGCCATGCACCTGATCCTGAAGCCGCGGCACTTCGATGTGATCGTCACCACCAACATGTACGGCGACATCCTCTCCGACGAGGCGGCGGGCCTCGTGGGCGGGTTGGGTCTGGCCGCGGGCCTCAATGCCGGCGAGCGTCTCGCCATGGCGCAGGCGGTGCACGGATCCGCGCCGGATATCGCGGGCAAGGGGATCGCCAATCCTTCGGCGGAGATTCTGTCGGCGGCGATGCTGCTGCAGTGGCTCGGCGAGCGCCGCAATGATCCCGCGCTCGGCCGCGCCGGTGAGGCGATGCAAGCGGCGGTCGACGCGACGCTGGCGCGGGGAAAGACGCTGACGCCCGACCTCGGCGGCAAAGCCACCACCGAGCGCTTCGCCGAGGCGGTCATGGAAACACTCGAGGGACGCAGCTAAGAGGGAGATAGACGTGGCGGAATTGTGCGATCTGAGCGCGGTGGAGCTGCGCCAGCTCATCGGGCGGAAATCGATCTCGCCGGTGGAGCTGCTCGAGAGTTGCCTGCGGCGCATCGAGGCGGTGAACCCCCGCGCTCAACGCGGTCACCGCCACCTGCATCGACCGCGCCAAGGCCGAGGCCAAGGCGGCTGAGAAGGCGGTGCTCGCCGGCGACGCGCTAGGCCCGTTGCACGGGCTACCCATCGGCATCAAGGATCTCAACGAGACAGCGGGGCTCAAGACCACCTGGGGCTCGCCGATCTACAAGGACTACGTCCCCGAGAAGGACGAGCGCATGGTGGCGGCCGTGCGCCGCGGGCGCCATCGTGGTTGGCAAGACCAACGTGCCCGAGTTCGGCGCCGGCGCCAACACCAACAACCCCGTCTGGGGCCCGACCGGCAATCCCTTCGACCCCGCGCGGATCTGCGGCGGCTCGTCCGGCGGCTCGGCCGTGGCGCTCGCGACCTCGATGCTGCCGACCTGCACCGGCTCGGATACCGGCGGCAGCCTGCGCATCCCCGCGGCGTTCTGCGGCGTGGTGGGATTCCGTCCCTCGCCCGGCCTGGTCGCGACCGAGCGCCGGCCGCTCGGCTGGACGCCGATCTCGGTTCAGGGACCCATGGGACGCAGCGTCGCCGACACGCTGCTCCTCTTGCAGGCGCAGGTCTCCGACGACAGCCGCGATCCCCTCGCCTCCCCCGTCGATCCCGCGGATTTTTCCACCGTCGCGCCGGTCGACCTGTCACGGTTGCGGGTCGCCGTCACCGAGGATTTCGGCCGCATCCCGCTCGACCCGCGCATCCGCGCGACCTTCCGCGAGCGCATCGACATCATCAAGGGCGCGTTCAAGTCCTGCGAGTGGCGCCACCCCGACATGACTGAGGCCGACGAGGCCTTCGGCATCGTGCGCGCGCTCAATTTCCTCGCGGCGCACAAGGAGCGCTACGAAAAGCACCGCGACAAGCTCGGCCCCAACATCGTCGCGAACTACGAGCAGGGCCTCGCCATGTCCGCCGCCGACGCCGCGCGCGGCATGCTCATGCAGACCCGGATCTACCGCGCCTTCCAGGAGTTCTTCCGCGACGTGGACCTGTTGATCTGTCCGACCGTCTCGGTGCCGCCCTTCCCGGTCGAGCAGCGCTACTGCGCGGAGATCGACGGCCAGAAGCTTCCCACCTACTACGCCTGGCTCGCCCCCACCTATTATTTGACGCTCCCCGCGCACCCCTCGATCTCGCTCCCCTGCGGCCTCGAACCCACCGGCACGCCCTTCGCCCTCCAACTCTGCGGCCCCGCGCGGCAGGACAAGTTCGTACTCGATGCCGCCGCCGCGATCGAGGCCCTGCTCCAGCGCGACCCACGCGCGGCGCGACCGCTGCCGGATCTTCAGATGCTGAGAAGTTGGCGG